>JAUNDF010000095.1:0-3575 GCA_030526225.1 Clostridia bacterium
AGATGCCGGGCAAGAAGGTTTGGCATCAGATTCTGGCCTCCGGCGTGGGCAGCGCGTGCTTCTGCATCCTCTTCGGCGGAAGCGGCATGGACAGCGCCGCCTCCTTTCTCGCCGGTCTGCTGCTGTATGCCTATGTCCTGCTGCTCAGTGCGCCGTACATGTCGCGGATGATCGGCAATGTGCTGGGCGGCGTGCTGGCCAGCGCCGCCTGTGTTGCGCTCTATGGTCTGGGGCTGGGCGACGACCTGAGCCACATGATCATCGGCGCGATCATCCCGCTGATCCCGGGCATCCCCTTCACCAACGGCATCCGCGATCTGGCCGACGGCGACTACATCTCCGGCTCCGTGCGGCTGCTGGACGCGCTGGTGACCTTTCTGTGCATCGCGACGGGCGTCGGCGTCGTCATTGCCCTTTACCACAGCATGACGGGAGGTGGGCTGCTGTGACCCGGATTCTGGTTGAAACCCTTGCCGCGGCGCTGGGCTCCGTCGCCTTCTCGCTGCTCTTCGGCGCACCGGAGAAGTACTACCCCGAATGCGGCCTGACCGGCGGCGGCGGCTGGCTGCTGTACCGCCTGCTGACGGACTTCACGCCGTTTTCTCCCATTCTGGCAACCTTTCTGGCCGCTGCCGCCGTCGCGCTGTACTCCAGAATCGCAGCCGTCCGCCGCCGCTGCCCGACCACCGTGTTCCTGATTGCCGGCATCTTCCCGCTCGTGCCCGGCGCGGGCATCTACTGGACGGTCTACTACCTGGTCACCGGCGAGGTCTCGCTGGCCTGCTCAAGCGGCGCCGCCGCGCTGAAGGCCGCCTTTGCCATTGTGCTGGCCATCGCCGCCGCCTTTGAGCTTCCGCGCAGCGCCTTCCGCTGCTTTGCTCCCCGAAGGACGCACTGAAGCGTCCTCCGGCGCGATCAAAAGCGATTTTCTTCATTTTTTGCTTGACGCCGCTTTCCTTCCGTGCTATAATACGGAATGTTGATGCGGGGCATTAGCGCAGTTGGTAGCGCGTTTGAATGGCATTCAAAAGGTCAGGGGTTCGACTCCCCTATGCTCCACCAAACCTCAGCGTTTGCTGAGGTTTTTTTGTATGCCAAAGCCTCTTGGCCAGGCAAACGGGAGTCGAATCTGGCCCGGCAGTGAATGACAGCCCTTCGGGCTGTCAGAGCCGACTGACCGAGCACCGTCGAGGTGCGAGAGAAGTCTCCCCTATGCCCCACCATAGAAGGACGTTGATCCTGATACAAAGGTTAGCGTTTTTCTTTACCCGAATAGCCTTGCACCGCAGGGCTTTTTGTTATGTAAATCTTTCCGCACAGTGTCGTTCTCGGGCACAGAGCTTCATGACATATGAACTTTGTCGGTGATGCCGCCGGCAGCATGCCGGTTTTGATTTGCCGGGTGCATAGGAAGTATTCTATTGACTTCGGTGGGACGGTTGTAAACTGATTTCACGGCACGCATGCAGAGTTCACCATCAAGAATGATTGCTGTTTTTCAGCTTGTGTGATATACTTTGATTTGAAAAATGTACAGTGTTCTCATTTGAGAACGATGGAGGAAAACACCGTGATTCTCAGGCAGCTTCAAACTTTTGTACAGGTTTATGAAACCGGGAGCATGGTGCAATGTGCCAAACAACTGTTCATTTCCCAGCCCGCCGTCTCTCAGCAGATCAAAAAGCTGGAGACCGAGCTGAACGCTGATCTGTTTTTTCATTGTAAAGGCAGGATCATACCGACAGAGTATGGTCACGCATTCTATCCCTATGCCAAGCGCGCCCTCTCTGAATTAGAAACCGGTCAGGAAGTCCTTCGCCAAAAGCTTACCGCTAAACACTTGCTGCACGTGCACGTGTTCTTCTACAGCGCCGAGTCCGCAATGATCCGCCTGGTGTCGTCTTTTTGCAAACAGAATCCAGGTATACCCATCAGGCTGCAAAAATCCAAGCCGCCCAAGCAATTTCACACAGCCGCTTTTGAAGAGAATGCGCTATACTTCGCAGATGAGCAGTGGATTGAAGGAACCGGCCTCCATTTCTATAAGCTCTACGATGCCCAGCTGCTGTGCATCATGCAGCCGGACTGTCCGCTTGCCAGTAAACAGTGCCTGCAGCCGGAGGATCTAGCGCAAGAAGCCGTCTATCTGCCTCGAACACCCAACGCAACCCTGCGGCCGGTGTTTGATCGCCTCGCCGAGCAGCTTCCCAGAGAACAGCAACGGCTTTCCGACAGCTTCTGCGATTCGATCATGAATATATCCACCTTTGGAGGCGTTTGCATCGCGCCAGATTATCTCTTCAACGCCAGCGGTCTAACCGCCGTTCCCTTTCTATCGGGTTTTCGCTTCCCGGTGGGCTTCGCCTATACGGGCAGACTGACCACGCCCATGAAGCGGTTTCTGCTTGCGGCGAGGGAACACTTCACGTCAGATCAAGAATTCTGATACTATTCGCAGTTAAAATGCTTCGCCAAAGCGCATCAGATTTTTCGCTTTGGCGAAGCCGAGTGAAGTGAGGCGTTGCTTAAGGTACGTTGAACGGGACGAGGCAAAGTCAGGACGAAAAAGGTTGTGCGCGGATTAAGCCGTTTTAACAAGAATTCATATGAGAAAAAACAGATACAATAGACCACTTGGATAAAAAAATCGCAGCCGGAGCTCTTTCCGGTTGCGATCTTTTTTATAGGCAATTCCGCGCGACTTACCTGCCCGCTGCCGTCTTTCCGGCCAGGTACCCAGTGGTGATGCAGCGGCCAATGGACAGGCCCATGGTATCCAGAGAATAATCCACATCGCCATAGAAGCAGCCGGAACAATTGCCCGCAGCATACAGGCCCTCAATCACCTGATCCTCGCTGTCCAGCACGACGCCGTCCTCATTCACCAGCAGTCCGGCAGGGATGGCGGAAACCTGATAGACGCGCTTGGTGGCATAGAAGGGAGCCCGATCGATGGGCTTCATGTACTTGCTTGCCTTGCCAAAGTCCAGGTCATAGCCCTCAGCACACAGCTCGTTATAGCGCTTGATGGTCGCCATGAATTTCTCCTCGTCCACGCCCATCAGAGCTGCCAGCTCCTCAAGGGTGTTGGCAGTGAACACTTGACCCTTTTCGATATAGTTTGCCAGCTTTTCCCGGGTGCCGTTGGCCACGGTTGGCACGGTAGGATCGCTGCCCCACGCAAAGACATCGTCATAATAGTCATCATCAAAGATCTGCCACATGAACGGATTCTTCATGTCCTTGAGGATGGTATTCCTTCTGCCATACTCAATATCCTCCTCGATGAAGCGTTCGCCGTCGCCGTTGACTGCCAGCAGCGGCTCTTCCCGGAGGATTCCCGTACCGTGAATCATCTTGCAGTGGACGCCACGTTCGATCTGCGCGCCTACAAGCATTCCCATCAGATGACCGTCACCGGTTTTCTTGTTCTGCTTTCTGGTGAAGTTGTGACAGTCGGGGTTGTAGCGCAGAATCATGGCCTCGTTATTCATATAATCGCCGGTCGCCAGGATGACTCCCTTGGCAGCGTTGAAGCGCATGTAGTTGCCATCCTTGTCCTTGCCCACTACACC
>JAUNDF010000095.1:3585-6409 GCA_030526225.1 Clostridia bacterium
TCCTCCCGGATCAACTGCACGGCAGGCGTTTCATAGAAGAAATCAATCTTGTTCGCGTAGACCTCAGCCAGCTTTGCCGTCGGCCCCTGCATGGACTCGGGGAACAGCGTACCCCTCAGATAGCAGTTTCCATCGTCGTACATGTGATCCCGGCTGTCGCTCTCGCGGAAGTTCGTGTACCCGGCTTGTTCCAGCTCGTTCAGGTACCAGTCCACAGCTTCCTCGGAGTTTTCCACATACTTGTTCCACAGCTTGATATTGTTGCGGTAGTTGTAGAGCGCATGGTTGAAGTGAACATACTGCTTCATGCCGATCTGAGTGGATTTATCCTTCACCACGCATGCCGCCAGCATGCCCTGAGCCACAGGGGCTTCTGTCTTTTGCAGCACAGCTACCTTCGCGCCCGCCTGATAGGCGGACACAGCAGCAGGCAGGCCGGTTGTGCCCGCGCCTACGACAACAACATCGTAGGTATGCTCCGCGGCAAAATCGGTCACAGGCTGCTTCTCCGCCACAGATTCCGCTAGAAACTCGTTCATCGCTGCGTCGGCGGCATTGGCGGCAAGAGCATCTTCATCGGTCACGACGACCACTTCACCCTTGGCCTGCGCGATGCAGGCGGCAGCAGCCTGCTTCACCGCGTCGCTGGTGACTGTAGCTCCCGCCACGCAGTCAATCTCTGCGCTCTGGCTGTTCAGAATGGCTTGCCGCAGCGTCTCAGCCGCAGCCTGTCCAATATCCGGCGTCTCTTTGGAAACATCCAACGCCACATCGGTGATGCTGTTGGCATCAAAGGTCATGGTCACGGTCACCTTGCCCATACCAGCCGCCTTAGCGGAATACGTGCCGGGCTTGTAGATGCCGTTTTCCTCCGCGAATGCCGTACCGCCCGTGAGCATCATCGCACCGATGCCCAGAGAACTTATGCCCATCCCCCGCAGGAAGCTGCGGCGACTCATTTCCCGATTACCCATGGTCAATAACCTCCCAATTCCTGATGTCGTGGTAGATTTCTAATGTGATTTGATCCTACCACGCAATATGAGGGAAGTCAAATCGAACCTTCTGATATGCTATAAACATCTCTTATATGTTTGATCGGGTTATTCGGATTCAGGACGCCGGTACGATGAGAATACTTGTTAATGCCTCCAAACTGATAACCGGTTTGCTTTGCTCGTTTTGCACCCATCCAAATGAATCATGCACCCAATTTCCCGTCTGGCGTTTTATCTTGTGCTTTGTATCAAAATAAGCGTGGAATGCCATATTGTGATGTGATGAAAGCAAACGACGAAAGGAGGTCAATCGGAACCAGGCAAAGCCGCGCTATTTCTGCTGTGCAGCCTCTTCACTTTCCAATTGCGTGAACAGGCTGCAGAAAGCTTGTATGCCCCTTGAAATGTACGCGTCTTTTCGTACTGTGAAATGGAAATCACGAATGATCAACGGCGTTGGCAATTCGTAATACACCAATCTGGGCTGATTGTTTTGAGTAATGAGCCGTGAGCTGGCAAGCGTGCAACCTAATCCATTTCCCGCCAGAATGTATGTAGTCACAAATTGATTAAAGCGGATCACTTTCCCGGGACGGATTTGGAAATGCTTGAAAATATCCTCGCTGCGTTTATAAAGGCTGTTTCCAGGAGAAAGCTGTAGAAAGGTCAGCTTGGGAAAATCCTCAATGCGGAAATAATGGTCGAAAGGATGATAATCCCCCTTGATGATCTGTTCCCGATTCAAAGCATTGGATGAGAGGTTCAAAGGCTTAACCTGCTCTGCGGGCACCGCAAGAAACAGCTTGTCAAAGAATGCATGGCCGATGGATTGCAATTTGGGGGAATCCAGATCGCATTTGATGCAAAGATCAATATCGCAGTTGAGGAGCATGTCGTTAAAGCGGTTGGACGGAACTTCGATGAGGTTCAGCGCCATATTGGGATATTGAGCCGTAAATGAGACGATCGTCCGGGGCAAGACATAGGAGAGCAGATAATGGGTGCCCCCCACAGAGATGCTGCCGCTTCGCAGCTCAGCCAGATCCTGAATTCGGGCAAGCATATCCGTTTTGCGCGGCTTGACGTCCTGGTAAAACCTGATCAGTTCATGGCCGGCCTGCGTGAGCTTGACCGGATGCTGGCGGCGATCAAACAAAGGGACGCCAATTTCGCTTTCAATTCGCTGAATTGCCATGCTCAGTGAAGACTGACTGATATACAATTCGTCTGCCGCCTTAGAGAATGATCCATTCCGATAGATTGCGTAAACAAGTTCCATATCCTTCATGGCTGCTTCTCCCTATCCAAGTTCGATCGTGATGCCCCAAATCAACGCCTGACAACAGTATAAACAACACCTTCGGTTCATTCAAGAGAATACGCTTTTACGAGCCGCTGATCAATCCGAAAAAATACAATAACCCTCGGGAGGTATCCCCGCAACGGGGATGCCTCCCGAGAATGCTTTCTGTAAATGCGTGGGGGATCAGACAAATCTGCAGACATGGTCGACTGCAATGTCCGAAAAACCGTACGTTTCCGCCTTGGTCATTTTCCCGTTGCACATCGCTTCGATGTCGGACAGCATCTCACGCCCCATCTCCTGATAGGTCTTTTCGCCGCGGATAATTGCGCTCAGGTCGACATCCATGTTGTCATCCATCATTTGATAGGTGCGTTCATTTGCCGTCACCTTGAGCACCGGGACAATCGCATTGCCCGTCGGCGTGCCCCTGCCCGTCGTGAAGATTA
This sequence comes from Clostridia bacterium, assembly GCA_030526225.1. Lineage (GTDB taxonomy): Bacteria > Bacillota > Clostridia > Christensenellales > Aristaeellaceae > JAUNDF01. The sequence goes on from JAUNDF010000095.1 coordinate 6,336, forward strand.
CCGCGTTGCAGCCTCCAGCGACCATCGAGGTGACCGAGGAAATATCAAAGCCCGCCGTATCCATGACGATTGCG
>JAUNDF010000096.1 GCA_030526225.1 Clostridia bacterium
CCGTGATGAAGAGCGCGCGTCCCGGCGGGATGCTCGACGGCTTTGCCAGGGCGGCACACCGGCGCGCGGTTTGCATGAGCAGCGGAGCGTATGCCATGCTGTGCATTACGCTCTGGTTCGCCCTCGGAGGTCCCGTTCTCGCGGCAGCCTGCGTGCTGGCGGCGGCGCTGTGCGCGCTGGGCTTTGCTCGCATGGCGCAGCGTCAGTTTGGCGGGATCACGGGCGATCTGGCGGGTTGGCTTGTGCAGGCCGCGGAGCTGTGCCTGGTGGCGGTCATCATCATGGGAGGGATGCTGCAATGAAGCTTTACATCGGCGGCGTGTATCAGGGGCAGCTCGAGCTGGCGCGCGCGGAGAACCCGGACGCGCTGATTCTTGAAGACTTCCACGAGGCCGTACGCGATGCCGTGCGGTGCGGGGAAGATGCGCGCGCCTTTGCGCAAGGCGTTGTTGCGGCGCACCCGGAGGCGGTAATCGTCGCCAACGAGGTCGGCGCGGGCGTGGTGCCCGTGGAGGCGCAGGAGCGTGCCTTCCGCGAGGCGGTTGGCCGGGCGCTGTGCGTCGTCGCGCAGGCGGCGGAGCAGGTGACGCGCGTGGTCTGCGGAATCGGGGTGCGCATCAAATGAGATGGGTGCTCCTCCGCCACGGGCAGACGCAGGGAAACCTGGAGCATCGCTATATCGGCTGCCGAACGGACGAGCCGCTCTGCGCAGCGGGTCGGGAGGCGCTGCGCCTGGGCCGCTATCCGCCTGTATCGCGCGTGTTTGCAAGCCCCATGCGACGGTGCATTGAGACGGCGGCCATGCTGTATCCCGGCATCCGCCCGCAGCCCGTGCCGGGCTTTCGGGAGTGCGATTTCGGGGCTTTTGAAGGAAAGAGCTACGCCGAGCTGAGCGGCCGCTCCGATTATCAGGCGTGGATCGACTCCGGCGGTGTGCTGTCCTTCCCGGGCGGAGAGAGCCGGGATGCGTTTGCAGCGCGCTGCGTGCGCGCCTTTGAGCACCTGCGCGACCAAGCGTTTCAGGAGGATTGCGCGCTGATCGTCCACGGCGGGACGATCATGGCAATCATGGAGCGGTTTGCTCTGCCAAGGCGCGGGTATTTTGACTATCAGGTGAGCAACGGGGAAGGGTTCGTGCTGAATCCGGATGGAACACATGAAAAACTGGAGATTAACAACTTTCATCCCTGAGGAATCTGCGAATGAAAAGAGAGAATCGTTTCTTCCAAAGCTGCTGCCGCAATGCGTAGGGTGCGGTTTTATGCTTTACAAACTGATAAAACATGCGGGGACATGCTTCTTAAGCTGATGCAATCAATTCCCGTGCATTCAGATTCGTCCTGCAAAAAAATTCCGTAACAAACCCGATACAGATCGCTACGGACCAACGGAATAATTTGAGCGGCGGTAGTAGCCTCAATGATAGAGGCGTTAGACCGTTCTGTTGAAACCAAATACTGTACACTAACATTTGAAGGTATACATGAAATGACAGTAAACGGAAATCCCTTGGCAGCAATGCAGGCTCTCTGGTTATTTGGTCACGATGAAAGTGTCAGAGGAGATCCCTGACAATACAGCTTTGCAGACATGAAGAAGCCGACGCTCTTGTTCACTGCATTGTGACATTAATACTTGCATTTCGTGAATTGTTCCATCATTATCATAGATTTCAGGATAGAAGATGGTATTGGGATCGATATTCAGTGCCCGTATGAGCGGATGAACGCTTTCAAACTTGGGGTTACCTTTGAAGTTTTCAATGTTAAGTACAGTTTTGATGTTCAGTCCTGCCCGCTCAGCGGCGTCTCCTTGAGTGAGTCCAAGCTGAGTGCGGGAGTTTCGCACAGAATATCCAAGCAGATGCACACAATCGGTCATTTGTAATTCACCTCGTGGGAATTGTAACCTGCCGGTCATACATGGAGAATTCCCTGAGACGGAAATAGAATGTGTACTGTAATGGATATTGTTTGTTTATAAAGCTATGATGAAACAAGAATTCCAGCCGTTGAATATGAATTTCATTGCACACAAGGGGAAGAGTCTACCGGTCTGTGTGTACTGAGATTCACAGTACAGGAAAGAACAAAAACAGAAAAATGTCGATCACCGCCACACTCCTTCATTTTGTTCGATGTAAACGACAAAATGGGAGTGTGGTTTTTAATGAGGAAAGAAAACAAAAACGTAAATAGAAGATATGACGATCCGAAAAAAGGAATTGTATATTCTGGCGTGAAGGATACCGTAGTTTTGAACCCTGAAGATTTTGAAAGTGAAGAGGAGTTCAATAAATGGAAAGAATGGATTGAAGCCAATAGTCTGAAGAATTCCAGAATTGGACATACAGCGCTTTGGGAGACGATGGACTATATTCCTCAAGAGGAGCCGAAGGAAACATACTTGCAGTTTCGACCGGATGAGGTTCTCTTGCTGGCTCAGACATATACATCCGAAAAGCAATACCGTCGCCTTTGGATGTATGCAGTTGAGAAAATGACATTAAGAGAGATCAGCCAGATAGAAGGTGTTTCGATTCAAGGGGTAAGAAAGTCGAGCGTTGGAGCAAAAAAACGTATTCAAAAGGCTTGGTACAGAAGACATGGGGACAGAAACAATGCCTGTCGTTGATAAAACGTCTGGTTTTCTATCTATTGACGGAACAAGATGGATAGTCTCACTATATTAACATTGAATGAACATATCATATTTGGAATCAAAATATGAAATGAATATGTTTTTTGAAGCAGTCATGTGAAAATGGGTTTAAAAACCGTCGTTTCCCGACGATTGTGAAGAGGGTTTTATCCTCGAGCTCCTTGACAAATCTATACACTTCATTGCATGTACAAAACCCTGTGAATGAGCGGCATGGTACGCAGCGCAACGATGGCTTGTGGCCGGAGCGATTTATGTGACCAGAATCCAGCCTGGCAAGCTGGGGCGCGACGATGGCACGGGGGGCTAACGATACTTCCTCACGGCTCTTCATGGACTGGAAGAGAGCTTCTTGCTGTACCGCCAGATGGTACGGACAGAAGCTATGACGCTGGGGCCGGCAGCGGCGTGTAATGGGACGAAGCATGAAAAACGGGGCAGAGGGCTTTCTGCCTGACATCGGCGTGCAGCGAAGGCTGTACGGGCATCAGAAGCCGTGCGGCAGGGATGGACTCTGCCGCATCCTTCTGATGCCAGAACGTGGTTGATCACGGTAAGGGGTTAGGGTGATGAGCGGATAAAACAGGGAAAATCTGAAGAAAATGCAGATGATGGAGGTGAAGCAGATGGATGAATGGCTTGATGCTGCGTTTAGGCAGGCATGGCTCAATTATGCCAACAAAACACTGCTTGACATGGGGCTGATTACGGAGCAGGAATACCAGAAAATGGCGGTAAAACTTGCCAATTCGCTCGCAAGTTTGCAGAGTCCTTCGCAGGCATGATAAAATTGCGGTATCAAGCCAGGAGGATATAGCTATGAATGTGTATGAAGTCCGCAGGATGCTCCAGCATAAACCGATCACGGATATTCCGCTTCGTGTGGTATCGTATTGCAGGGTATCGACAAAGTCGGCAGAGCAGGCGACATCCATTGAGAATCAGGTTGAGCACTATCGAAAAAAGATCCAGAGCATTCCGGCGTGGACATTTGTCGGCGAATATGTTGATAACGGCATTTCAGGCACTTCTGTGAAGGCCAGGGTGCAATTCAACAGAATGGTTGAGGATGCGCAGACCGGTAAGTTCGATCTTATTGTGACAAAAGCGGTTTCGCGCTTTGCTAGAAATACGCTGGATAGCCTGATGTTTTCGAGGAAGCTCCTTGAAGTGGGTGTCGGCATCTGGTTTGATACGGATGGTATCCTGAATCTTGACAAGGACGGAGAGCTTCGGCTTTCGATTTTCTCTGCTCTGGCTCAGGACGAGTCTGCGAAAAAGTCAGAGTCTGTGAAGTTCGGACTTCATGAAGCGATCAAAAAGGGAACCGTCTTTGGATTCGACAATATGTTCGGGTATCGCAAAAAAGACGGGAAGCTGATGATTGACGAAAAAGAGGCTCCTGCGATCAGAAAGCTCTTTGAGCTGTATGCGACAGACCAATACAGCATGAAGCAGATTGAGCAAATCCTGTACAATGATGGATTTCGCAATCACAATGGCAACAAGCTGTCGCATGCGACGATGGCGCATATCATCAGGAATCCGAAATACAAGGGATACTTCTGCGGGAACAAGGTGACGGTTGAGGACATGTTCTCCAAGAAAATGGTGTTTAAGCCGGAAGCGGAATGGGTGATGTTCAAGGATGAGAGCATTGTGCCGGCGATTGTCAGCGAGGAGCTTTGGGAGAAAGCCAACGCTGTGCTGGCTGTGCGGAGTTTGGATGTCAAGCAGAGGCAGAACAAGTGCAACCGGCCGAACTTGATGACAGGAAAGCTGTACTGTGAGCATTGCGGCAGGCTGTACCATCGGAAAATGTCCAAAACGAATGCGGGCGTGGCGAACAGCTCATGGGTGTGCGCCGGAAAAATCGAACATGGGGCAGCTTCATGTCCGTCACGGTACATCTACGAGAGCGAACTGAAGACGGTACTCTACGAGACATTCAGAGGGGACAAGTTTAACGTCGAGGAATGTGTGGATTTGTATGTAGAAGCGTTTCAAACGCTGATCAGCAACAATGAGACAGGCAGACAAATCGAGGCGGCCAAAAAAGAAATGGAGGCGCTGGAAAAGAAGAGAAGCAAGCTGCTCGAGTATAATGTGATGGGATCCATCACGGATCAGGATTTTCTGGCAATGAACGAGTCGATTTCGTCGGAACTGGAGGAAAAGAGAATCCGGATTGCCAGTTTGGAAAACGAACTGGAGAGAGAAAACAACATTGCCGGCAAGGTGGAGGAAATCCGTGAGTCGCTGATGAAGCTGTCTGGAATTGACAGCCCGGAGATGATCACGGAGGAGTTCATCAAATACTGCATCGACAGGATTGATGTGAAGGTGGAAGGTGATGTCCTAAGGCTTACGATCAGCCTTGTTACGGGAAAATCGGCGATCAGGCAGCTCGCAGCTCTTCGTCCGGGTCAAAGAGGCTTGACCATATAGCCGCCGACGTAGCCCGCTTCGCGGGAGGTCAGGTCGCCGTTATAGCCCTGCTTGAGGTTGACGCCCAGCTCGCGCGCAATCTCATACTTCATGTTGTTGAGCGCGTTCTTGGCCTGCGGCACGTTGATCTGATTGCTGTTGCCGTTGCTCGCCATGTCTTTTTCACCTCCAATCGGTTCACGACTAGTGTGACCGCGCCTGCGCCGCATATCCTGACAGTTTTCGTCACGTTTTCCACGCGCTGACTTTGCCTATTTGATTGATGAGGGAATCGCGAAAAGCGTACAACGAGCACCGAAAGACTTGATTTTGTTAAGCCGTTCGGAAGTGGGAGTGGACACAGACCGCCGCTTTTTCGCGGGAAGATGATTTTCGTCTTTTCAATTTTGCCCGGATGGTGTATAATCGATCATGACGATTTTGATTTTCAGGAGGAATTTACCATGGCTAGAGGCGGTTTCCCCGGCATTCCGGGCGGCAATATGCAGCAGCTCATGCGCCAGGCGCAGAAGATGCAGCAGCAGATGATGCAGATGCAGCAGGAGCTTGATGCGCGCGAGTACGAGGGCACGGCCGGCGGCGGCGCTGTCGCCTGCAAGGTGAGCGGCAAGCGCCAGCTGCTCTCGCTGACCATCCAGCCCGACGCGGTCGATCCGGACGATGTCGAGATGCTTCAGGACATGATTCTGGCGGCGGTCAACGATGCGCTCAAGAAGGGCGAAGAGACCCGTGAGGCTGAGATGAACAAGCTCGGCGGCGGCATGGGCGGCATGTTTTAATCATGGCTGGACAGATTGAACCCATCGCCAAAATGGCGCAGCAGCTTTCCCGGCTGCCGGGCATCGGCGCAAAATCCGCGCTGCGGCTGGCGTATCACATCGTCTCGCTGCCGGAGGATCAGGTGCACGAGCTGGCCAGCGCGATCTGGCAGGGCCGCAAGGCGGTCAAGTACTGCTCCTGCTGCGGCAATTACACGGTGGAGGATCCCTGCCCGATCTGCGCGGACGAGCGCCGTCACAACGGCGTGCTCTGCGTCGTGCGTGATCCGCGCGACGTGGCCGCGATGGAGCGCATGCGCGATTTCAAGGGCACCTACCATGTGCTCCACGGCACGATTTCCCCGATGGAGGGCATCGGCCCGGAGGACATCCGCATCAGGGAGCTGCTTGCGCGCGTGGGCAGTGAGGAGATCAAGGAGGTCATCCTGGCGACCAACCCGGATATCGAGGGC
>JAUNDF010000010.1 GCA_030526225.1 Clostridia bacterium
TCCCACCGCAGAGCCCACCGCAGAACCTACTGCCGAGCCTACTGCTGAACCCACCGCCGAACCCACCCCCACCAACGTGCCGGTCATCAGCGTGCCTGTGGATGCCGTTGTGACCGTGGGCGAAACCACCTTCGGCGATGATGTGTCCCCCGAAGCCGCCGAGCTGCTGAAGGAGCTGGCACAGGCCAAGGCCGAAGTTGCCTTCTACGAGGAGCAGGTTGCCGCCGCCACCGCACAGGCCCTGACCCATCTGGACCCCATTGTGGATGACATCGAAGCACAGCTGGCCGCCGGTGCCGACTGGGCTGACCTGACCGCCATCTACAACGAGGATCCCGGCATGATGGCCGGCCGCGCCACCGCTGAAACCGGCTACGCTGTCTGCGCCGACATGACCGGCTTTGACAAGCCCTTCGTGGATGCCGCCATGGCCCTGGCCAATGTGGGTGATGTATCTCCCCGCACCGCCGGTGCATACGGCTACTACCTCATCAAGTACGTCAGCGATGTTGCCGAAGGCCCCGTGGCCCTGGACGAAGTCCGCGCCGAACTGGAGCCCGAGGTGCTGACCACCAAGCAGGAAGCCGAATACGAAGCCAAGGTTGCCGCCTGGATTGCCGAAGCTTCCGTCACCAAGGACCTGAAGGCCCTGGAGAACTAATCAGTCCCTTCTCAGGACCGCTCCCGAGTGTGTGGAGCGGTCCTGTTTTTGCGCTCAAATCCCCCGCAAACAAAAAGATTCAAAAAAGTTTGAAAAAATTTCAAAAAGGGTATTGCAATTTCTCTGAAACTATGCTATATTATCTGTGTTGCCGATGCAATGTGCTGATGTAGCTCAGTAGGTAGAGCGCATCCTTGGTAAGGATGAGGTCGGCGGTTCAAATCCGCCCATCAGCTCCATTTTTTATTTCCCGCAATTCCTTGTACAGCAAGGGGTTGCGGGGTTTTTGTTTTTGCTGGTGTTCTGCTCTTTTTGAAACCTGCCTGTCAAAACCCTTGAGCAGGGTAATACTTTGATGATGCCGGATTGGTCAAACGATATTCGCTCCCGCATTCCCTGCACTTCTGACCCCGATTGACTTTCCCGCACCATGCCATATATAATATCCATCGGAAGGATTATGAGTTCATACCTGTTTTATGCCGATGAAACATTCGGGATGATGCAGGGGGAAGCATCCTTTCGCACGCGGGAAGGCGCTGCAGCCGTCCCTGCATCGGTGCCGATGAAAAACGCGGCATGGTGCGGGCAGACATCATCCTTCCGAATATCAAAAAAGGAGTGTACCCCAAAATGAAAATCAGCGCACGCAATCAGCTGAAGGGCACCGTTGTGGCCATCGAAGAGGGTGCCGTGAACGGCATCGTCAAGATTGACATCGGCGCCGGCAACGTCATCAGCTCCACCATCTCCATGGTCTCCATCAAGGAACTGGGCCTGGAGGTCGGCAAGACTGCTTATGCCATCGTGAAGGCTACTTCCGTGATGGTCGGCGTGGATGACTGATTCATGAAGGCTTGAGGCTCCGCAACGCCTCGGAGGACTGCTCTCGGGAATGAGGGCAGTCTTTTTTATTGTGATATTTGATTTGTCTAGTATAAGTTTTTAAGAAGCAGAATTATTGATTGATAAACAAAAGGTTTATACAGTCCAATAGATGTTGGAGTGAAAGTGTTTTACTTTTGTAAATTAATATGATATTATATTAATAAATAAACAAGTAATTGCGTTAAGGAGAGAGAAATAATGAAAAAACATCTCATCGCAACATGTACAATTGTAGTTTTCTCCATCCTGATATTGTCTTCCGTTTGTTTAGCAGACAATGTTGTTAAAGCGTCATTCGTTCATAATGGAATGGAGTTTAAACTATTTTAGAGTGGAACAGCAGAACTTGTAAAAGTTCGAGATACGCGGTGCGTTAATTTTGAAATACCATCAACAGTAGAAGGATATCTTGTTACAACTATAAATAGCGCTGCTTTTTCAGATTGTAAATCATTGGATATATTAATTATTCCGGATTCGGTAAGTTAGATAAATGGAAATCCGTTTGTTGACTGCAAGAATGTTCGATTTAGCATATCCGCACAACATCCTGCGCTTGCTGTTATCGATGGCGTTTTATTCTCAAAACCGGATAAAAGACTGATTTCGTATCCGGCATGGAAAGATAATAAAACATATGAAGTGCCGGATGGAATTGTGACAATTGGTGATTGGGCTTTTGCTTATAATGAAAGATTATCAAGCATTATTCTGCCTAATACTGTAAAAACAATTGGAGAAAAGGCATTCATATTTTGCAATAGACTATCTAAGATTAATCTGCCAGAGAGCGTAGAAACCATTGGGATAAATCCATTTTATGGATGCAACAAAGTTGATGTTAAAATAAATAGCAAACAAGAGCACTATCTTGTGAAGAGTGGAGTGCTTATTTCAAAAAAAGATAGCAGAATGATTAGCTATCTGCTAGGTTCAACAAAAAAGTCTTATTCCATACCTAAAAATGTTGAAGTTATTGGCGAGTATGCATTTTCTTGCAATGGTGACTTAAAGTCGATAGAAATGCCTAATAGCGTTAAAAAAATCTGTAAAGGTGCTTTTTTGGGATGCTATGATCTTCAAACGATTCGTCTTTCTGCTAACATCGAAATCATTGAAGAATAGCTTTTTTATAGCTGTCGTGAACTGAAAAGAATTGAAATTCCTCAAGGTGTGAAGGCGATTGGGAAAAGTGCGTTTGAAAATTGTGTATACCTCATAAGCGTAAAAATGCCAAATAGCTTAATATAGATAGGAGATAGAGCCTTTGCTAACTGTAGTACCTTAACAAGTGTGAACGTTCCGTGCAATGTTACTACTATTGGATGGCGCGCATTTGAACATTGTACAAATTTGGAAGAAATAATGATTCCTAAGAGCGTAAATAAAATAGCCTTCGATGCTTTTAAATATTGCGATAAAATAGTTGTGTATGTATAGCCTGATAGTTATGCAGAATATGTCTTGCCACTTTCAGGTATACCTACCAACTATAAGGACACTGAAGTCCCTTTGACGAACTCAAGTGACTTTGGATGGCTTAAATAGTAAATAATTGACCGAAATTTATATAAAACCCCTTGCATTCCCCGCTCACTTATGCTACAATAAAGCCAGAAAGAGAGAGAAAGAAAAGGTCACAGGGAGTGACCGGAAAATGATGAGAAGGAGGCGATTCCATTGGATATGGAAGAAACTGTGTGCTTCTGCGCTGACGTGAACGTAGGACAGATAAAGGCTGCTGTGGAAGCAGGCGCAACCACGGTAGAGGCTGTGGGTGAAGCCACCGGCGCCGGGACCCATTGCGGTGGCTGCCAGGAGCGAATCGCTGAGTTGATCGCGGAGTTCACCAAGTAATGAAGCATTGTATTCTGTGCAAGTTTAAACCCGAGGTAAAACAAACAGATTGGCAGGCGATGCTGCCTGACATAGAGAAAATCTTTGATAAAACACTGTCCATCGACGGCGTAGAACAGGTAGAGCTGATAACCAACTGCGTGGATCGCGACAATCGCTATGATTTACTGATTCGCATGACCATGACCCGAGAAGCCCTGCCGGCTTATGATGCTTGCCCTGCCCATGCCGAGTGGAAAAACAGTTACGGAAATAAGCTGGAAAAGAAAGCCATTTTCGACTACGAAGCTTGAATGAACCTTTATAACCAAATGACCGACCGACACGCTCCCGCAAGGGAGCGTTTTTTGTATGTATTGCAGAGAAACAGGCTGATTTTGATTGACTGCAGCCGCCGGAGGTGCTACAATAGAAATAGCAAAAAACCGAATACAAGGAGGACTATCCATGGACGGCAATTCTTTTCTGTATTTCCTGTCCCACAATTGGATGTGGGTGCTGCTGGGGCTGGTTGTGCTCATCATCCTCATCAAATTCATGCCCCGGTACAAAATCGCCCCGCCGGATAACGCGCTGATTATTTCCGGTCTGGTGCGGCGCAATTACAAGGTGCGCAACCATGACGGCACCGTGCAGAGCAAGCGCTTCGGCTACCGCATCATCCGCGGCGGCGCAACCTTCTTCATCCCGGCGCTGGAGCGGGTGGACAAGCTGGATATGTGCCTGATGCAGGTGGATATCCGCACGGCCCAGCCGGTGCCCACCAAGGAATACATCCCGGTGTTTGTGGATGCGGTGGCCAACATCAAAATCGGTTCGGATGACATCGCCATCGCCACCGCCGCAGAGCAGCTGCTGCACTACGATGCCGAGCAGATTAAGACCCTCGCCAAGGATGTGCTGGAAGGCAACATGCGCGAAATCATCGGCCAGATGACCATCGCGGAGCTGGTGCAGAACCGCGACAAGTTCGCGCAGGAATCCATCAAGGCCGCCATGACCGACATGAGCAACATGGGTCTGGAAATCATCAACCTGACCATCCAGAACTTCGCCGATGTGGATGGCAAGGTGGTGGATACCATGGCCGTCCAGAACGTGGTCACCAAGGAGCGCGATGCCGAAATCGCCCGCGCCAAGGCCATGCAGGAGCAGAATCAGGCAAAGGTGGAGGCCGAGGCCATCATCGCCGAGCAGAACAAGAATCTGGAGATTCAGAAGGCGGCCTACAAGATTGAGCAGGACCAGAAGCGCGCACAGGCCGACCAGGCGTATGACATCGAGAAGGAATCCATCCGCAAAAAGTTTGAGACAGAGCATGCCGCGGCCGAGCTGACCAAGCTGCAGAAGCAGACCGAGCTGCAGCGCCAGCAGGTTGAAATCGAGCGTGAGCGGCTGAATGTGGAAATCCGCGAGAAGGCCAACGCCGAAAAGGATGCCCGCATGGCACAGGCCGAGGCGGACCGCTATGAGCGTCAGGCCAAGGCTGATGCTGATTTGTATCAGGCCGAGCGCGAGGCGGAAGCCATCCGCCGCAAGGGTGAAGCGGAAGCCGAGGCCATCCGCCTGAAGGCGGAGGCTATGAAGCTGTACGGTCAGGCCGCCATGCTGGAAATGGTGGTTGACAAGCTGCCCGAGATTGCCCGCAGCGTATCCGAGCCGCTGAGCAAGACGGAGAAGATTATCATGTTCGGCGAAGGCGGCGCCACCCGCATGGCAAGGGACACCGCCGGTACCATGCTGCAGACCTTCGAGGCTGTGAAGGAAAGCGTGGGCCTTGACATTCCTCAGATGCTGAAGGATGTGACCACCGGCGGTCTGGTGGGCAAGCAGCCTGCCGGCACCCCCGCAGAGGCCGATGCACCTGCGGCAGAGTAAGCAATTGAACAGATAAGCGCAGGGGCTGTGATTGATTTTCACAGCCCCTGTTTCAACCTTCTCCGTCACGGCAAAGGCAATGGAACGCAACAAAAAAAGAGTGGCCGAAGCCACTCTGATTGTCGGTCAATTACTTGACGAAGAAAAGCTCAATGCCCATCAGCTCGCAGCGGGCCATGCCGTCTGCCAGCAGCTGGATGCCGTAGGTCATGGTTTCGTCGCCGACGGACACGGTCTTGGTCAGTTCGCCGTCCTTCAGCTCGTAGGCGCCGTCATCGTTGCCCATCATGGTGACATTGCCGTTGTCGATGACCATGGTCATGTCTTCGCCGAACATGTCCTTCAGCTCAGCGGGGTCGGCCGTGGCCAGATCGATATACATGCCGCCAAAGCCCATCTTGCACATGGTCCAGGTGCCGTTGAAGGCGGTGATGTCATCGGTGCTTACCTTTTCGGCAGGCACGAAAGCGGCGGCGGGGGGCTCGTGGGTGAAAATCAGGGAAGTGCCTTCCTCTTCCATGACAAGGGTATCGCCGTCAACGGTGAATTCCTGTACGGAATCGCCGATGGTCACGGTTACCTTGCCGTCAGCCTCGGCCCAGCTGCAGTCGGCAGATTCGCCCATGACGGTGGCGGCACCGGTGCCGTCTTCCTTCAGGTCAAAGGACATTTCCATGCCCAGGTCACCCGGGTTCATGGCTGCACCGGAAGCACTGATGGTGTTGAGATACCATACGCCGGGAACGCCCTCAGCCACGGCAGCCACAGTGCACAGCAGCATCATAACGGCCAGCAGAACAGATACAAGCTTCTTCATTGTGTTTTCCTCCTTCACAGGTTGGATGATATCAATCAAGCCTTTTTCAGGCCGTGATTCGGAGAATATGGTTTGATTGGTTGATTTTTCCATTCGCTTTCGGTATATTGATTATAGCAGAGAAAACGACAGTTCACCAGTGCAATAATGGAGTGAATATCAACCGGATACAACAAAGGAGGGATTCCCGTGAAATTCAGAAAAGCATTGTCGATGCTTTTGGCTATGCTGATGCTGGCCTGCGCCCTGCCCGCGATGGCAGACACCCCCCTGGCGGATTGCTTTGATGCCCAGCAGACGCTGCTGTTTTCCACCACCAACGTGGCCCTGCAGGTGGATGCGGAATTCGCGCTGGATGACGTGGCCTTCAAGCATGCAACACTCACCCACCGGCAGGACCTGAACGATTCCGTGCGGGAGCTGGTGATGGAAACGCCCATGAAGGACGGCACCACCCTGCGCAGCGGCTTTACGGTGGTGACCTTCGCCTCCGAGACCACCGCCTATGAGAGCGGCTTCATCGTCCGGCAGTACGAAACCTATCCGGGCAAGTTCTCCATCCTGCGGCCGCGGATTTGGTCCGATGCGCTTTTGCCGGTGCTTCGGGCAGCCGTCAAGCAAATGGAAGCATCATTGGGGGACGGCGTACAGGTCACGGTCAGGAGCGACGGCAGCCGGGTCATCCATGTGGAGGTCGGGGAAAAGGATGTGCCGGAGACCATGAACGGTCTTGTGACCCTGCTGGCCCTGCATGCGGCGGAAAAGTACACCGGCACCAGCGTGATGACCATGTCCTCCGCCATCATGCCGGAGATGAGCAGCTTTGCCACCATTGCCGACGGGCTGGTGTACTGCACCAAGTCTCTGCGAATCATCTCTGCCGCGGGAGACATCACCCTTGATGAATACGGCAATCTGACCGAATGCAAGGGCAATGTACTGCTGCTTTTGCAGGAGAAAAACGGCATGCTTCACGAGCTGTCCGTCACCTTTACAGAAACGGCGGATGAGTACGGCTTTGTCAGCATTCCCCGGGATAATCCGGCAAAATACAACACATGGTTTCCGGCAGATTAATCAGACAAAAACAAGCGCCGCCCTTTCGGACGGCGCTCTTTGTATGCGCGGAATATGGGATTACTTGCCCAGGGCATAGGCAGCGGCGTTGGTGCCGGCAATGCGGCCGAAGACCACGATGTCGCACACTGCGTTGCCGCCGATGCGGTTGCCGCCATGGACACCGCCGGTGACCTCGCCGGCTGCGAACAGACCGTCGATGATGCTGCCCTCGGTGTTGATGACGTGGGTGTCGGTATCAATCTTCAGGCCGCCCATGGTGTGATGGATGCCGGGAGATACCTTGATGGCGTAGTAGGGAGCCTGGGACAGGTCCTCGTCGATGCCGTTGTTGCGGCCGAATTCCTCATCCACACCGGCTGCCACGGCAGCGTTCCACTTTTCCATGGAAGCGGCGAAGGCAGCGGGATCAACGCCCATCTGCTCGGCCAGACCCTCGTAGGTATCAGCGGTCACGGTGAGGCCGCCGTTGATGTACTTGGCCGTGGACTTCTGATGGTCAACGATGCGCTGGTCGAAGATGATCCAGGCGAAGGAGCCGGGCTGCTTCAGTTCAGCCTGAGAAACAGCATCGCGGGTGGACATGTCGTTGGTGAAGCGGACGCCGTCGGCATTAATCAGGATAGCACCGGCAGAACGCAGGGACTCGGTGATGAGCATGCTGGTTTCCTGATGCACAGTGGGGTGCAGCTGAATCTGATCCATATCCACGGTATCGGCACCGATGGCGGTGGCCAGGATGATGCCGTCGCCGTCAGCACCGGAGTGGTTGGTGGTCACAGCGCCGTTGAGGGAAGGATCGTAGGAGCACATCAGGTCGAAGTTGGCACCGAAGCCGCCGGTGGCAACGATGACAGCACCGGCACGGATGGTGTAGTCATGCTTCTTGTCATGGGCCACAGCGCCGACCACCTTGCCGTCCTCCACCAGCAGCTCGGTGGCTTCGGTGTTGGTCATGGGCTTGATGTTCAGCTGGTCGCAAACGGCCATCATCTTTTCCACCAGGAAGTTGCCCACAGCGCTGCCGTCTTCCGGCTCGTGCAGGTACTTGTGGGTGGTGCCGCCGGTGGGGGCAATCTTGGGCAGGGGAGCGCCGATTTCCTCCAGCCATGCAATGGCCTCGGCGGAGTTTTCAGCCATGGTGGTGACCAGGGCCAGATCGTTCTTCTGGTGGCCGCCGTTCATGGTGTCTTCAATAAAGGTTTCCACAGTGCTGTCGGTGATGCCGGCAGCGGCCTGCAGGTGGGTGGAGGCAGCGTTCATGCCGCCGGTAGCCTTCAGGGTGTTGCCGCCCACAAAGGCCATCTGCTCGAGGACGATGACGTTGGCGCCTTCCTGAGCGGCCTTTACGGCAGCGGTGAGGCCTGCGCCGCCTGCACCGATAATCAGCACGTCGCAGCTCAGCTCCTCAGCGGTGCGCTCGGTATCGCCGGCCTGTTCCTTCTTTACCTCGAAGGGGGTGGGGTCGATGCCGGCTTCAATCAGCGCGTTCTTGGCAGCCTCGCGGATGGCCACGCTGGTCAGGGTGGCATTGGTCACATCGTCAACGGCCAGGGTGTTGTATTCCACCATGTCTGCGGGCACAGACTCCGCAGCGGGGCCGCCGATGGAGGGGGTTTCGTTGTGGGAGATAACCTTCACGTCGTAGATGGTGTTTGCGTCGGCGGTCACTTCAACCACCACTTCGCCGCCGATGGGGCTGATGGCTGTGCCCTGGGCGGTGACACCCTCTGCGGTGGCAGTCATGCCGAAGAGCATGGATACTGCCAGAATGATGCCGAGGATCTTTTTCATTGGTTCTTCCTCCTTATCATACAGGAAAGATTTCATTACGATAAAAGTATAACAATCTCCGCCCAAGGGGTGAAATTCATTTTTATCATTATTACTATTCCAAACCGGCATAACTATGGTATAATAGAGACAAATGACGCAGGAAATGGCCGGAAACGGCGTTTTTGACGGATTTCCCAAGGGGATTATGCGGAGGATAAGGCAAAATGAATTCCAACGAGCTGAACTATTTCCTGACCATCGCCCGGGAGGGCAGCCTGACCACGGCGGCTGAAAAGCTGTTTATCACCCAGCCCACGCTGACCAAATACATCCAGCGGCTGGAAAAGGATGTGGGGCTGACGCTGTTCCGCCGGGTGGGGAAAAAGCTGATGCTCACCTATGCCGGCGAGCGGTACAAAAGCTATGCCGAAAAGCTGGTGCAGCTTCAGCTGGACATGGATCTGGAGATGAACGATCTGCGGGAAAACGGCGTAACCCGGCTGCGGGTGGGCATTCCGCCCTTCCGGTGCAGCTATGTTCTGCCGTGGGTGCTGCCGGAATTCAAAAAGCTGCATCCCAATGTGCGCTTTGAGCTGATTGAGGATGCCAGCGCATCACTGGACAAGGCGCTGCTGCAGGGCGATATCGATCTGGCCATCTACAATCTGTTCGAGCCCCTGCCCCAGCTGGATTACACCCTGCTGGAGCATGACCGGTTCTATGCTGTGCTGCCCCAGGGCCATCCGGTGAAGGACAAGGCGGTTTATCCCGAGGACGGCGGCCCCGGGGAGATTCCGCTGGAGCTGCTGCAGGACGAGATTTTCATCATCCAGAGCAGAAAGCAGCGGTCGGGGCAGTTTATCCATCAGCAGATGAAAAACATCAATTTCACGCCAAAGCGCATTCTGGAGAGCAGCAACATCCGTGCCGCGGGCCTTCTGGCGGCCAACGGCTACGGCGTGTCGTTTATGTGCGCCTCCCTGCTGCGGCGCTTTCAGGGGGCCAGCCGTTGCGATGTGTACCGCATTGCCGACTGCGACATGGCGCTGGATCTGGTGGCGGCCAGCCGCAAGGATGCCTATCTGCCTGTGTGCGCCCGTGATTTTATCGAGCTGGTGCGGGAATGCAACCTGCGCTCCCCGGATTGATGCGGTTTGCAATTGCGGGGAATCATGGTATAATGCGGAACAGATTTTACGAAAAAGGAGGCTGCCGCCTTGGAGCATGTGTAGGCCGGTGTCACCGGGACCATCTATCGCAATGAGGACAACGGGTATACTATCCTGACTGCCCGGGCCGGGCGCAGCGAAATCACCGTGGTGGGGACGCTCCCTGCCCTGTCCCCGGGGGAGCAGTGCGTGTTCCATGGCGACTGGGTGGAGCATCCGCAGTATGGGCGGCAGCTGAAGTGCACGGGCTGTGAAATCAAAAAGCCCACCACCCTGCTGGGCATTGAGCGGTATCTGGGCTCGGGGCTGATTCGCGGCGTGGGCCCTTCCACCGCCAAGCAGATTGTGGAAACCTTCGGCGAGGAAACGCTGACCATCCTCAGCGAGCATCCGGAGCGGCTGCAGGAGGTCCCCGGCATGGGGCGCAAGCGCTGGCGGGTGATTGCGGAAAACTTTCAGGAGCAGAACGCCATGCGGGAATCCATGGTGTTTCTGCAGTCCTACGGCATTTCCCCCAACCTGTCGGTAAAAATCAGCCGGCTGTACGGCGACAGGACCGCCGATGTGATTAAAAACAACCCCTACCGCCTTTGCGAGGATTTGGAAGGCGTGGGCTTTCAGACGGCGGACCGCATCGGCATGGCCATCGGCATTGCCGCGGACAGCGAGTTCCGCATCCAGTCGGCGCTGAAGTACATGCTGCGGGAGGCCTCCGTCTCCATGGGCCATGTGTATCTGCCCCTGCGGGAGCTGGTAACGAAAACCGCCCAGCTGCTGCGCACGGAGGAGGCGCTGGTATCCCGGCAGGTGAAAACGCTGATGCTGCGGCGGGACATCATCTGCAAGCAGGAGGAGGGCGAGGAGGACATCCGCGTGTATCTCGCCGCCTTTGACAGCGCCGAGAGCGAGGTGGCCAAGCGCCTGTGCGAGCTGATTGCCTCCCTTGCCCGGGAAGAAAACCCCCAGGCGGAGCAGGACATCGACCGGTTTGAAAAGCGCCACGGCATCCACTTTTCCGCCCAGCAGAGAAAGGCCATCACCATGGCCATGGAGATGGCCCTGAAAAACCAGATCGTGGTGATTACCGGCGGCCCCGGCACCGGCAAAACAACGATTATCAACTGCATCATCTCCCTGCTTTCGCGCGATGGGGAGGTGAAGCTGTGCGCCCCCACCGGCCGCGCCGCCAAGCGCATGA
The DNA here is from genome assembly GCA_030526225.1 of Clostridia bacterium. GTDB lineage: Bacteria > Bacillota > Clostridia > Christensenellales > Aristaeellaceae > JAUNDF01. The sequence goes on from JAUNDF010000010.1 coordinate 11,322, forward strand.
CATAGGCCACCGGCGTGGAGTCGAAGACCATCCACCGCCTGCTGGAATACGGCGGGGACGACGGCGCCTTTGCCCGGGATCAGGATAACCCCATCGAGGGCGACTGCGTGATTGTGGACGAGACCTCCATGGTGGATTTGATGCTGATGCGCTCCCTGCTGCGGGCCATTGAGCCGGGGACAAAGCTGATTCTGGTGGGCGATGCCGACCAGCTGCCCAGCGTGGGCGCGGGCAATGTGCTGGGGGATATCCTCGACAGCGGCATTGTGCCTGTGTGCCGCCTGACGGACATCTACCGGCAGGATGAACAGAGCCGCATTGTGGTCAATGCCCACCGCATCAACCGCGGAGAAATGCCCCTGCTCAACGAAAAGGGCACGGATTTCTTCTTCGAGCGCAAGGATTCCTTTGCCCAGACGGCCCAGACCATTGTGCAGCTGATGACCAAACGGCTGCCCGCGTTTTTGAAATTCCCGGAGGATGAAACTGCGGACCGCGCCGTCCGGAGCATACAGGTGCTGGCACCGGCGAAAAAGGGCGAGTGCGGCGTTCTGGTGCTCAACACCATGCTGCAGGAAGCCCTCAATCCCCCCGCGGCGGACAAGCCGTTTATCAAATACGGCGAAACCATCTTCCGCCTTGGGGACAAGGTGATGCAGACCAAAAACGACTACCAGATTGAGTGGCGCAAGGAAAGCCGCCTTGGCTGGGAGGACGGCAAGGGCGTGTTCAACGGCGACGTGGGCTACATCACTGCGGTGGATGAGGAGGAGCACTGCCTCACGGTCCTCTTTGATGAGGAAAAGGAAGTGGTGTACCAGTCCGCTCAGCTGGAAAATCTGGATCTGGCCTACTGCCTGTCGGTGCACAAGAGCCAGGGCAGCGAGTTCCCGGTGGTGATTATGCCCGTGGTGGGCGGCTCCAGCATGCTTTTGACCAGAAACCTGTTCTACACCGCCCTGACCCGTGCGCGGAGTCTGGTGGTGCTGGTGGGCCGGGAGGAAATCATCCGGCAGATGACGCAGAACAATCACATTCAGAAGCGGTACACCTCTCTGGCAGGGCGGCTGCGCATGATGGGTGCGCTGCTGCCCAAAGAGTGAGGCCCCGAAACCTCTGGCAGCGGCTGTCATCGGCGCTGTTGGGGTCGGTTTATCCCGATGACACGACCTGCCTTGTCTGCGGCGAAAGCCTGCCGGGCGAGGTGCTTTGCCCCGATTGCCGCAAAAGGCTGGATGCACTGCGCCTTTCAGGGGCTGTGTGTGACCGCTGCGGTCATCCCCTGCCGCAGGGGGAGGCATGCCCCTTCTGTGCCGTCCATTTCCTGCCTGTGACGGCCCGCTCTGCATGGGCGCACAAGGATGAGGCACGGCGGCTGGTGCATCTGCTGAAGTTCCATCAGCAGGCAATTGCGGCGGATATCATGGCCCGGGCCGCGGCAGAAGCGGCCGGTGAAATGAACCTGTGCGCCGATACGGTGGTCACATGGGTCACCATGCCGGAAAGGCGAAAGCGGGAGCGGGGCATCGACCACGGCTATGAGCTTGCATCCCGCACGGCGGATTTGCTGGGGCTGCCCTGCCGTCAGCTGCTCCTTCGAAGGGACGGACGGCACGAAATCACCCAGCGGGGGCTGGACGGAGAACAGCGGGCGCAGAACCTTTCCGGTGCCTTCTCCTGCATGCCCATGAAGGGCGGCCATGTACTCCTGCTGGATGATGTGCTCACCACCGGCAGAACGGTGACCGTGTGCGCCCGGGCACTGCTGGAGGCCGGCTGTGAATCGGTCAGCGTGGTCACTGCCACCCGCGCCGTGGACAGGAAAACAGAACTGTAATATTACAATAGGAAATGAGAGAACACCATGTACGAGGGAAGACTCATTCGTCTGCGCGCCTTTGAGCGCGGGGATGTGGATACGAACCACGCCTTTGTCAACGACTACGAAACGCTCAGGAGCATGATCAGCGGCATTCCGTTCCCGGCCTCCATGGAGGATGAATACCGCTGGCTGGACCAGCAGACCGGCTATTCCCGCGGGGAGTACCAGTTTGCGGTGGAGGATTTTGAGGGCTATCTGGTGGGCCGCTGCGGCATCACCCGGGTGGACTGGAAAAACGGTCTGGCCGAGCTGGCCATGATGATTGGCACGCCCTACCGGGGCCGGGGCTACGGCAGCGAAGCCATGGAGCTGCTGACGGACTTCTGCTTCCGGGAGATGAACCTGCACAAGCTGAAGGTCACCGTGTTTGCCTTCAACAAGGCGGCCATCCGCTGCTACGAAAAGAACGGCTTTCATCAGGAGGGTCTGCTGAAGAAGGAAATCTTCCGCGACGGCGCATGGCAGGATGTGGTCATCATGGCCCGGTTCCGGGAAGATGGCGTATAAAAACAAAACGAATGCACCGCCGTGCTTGACATCCCATGAACCGCAAGGTATCATGGGATTGTTTTTGATTTGATATCAGGAGGCACAAAGCCCATGAAGAAGATTGTAACCAAGTTCGGCGGCAGCTCTCTGGCCAATGCCGCCCAGTTTGCCAAGGTGAAGGAAATCATCCTGCTGGACCCTGCGCGCCGCTATGTGGTGCCCTCTGCCCCCGGCAAGCGCTTTGACGGGGATGACAAGGTGACGGACCTGCTGTACCGCTGCCACCGTCAGGCCATGGAAGGGGAGAGCATTGCCGAGACCTTCGGCAAAATCCGCGCCCGCTATCAGGAAATCGTGGATGAGCTGAAGCTGACCGTGGACATCACCCCCGAGCTGGACGAGGTGGAAGCGCAGATTGCCGCCGGTGCCACTGCCGATTACTGCGCAAGCCGCGGCGAATACCTCAACGGCATCCTGCTGGCCAATTATCTGGGCTGGCGCTTCCTGGATGCGGCCAAGGGCATCTGCTTTGATGAGGAAGGCCGCTTTGATGCCGACAAGACCAACACCATCATGTCTGCTCTGCTGTGCGATGACATGCCTGCCGTTGTCCCCGGCTTCTACGGTGCCAAGCCCAACCGGGAGATTCACACCTTCAGCCGCGGCGGCAGCGACATCACCGGCGCCATTGTGGCCCGTGCCGTCAAGGCCGACATGTACGAAAACTGGACGGATGTATCCGGCTTCCTGATGGCTGATCCCCGCGTGGTGGAGGCTCCCCGGGAGATTGCATCCATCACCTATTCCGAGCTGCGTGAGCTGAGCTACATGGGTGCCAGCGTGCTCCATGCCGATGCCATGTTCCCCGTGCAGCGGGCCGGCATCCCCACCAACATCCGCAACACCAACAACCCCAATCATCCCGGCACCATGATTGCCGTGCATCAGCCCCATGACGAGAGCCACCCCACCATCACCGGCATCGCCGGCCGCAAGGGCTTCTCCACCATCAACGTGGAAAAGGCCATGATGAACAGCGAGCTGGGCTTTGGCCGCAAGGTCCTGCAGGTGATTGAGGAGGAGGGCCTGTCCTTTGAGCATATGCCCACCGGCATCGACACCCTGTGCGTGGTGGTGGAAAGCAAGGAGCTGCAGCCCAAGCGGGACGAAATCGTCCGCCGCATTGTGGAGCTGACCGGCGCCGATACCATCTCCATTCATGAAAACCTGTCTGTCATTGCCACCGTCGGCCGCGGCATGGTCAACAACTGCGGTACGGCCGCGCGGCTGTTCTCTGCCATGTCCCGGGCGGGCATCAACGTGCGCATGATTGATCAGGGCTCCAGCGAGCTTTCCATTATTGTGGGTGTGGATGATGATGATTTTGAGACCACCATCCGTGCCATCTACCGCGAGTTTGTGGGCTGATATATCTGTAAAATTTCTTCAGCGGAGCGCCTGAAACATGGTGCTCCGTTTGTGTGTTTGATATGATAAAAGGGGGAAATGATGATGCAGGTGACGTGGCAGATGTATGTGATTGTACTGCCGCTGATTTTCTTTGCCAGCTTTGTGGATTCCGTGGCCGGGGGCGGCGGATTAATCAGCCTGCCGGCATATTATCTGGCGGGGCTGAACCCCTATCTGGCGGCGGGCACCAACAAGCTGTCTGCCTGTGTGGGCACGGTGGCCTCCTGCGGCAAGTACATCGCCAGCGGCAAGGCCAGCCTGAAGGTGGGCATACTGGCGGCGGTGATGGCGCTCCCCGGCAGCTGGCTGGGAACGCTGCTGCAGCTGCGCATCCCGGAGCAGACCGTGCGCATCATGATGCTGTGCCTGATTCCCGTGGTGGCGGCGGTGGTGCTGACCAACAAAAACAAGGAACAGCGCCATGCGGCGGTGCCGGAGAAGTACTTTATGGCAGCTGCGGCGGCCATCGGTCTGGTCATCGGCTTCTATGACGGCTTGGTGGGTCCCGGTACCGGCACGTTCCTGATTATCCTGTTTACCATGCTGCTGGGCATGGACGGCGTGCTGGCCTCCGGCACGGCCAAGATGGTGAATCTTGCCAGCAATGTGGCGGCACTGGTGACCTACCTGACCGCCGGCAAGGTGCTGCTGGCCCTGGGTATCCCCGCGGCCTTCTGCTCGGTGATGGGCGGCCTGCTGGGGGCAAAGATGACCATCAGCAAGGGCGCGGGCTTTGTGCGCCGGATGATGCTGGTGGTGCTGGCCCTGCTGCTTGCCAAAATGCTGTTTGATGTGGTATCATAATCAGATAGAATAAGCCCAAATTGGGCTTGTCAGGATGTTTGGGAGGTGTGTCGGATGGCGCGGGAAAACCGCATCACCCTGTGTCTGCCGGGGCAGGCCGATCATTCACTGGTGCTTCGCACCATGGTAGGCGGCGTGGCCTATCTGTATGACCTGAGCGTGGATGACATGGATGATCTTCGCGCCGCCGCGGATGAGGCCTTCGACTGCCTGCTGCATCAGGGCAGCACGGTGGAAAGCATCACCACCGACATTCTCCGGGAGGATGGCCGCGTATCAGCATTGCTGACGGCTGCCTTCGGGGAAAAGCAAACATCCGCCCCCGGCGAAGAGGAGAACGAAATCTCGCTGGCGGTACTGAAAACCATCATGCCCGATGTACAGCTGACCGTGGACGGGGAGGGCCGGATTGCGGCCATCCGCCTGACGCTTTCCACCGGGAGGGCATCATGATGGAAGAAGACATCAATGCCCTGCTGGCAGGGTATGCCCGTGCACCGGAGCCGGAGACGCTGAACCGGCTGACGGAGCATTTTCTGCCCCTGTCGCGGCAGGTGGCGGCCAAATTCTATGGGCGCGGTGCCGAAATGGAGGATTTGCGGCAGGTGGCAGCCATGGCGCTGATGAACGCCATCAAACGCTTCGACCCTGACAAGGGGGTCAAGTTTACCACCTTCGCCGTTACCACCATGGCGGGTGAGGTGCGCAACCACCTGCGGGACAAGGCCGCGCTCATTCGCCCCTCCCGTGATTTGCGGGAAAAGGCGGCGCAGGTGAACAAAATCACCGACCGGCTGGCCCAGCAGCTGCTGCGGGAGCCTACCGTGCGTGAAATTGCCGGCGAAATGAACATCACCCCCGATGAGCTGCTGCACATCCTCGACAGCCGGGAAAAGCTGGAGGTTGCCTCCCTGAACGAAATCTCCGGGGAGGATGACCGCGCCCTTGAGGAGCGGCTTGGTCAGACCGACGGCGGCTACGAGGCCGTGGAGCAGCGGGACATGTGGCAGTGGATTATGCGCCAGCTGACCGGGCAGGAGCAATTGCTGGTCCGGCTGCGTTATGTATAGCGGATGGGTCAGCGGGAGTGCGCCGCCAGAATGAACCTGTCGCAAATGCAGGTCAGCCGCATGGAGCGGCGCATGCTGGCGCGCATCCGCAGCAAAATGACATCATAAACAAGGATTGAAACCAAGGAGCGTGAAAGGATGTACAGAGAAACACCGCCGATGGCACCGCAGCCGAGGAAGAAGCTGCATGCTGTGCAGATTGTCATCATCGTGGTGGCCGTGCTGTTTGCCCTGTGGTACCTGTACAAAACCCTGGTGCCGGCGGCAACGCCCTATGCCACCATACAGGCAGGCACCCTGGGTGCAAGATACTCCGGCGATGTGCTCATCGTCCGGGATGAGACCCCCTATGATGCCGAGGGCGTGAGCAGCATCGAGTATGTGGCGGAGGAGGGCAAGGTGGCCCGCAACCGCTCCACCATCTGCAATGTGTTCTCCACCGGTTATTCCACCAAGGAGACCACCGCCCTGCAGAACTACCGCGACCAGATCAAGCAGTATCAGCTGCAGCTCATCGGCGAGGAAACCACCTACGATGCCCGCATGGAGCGGCTGGACAGCGATGTTTTGTAGCTGGCCCGGGAATTCCGCGCCATGATTGCCGGTCAGCCCGGCAATTTGCTCAATCAGGAAACGCTGCTCAATGCCGCCATCGGCTCCCGTCAGCTGTATCTGAAGAAAAAGTACGGCTCCGACCAGCGCCTCAGCCGGTTGTATGACGACGAACAGAGCCAGCTGCAGCGCATTGCCAGCTGGACCAAGCAGTATACCGCCGCGGGCGAGACCATCGTCAGCTTTTATACCGACGGCTATGAATACGGCCTGACCGCCTCCAACTTCCGTGATTTTACCCCGCAATAGGTCCGGAAGATGATTGCCGGTCAAAAGCCGGAGCTGACCACGGCCCAAAAGGGCAAGACCACCATCTACCGCACCGTGCGTGACGGCGTGTGGTACGCGCTGATGCTGGTGAAGGACTCCACATGGAATCCGGTGGAGGGCCAGACCTACGAGCTGAAGCTGGAGCGGGTGGAAAACACCCGTGTGCTGGCCACGGTGGAATCCTTTACAAGAAACGGCAATGAGCTGCTGGTGCGCCTTGTGGTGCATGACTCCGTGGAGCCGGTGCTGTACATGCGCACCTGTCAGGCAGAGCTGGGCGATTATGTGCAGAGCCTGATGGTGCCCAAGCGCGCCATCTATACCCAGGACAACATGACCGGCGTGGTGGTGCTGGACGGTGCCAATCAGCTGTTTGTGCCGGTGAACATCCTTTTGGAGGACGGCGGCAATGTGTACATCTCCGCCATCACCCAGGGTCTGCTGTATGAAGGGCAGACCGTGATGCTGTTCTGATGCGGCATATCTCAAGCAGGAAGGAAGGTCTTTGCGGATGGAACTGAACCGGGAGCAGATTGCCCAGCGGTACGAGGAAATTTGCGCGGAGGTACAGCAGCTGGCGGATGAAAGCGGCTATGCTGTGCCCAAAATCGTTGCGGTCACCAAGACCCATCCCCTGGAGACCATTTTGCCCATCCGGGAGCTGGGCATCCGTGAGGTGGGCGAGAACCGGGTGCAGGAAATTATGGAAAAACTGCCTGCGCTGGAAGAAAATTTTCAGATTCACCTGATTGGAAGGTTGCAATCCAATAAAGTTAAATATATAATAAACCATGTATGCCTTATTCATTCTGTGGACAGGCTCAGCCTTGCGCAGGAGATTGACCGCCAGGCCCAAAAGGCCGGAAGGCGGATGCCTGTGCTTGTTCAGGTGAGCCCCGCAGGGGAAGAGCAGAAGGGCGGCATCCCTCCCGAGGAGACGGAGGCCTTCCTTCGGCAGCTGGCACAATTGCCCGGCCTTGATGTGCGCGGGCTGATGGCTGTGATGCCAAAATCAGAGGATGAAGCGTACCTGTCGGGGCTTTTTGCCGATATGCGTGCGCTGTTTGAGCGTCTTCGGGACGAAAACATAGAGGGGATTACCATGGAGGAGCTTTCCATGGGCATGTCCGGCGATTACCGGCTGGCCGTGCGCCATGGCGCAACCATCATCCGGGTGGGCAGTGCGCTCTTCGGGCCCCGGGATTATTCCGTGTGATTGTGTGTAGGGGGTAAACGAATTGTCTTTTAAGGATTGGAAACAACAGCTTGCATCCAGGCTGCGCGGCAAGGGCGCACAGCAGCAGGAGGAAGACCGGTTCTCCGGCTCCTTCAGCGGCTATCATCCTGCCGGCAACCGGGATATGTACGATACATCCCGCATGGCTGCCCAGCAGCAGGAGCCCCAGCAGGCGGCCTATCAGCCCCAGCAGGAGATGAACGGCATGATGCCCGAGCAGGGCTATGCCCCTCAGATGCAGGGCTATACCTGGCAGCAGCAGGCACAGCAGATGAACATGCCGCCCGTGCCCCAGCAGACAACATGGCAGCCCCAGCAGGAGATGCGCCAGCAGACCTCCTCCTGGCAGACGGCATGGCAGCCCCGTCAGGAGCAGCCCGCCCCCGAAGCGGCAGGCCGCCAGAATCAGCCCCGGCAGGACAACATCAGCTACCTGAATGTCAACTTCACCGGCAGTGACGGCCGCGGCTATGTGGGCGTGGAGCGCGCCGTGCTTTTGGCCGGCATCAGCGACTGCAACCGCGTGATTGAATACATGCGCAACAACGAGTCGGTCATCCTGAACATGGATAACATCGCCGACGACAAGGAAGTGCAGCGCTGCCTGGATTTCGTATCCGGTGCCGCCTTCACCCTTGAATATACCGTCACCAAGCTGAGCCGCAGCAAGCGCATCTACATGCTGTCCCCTGCGGTGATTCTGGTGCTGACCGATGCCGGCATGGCCAACTGGAAGACCGGTGCCGATGCCCAGCCCCTGCGCGAGCAGGCAGAGGAAAGCCGCGCATGGACCGAGCAGCCCGCCTACGGTGACCGCCGCGCCGCCTATGAAGCACCCTATGCCCAGCAGAGCTACGGCAATGCTCAGGGCTACACCGCCCGCCAGTCCTATGAGGACATGCAGCAGGGCTACACCATGCAGCAGAGCTATGGCCAGCAGGGCTACACGGCCCAGCAGCCCTATTACGATATGCAGCAGGGCTATACCGCCCAGCAGCCCTACTATCAGCAGGGCTATACCATGCAGCAGCCCGCCTATGAGCAGTATGCCCAGCCCCAGATGACCTTCGGTCAGGTGGCAGCCGTACCGCCCTACAGCACCGGCAGTGTGGATGTATCCGGCGCCGCACCCCGCAGCGCCTATGATTCCGATACCCGCCGCGGCTTCTACGGCACGGCGCAGACCCAGCTTGCCCGATAAGGGGGTGGCCTGATGCTGCTGTTGATGCGCATTCTCCGCATGGCACTGCTGGTGTATGAGCTGCTGCTCATCGCCTATGTGCTGCTCAACTGGCTCAAGCCCGCCGCCAACCGCTGGACGGAGCTGCTCCGCCGCGTGACCGAGCCGGTGCTCACGCCCCTTCGGGTGGCCATTGTTTCCCGGCTGCCGGCAAGGTATCAGCCCATTGACTGGTCCCCTGTGGCGGCACTTGCGATTTGTGAAATCATCGGCTGGATTCTCGGCAGAATCGCCGCCATTTTCGCATGATTAAGGATACTGCACAGCAGCTGAAGCTGCGGCTGAATCAGCTGGCCCAGCGGGCCGACAGGCTGTACTGCGCTGTCCCCGGCCGCTTTCTGGCGGCAGAGGAGCAGGCCATGGCACAGGATGCCGCCCGGGATAACGGGGTGGATGTATCCTTTTGCGGCGGCTGGAGTGATGCATAGCGGGTGCAGGTGTGCTTTCATCCCTTCGGGGAGGAGCCGCTGTTTACCGCCCAATGGGTGGAAGCCAAATGGAACAGCCGCTTTTCCACCGCGGCCCACAGCGATTTGCTGGGGAGCCTGATGGCCCTTGGCATGGAGCGTGCCTTTCTGGGCGACATCATCGTTGAGGAAGGCCGGGCACTGGTCTGCGTGATGCCCGAGCTGGCGGCTCGTCTGCCGGTGGAATGGACAAGCGCGGGACGCACGCCCATCTGGGTATCGGTGCTGGGCAGCCCGCCTGAAATTGCCCCGCCTGAAGGGAAGCAGCTGCGCGACACAGTGCCGTCCCTGCGGCTGGACTGCGTGGTGGCAAGCGGCATGAAGCAATCCCGCACCAAAGCGGCATAGCTGATTCGTCAGGGGCTGGTGATGGTCAATCATCGCCCGTAGGAACGCTGTGACCGGCTGCTGCAGGAGGGCGCACTGGTATCCATCCGCCATTTCGGCAGAATCCGTCTGCTGGAGGTGGGGGAACCCACCCGCAAGGACCGGCTGCCCGTGGTGCTGGAAATATTCGCGAAGAAATAATTAAATCCACATAAACGGCCCAACAAGAAAGGAGATTTTCACCATGCAGGTTACCATTGAAATGATTGAGAGCAAAGAGTTTGATTTTGTTCCCCAGGGCTACAAGCCCGAGCAGGTGGATGAGTTCCTGGATGACATCATTGACGAAATGATTAACATGCAGGATGAAATCCGCGATCTGCAGGGCAAGCTGGCCGCAGCCAACGCCGCCCCCAAGGCCGCTCCCGTGGCTGCAGAGCCCCGCGCCACCGATACCAACACCGCCGCCTTCCGCGAGATTCTGGAAATGGCACAGCGCGTGAAGGACGAAACCATCACCAAGGCACAGACCGAGGCTGATGCCATCGTGGCCAAGGCCAACGAACAGGCCAAGGCACAGCTGGGCAGCCTGATGGAAGACAAGGCCAAGCTGGAAAAGCAGGTGGCCGCCCTGAAGGAAGCCGCCTCCGCTTACCGTGCCAACTTCGAGGCACTGCTGGCCGCCCAGCAGGATGCCATCGAAAAGGCCACCGATCTGTTCTGATGCTTCAAGACCTCTGCCCGCTGCGGCAGGGGTCTTTTTCCATGCACGCAGGCAGGAAAAATGGGGCTTTGCATCGAATAGCATAAATTGGATGAGTATCGTCCGTTGAATCCTGCAAATGCACATGATGGTTCATCATAGAAAAGAGGTATTTTATGGCAGACAAGCAGCAGACAACCTGCCCCCGCGTGGATATCGGCGGTCAGGCAGTGATGGAAGGCGTGATGATGAAGGGCCCCGATGCCATCGCCATCACCGTCAGACGGCCCGATGGCTCCATGGCCGTGCGCTATGAGCCCTATGTGGCCCTGAGCAAAAAGCACAAGTGGATGGGCTGGCCCGTCATCCGCGGCGCCGTGAACATGGCCAACATGCTGGTCATGGGCATGCAGACGCTGGAAACCTCCACCAAGATGCTGGGCATCATGGATGAGGAGCCCACCAAGTTTGAAAAATGGCTGGCAGAGAAGCTGGGCAAGGGCATCGACAAGGTGGTCATGGGCATGGCCATGATTCTGGCCGTGATTCTGTCCGTGGGCCTGTTTATCCTTGTGCCCACCGCCGTGGAAAAGGGCATCATTGCCTGGACCGGCTCCACCACCGCCGCAACGCTGGTGGGCGGCGTTGTGAAGATTCTGCTGCTCATCGGCTACATGATTTTCTGCGGCATGGTGCCCGATGTGCGCCGCACCTTCCAGTACCACGGTGCCGAGCACAAGACCGTGTACTGCCACGAGCATGACCTGCCCCTGACCCCCGAAAACGCCAAGGGCTTCACTACCCTGCACCCCCGCTGCGGCACCGCATTTTTGCTGATTGTGTTCGTCATCTCCATTCTGATGACGCTGCTCATCGGCCGGGGCATCACCGTGTTTATCTGGCGGTTCCTGTTCCATCTGGCCATGCTGCCGGTGATTGCAGGCGTCAGCTACGAGGTGCTGAAGGGTCTGGCCCACAGCGACAGCAAGCTGGCCCGTGCGCTCCGCTGGCCCGGACTGCAGATGCAGCGCCTGACCACCCGCGAGCCCGACGAAAAGATGCTGGAATGCGCCATCGTTTCCATGAATGTGGCCCTGTACGGCCTGCCCAAAAATGCGCCCAAGAACCGGGACGGCTTCACCATCCTGCACAGCTACAAGGAATCCGAAAAGGGCTATGTGTTTGAAAAGCCCGAGGTGAAGCCGGTTGCGGAAGCAGCTGAAGCTGTTGCCGAAGAAGCAGATGAAGAAGCGCCTGTTCAGGAGCCCCAGGCATGACACCCAGACAGCTGATTCGCGAAACGGCGAAGCAATTTCAGGCGGCGGGTGTGCCCGATGCCCTGCTGGATGCATCCCTGCTGCTGGCCCACCTGACCGGCATGGAGCCCATGGCCCTGCGGCTGGATGAGGATACACAGCTGGCGGAGGACATCCTCCGGCAATACGCACAGCTGGCCCGGCGCCGCTGTCAGCGCGAACCCTTGCAATATCTGACCGGGGAAGTTGTCTTCCTCGGTCGTGTTTTCCATGTGGACAGCCGCGTGCTGATTCCCCGGCCCGAAACGGAGCTGCTGGTGGAATTAGCCGCATCAGAGCTGAAAAAGCACGGTGCGGGTGCCAAGGCCCTTGACCTGTGCTGCGGCAGCGGCTGCATCGGCGTATCCCTTGCACTATAGGTGCCGGGGAGCGAGGTGCATCTGTCCGATTTATCTGCCGATGCACTGGCGGTGACCGGCATCAACGCCGAAGCCCTTGCGGCAAAGGTACAGCTGCATCACGGCGATATGTTTGCGCCGCTGGAGGGTGAACGGTTCCACGTGCTGGTGTCCAATCCGCCGTATATCCCCGCGGAGGATTGCCGTCAGCTGCAGGCAGAGGTCCTGCGGGAGCCCATGACCGCCCTTGACGGCGGCGAGGACGGGTACGATTTCTACCGCACCATCGCAAAGGAAGCGCCCCGTCATCTGCTGCCCGGCGGTGCCCTCTTTCTGGAGATCGGCTGGGATCAGGCCGAAGGGGTGTGCCGCCTGCTGAGGGAAGCCGGCATGGTGCAGGTGACAAGCCATCAGGACTACAACGGCATTAGCCGCATGGTGGAAGCCCACATGGCTGATTGAGTTTGAACGACGCAAAAGGATGAAGAAGCAATGAAAACGCAAGTGCTGGGCCCCGCGCAGGAGAATCTGCAGGCCGCGGCTGAGCTGCTCCGAAGCGGGCAGCTGGTGGCCTTTCCTACGGAAACGGTGTACGGTCTGGGTGCCAATGCCTTTGACAAGGATGCGGTGCTGTCCATCTTTGCCGCCAAGGACCGCCCTGCAGATAATCCCCTGATTGTGCACGTGTGGTGCCGGGAGCAGCTGAAGGACATCTGCGAGGTATCCGAAACGGCAGAAAAGCTGATGGATGCCTTCTGGCCCGGCCCGCTGACCATCCTGATGCCGCGGAAGGAATCCATCCCCCTGGAGGTGACCGCGGGTCTGCCCACGGTGGCGGTGCGCATGCCCTCCCATCCGGTGGCGGCGGCACTGCTGAAGGCTTGCAATGTGCCCGTGGCGGCACCCAGCGCCAATCGCTCCGGCAAGCCCAGCCCCACCTCTGCACGGTATGTGTATCAGGATATGGATGGCCGCATCCCCATGATTATCGACGGCGGGGACTGCGATGTGGGCCTTGAGTCCACGGTGCTGGATATCGGCCACGGCAAGCCCTGCATCCTCCGTCCCGGCGGCGTGACCCGGGATATGCTGGAAAAAGTGCTGGGTGAGGTGGATGTGGCCGGCAGCGTACTGCGCCCCCTGCAGCAGGGCGAGGTGGCCCTGTCCCCCGGCATGCGCTACAAGCACTACGCCCCCAACGGTCAGGTGGTGCTGGTGGAAGGGGAGGAGCAGCAGGTGGTTGGGGCACTGCGCCGCTTGTGTGAAGAGGCCGCGCAAAACGGTCACAAGAGCTGTGTGATGTGCTTTACCGAGCATGCGGAACAGCTGGCGGATTGCCATCCCTTCGATCTGGGCAGCATCCATCGCCCGGAGGAGACCGCCCGCTGTCTGTTTGATACCCTGCGCCGGCTGGATGACGTGGGCATGGATGCCATCTTCAGCGAGGTACTGCCCCCCGAGGGTATCGGCCTTGCGGTGATGAACCGTCTGGGCCGCGCTGCCGGCTTCCATTCCGTGCAGGCGGAGGATATCCTGCGGGACTGACGGGAAGGAAATCACGCCCATACGCGTTATATCATTGAAAAGCAAAGGGAAAGGCAAAGGAGGTGCGGCATGAAGAGAATCATCTGGTTGATGCTGCTTGTGATGCTGCTTTTGTCCCCTACCGCGCTGGCCGATGATGTTTGCACCGTGGCGGATATCCGCGCGGCTTCGGTGATTACCACCGCCGACAATTACCTGACGCTGTCCATCCCCGCCGCTCCCGGGCAGGATGTCACCGTCTCTGTGTATGATGACAGCGGCCTTGTGTGGCAGCAGTGCCGGGAAGGCGTGGCCGGGCCCTACATGACCGATGAAATCTACCTGAAGGTCAAGGGCGGCGACACCGCGTACCATGTGGCGGTCAATCTGGGCGGCGAGGAGATTGCTTTTGATGTCATTCGGCAGATTGGCCGGCTGAAGGGCAACGCCGCCTGCACCGATGGCTATCCCATTTCCGGCATGTCCGGCGCGGATACATGGCAGAGAGCCGCCATCATCCCTGCAGCGGATGGGGTGACCTATGTGCCTGTGGTGACCGCCAACGGCCGCGAAATCGGTCAGGCTTGCCTGCAGGTTTCCGGCGGACAGCTGACCGTGTTCATCAGCGTATATGACGGCGAAACCGCCATCGACAGCGGCGAGGTGCTGGCGGCGCGCTCCCGCGGGGAAGCCGCGGCTCTGGGCCGCAAGCAGTTTTCCGGCATCAGGGCAGGCTTGGGTCAGCCCGTTGACCTGTCCGGCTGCGGCACTGCGGCGGTATGGGTGAAGCTGAAGGTTTCCTACAACCCGGCCAACGCCGCCCAATATACCCCCAATGATGGATACTGGCAGAAGCAGTGGCAGGGGATGGATTAAATTAAGAGGCTGTGAAGTTATCTTTCACAGCCTCTTTTCATATGTTTCGTCTTGTATGATTTGATAAAAGATGGTTTTCTGCGCGGTACTCCCTAAGCCTCCCTCCTTGAGGGAGTTGACACGGCTTTGCCGTGACGGAAGGAGGTTTACTTCTTCCCCGTAGATCCCATGCCGCCGGTTCTCTCGCCATCGGCTGCATCATCGGTGGTGATGCCGTAGGGCAGGAAGATGCCCTGACAGAAGCGGTCGCCGGCGGAAAGCACCAGGGGCTTGGGGCCGGGGTTGCGCAGCTTGACCATGATGTGGCCTTCGTTGTCGGCATGGAAGTAGTCGCTGTCAATCACGCCCACGGTGTTGCTCAATCGCACATCGTACTTGAAGCCGATGGAGCTGCGGGGGAACAGCAGCAGCACCCAGCCGGGCTGCATTTCACAGCGGATGCCCGTGGGAATCAGCTTGTCCTCCCCGGGGGCAACGGTTACATCCACAGGGGTGACGAAATCATACCCCGCACTGCCGGATGTGGCGCGCCGGGGCAGGGGGATGCTCTCCACGGCCATGCTGCCGGGGATGGCATCCATCGCCCATCTGTCGGGGGAAATGTGCATAAATGCTGCAATGCCCATTATTCAGCGGCCTCCTGTTTGCGGTCATAGAGCGCATCGGCGATGCGGCCCAGCTCCTCGAGGGTCAGCTTTTCGCCGCGGATGCGCTCATCCAGCCCGGCGGATTGGATAATGGCGGCGGCATCGGCCCGCTCCATGCGGAAGGTGGCGCACAGGTTGTTGAGCATGGTTTTGCGGCGCAGGGCAAAGGCGGCGCCGGCCACCCGGAAGAAGGTGTCCTCATCCTTCGCGGCAACAGCGGGTGTTTCCCGAACGGGCAGCACCACAAAGGCGCTGTCCACCTTGGGCGGCGGGGTGAAGCAGGCGGCGGGCACATCCAGCGCCAGATAGGGGTCGCAGTAGTACTGGGCGCGCACGGCCAGCATGCCCCAGCCATCATCCCCGGGTTTTGCGAGGATTTTGTCGGCCACTTCCTTCTGCACCATAAAAGCCAGCCGCTTCATGGGCAGGCCGGAGTTGAGCAGCATGGTAATCAGCGGGGTGGTGATGTAATAGGGGATGTTGGCCACCACGGAGAAGGGCTTGTCCATGTGGCTTGTCAGCTCGTGGAGATTCTGCTGCATCACATCGCCCTGCACAAGGGTGAAGTTTTTGTACTCGGCCATGAAGGCGCCCAGCAGGGGAATCAGCCGCTCATCCAGCTCCACGGAGAGCACGCTCTTGGCCCGGCGGCACAGGTGCTTGGTCAGGTTGCCGCTGCCGGGGCCGATTTCCAGCACATCATCGGTTTCATCCACCCCGGAAAGCTCTGCCAGAGAGGCCAGCAGGTCCTCGTCATAAATAAAGTTCTGTCCCAGCCCGTGCTTGTAGTTCAGCTGGCTGTCGCGGATTCGTTCCTTCGTTTTGCTCATGGTCAATCCCTCTTCCTTCAGGATGGGTCTATTATAGCATATTCCCGGGGAAAATGGCAAATCGGATGCGCCATCCTGTCTGATTCTGTTGATTTTTTGTCATTGTCTGGTATAATATTCTTTGTGCTGTTTTTTTATGAATACATCACAAACCAATGAACGGAAGAAAAGGAATTGTTTGAATGTTTCAGGTGATGACCCCCGATGAGGCTGTCAGCTTAATCCGCGACGGCGATTGTATCTGTGTCAACTCCTTTGTGGGGATTGAGAACCCCGTTGAGCTGCATGAGGCCATTTATCGCCGCTACAAGGCCACCGGCTCCCCCAGCAACCTGACCATGGTGTCCAGTGCCGGCTTTGGCGTGTGGGATGACAGCAGAGCCGCCGAGAGCTACATCCGGGATGGTGCCGTGTCCAAGCTGATTTGCGGCCATTTCGGGGCCATGCTCAATACAAAAAAGATTGTGCTGGAGGACCGCTTTGAGGCGTACAACCTGCCTCTGGGCTGCATCTCCCATGCCATCCGGGCGCAGGCCGGCGGCATACCCGGCGCGCTGAGCAAGGTGGGCCTGGATGTGTTTGTGGATCCCCGGCTGGAGGGCCCCGGCATCAACAACATCTCCAAGGATCAGAGCCTTGTGAAGCTGGTGGAGGTGGATGGGGAGGAGTTCCTCTACTACAAGCTCCCCCGGCTGAAGGTCGCCCTGATTCGCGGCACTGCCGCCGACCGCAAGGGCAACATTTCCTTTGATGATATGTACATGGCCGGCGATGCATTGTCCATCTGTCAGGCGGTGAAGGCCAACCACGGCAAGGTCATCGTGCAGGTGGACCGGCTGATTAACACCCCTTCCCGCCCCAGAAACACCGTGATTCCCGGCTGCCTTGTGGATGCCATTGTGCCCGTGGAGTCAGAAAAGCGCCACGCTGTGTTCAATTCCCTTACCGGCAGCTTTGAGATTCCCCCCAAGGACTGGTTCGACTGGTACGAAATGCTGGAGCCCTTCACCGTGAAAAAGAAGGTGACCAGCATGGCCAACGAGATTATCGGCAGCCGCGCCGCCAAAGAGCTGAAGAACGGCGACATCGTCAATATCGGCATCGGCATTCCGGAAAACATTTCCCGCTACGCCAAGAAAAACGGTGTGCTGGACCATGTGACCCTGACAGTGGAATCCGGCGGCGTGGGCGGCTTCCCGGCCTCCGGCACCGTGTTCGGCGCCATGATCGGTGCCACCTCCGTGTACGATATGTCCTTCCAGTTCGACCTGTACAACAACGGCGGTCTGGATATCTGCTTCATGGGCGGCCTTGAGGTGGACCGGCACGGCAACGTGAATGCCCATCGCGGCCCCGGCGCCTTCTCCGGCATCGGCGGCTTTGCCAACATCACCGCCAAAACCCCCACCGTGGTCTTCTGCCTCACCTTCAACACCAAGGGCCTTGATGTGACCTGCGCCGATGATAAGGTGCAGATTCTCTCCGAGGGCTCCATCCCCAAGTTTGTGGAGGAGGTGCGCTCGGTCAGCTTCTCTGCCAAGCGGGCGCTGGAAAACCATCAGCGGGTGCTGTATGTCACCGAACGGTGCGTATTCGAGCTGACCCCCAAGGGCTTGCGCCTGTGCGAGGTTTATCCCGGTGTGGATGCCCAGCGCGACATCCTCAGCCAGCTGCCCTTCCACGTGATTTATGAGGGAGGTGACTGCTGATGGAGCTGCAGGTGCTGCCCTGTGACCTGTCCGTGTGCAAGGTGACGGATTATGCTCAGGTGGATTGGTCCGCGCCCTTCACCTTTACGGGCTATACGGACGAGGAGTACTCGCTGGTATGCCCCGCATCCGCTGTGCCGGATAACACCACCCATCGGGAGGATGGCTGGCGCGGCTTCCGTATCGTGGGTACGCTGGATTTCTCCCTGGTGGGCATTTTGGCCAGAATCGCCTCTCTGCTGGCGGAAAACGGCATCTCCATCTTTGCCCTGTCCACCTTTAATACCGACTATGTGCTGATGAAAGCGGATGCATTTGACCGTGCGCTGGCTGTGCTGCGGGAGAATGGATATGCTGTAAAGGGATAAAAAAGAAGCTGTGAAAGAACGCTCTTCACAGCCTTACAAAGGACCTCTTCCGCCCCTTCGGGGCACCTTCCCCAGCGGGGAAGGTTTTTTAATTTGTCTCAAATTTCAACCATATGTGATAAGTGCATCATGACCTTCCCCGCTGGGGAAGGTGGATGAGCGCAGCGAAGTCGGAAGAGGTCTTCCGGGGCATTTTCCATTCACTGCCTTTTTCCCAACCCCTTTTTTCTTTACAAATTATCCCAGTCATACTTCACTGCAGGCCGTTCCCACAGCACGGGCTGATGGGCTGCAAGGCTCTTTCGGACATCCAGCAACCGCTGATTGCGGCTGCCGCAGTACAGCAGGTCCAGCGAGCGCTGACGAAGCAGAAAGGGGCCGTCCACCAGCACATCCACCGCTTCCAGCAGGGCCATGCGGGCGGGCTCATGTTCCGCAAGCAGTGCTTCCAGCGTATAGCCGGTGTAGCACCACACATTCAGCCCCATCAGTCGGGCTTCACGGGCCAGCAGCAGGCAGGCCTCCGGCTGACACATGGGCTCACCGCCGGAAAGAGTGATGCCGTCCAGCAGGGGATTGGCGCGGATTTGCCGCAGAATGTCCCCGGTATCCGTCAGGCGGCCGCCGGAAAAATCATGGCTGTCAGGATTGTGGCAGCCGGGGCAGTGATGGGGACACCCCTGCACAAACACCGTCAGCCGGTTGCCCGGGCCATCCACAATGGAATCGTTGACAATCCCCGCAATGCGAATTTCCATTATTATTCACCGACCACTTCATTGAATGCCGTGTTTGACACGGTCGTGCTCCTCTGCCCGCTTGGCATCGTTGAAGCGGTCCAGCGTGCCCACCAGATAGCCGGTGATGCGGCGGATGCGCTCAAAGGGGCGGTTGTCTTCCGTGCGGTGGCAGAGGGGGCATTCATCGCCGATGATGCCGTTGTAGCCGCACAGGGGGTCGCGGTCCACGGGATGGTTGATGGAACCGTAGCCGATGCCCTTGTCATGCATGCAGCGCACAATCTTCTCAAAGGCATCAAGGTTCTTCAGCGGATCGCCGTCCATTTCCACATAGCTGATGTGGCCGCCGTTGGTCAATGCGTGATAGGGGGCTTCAATCTCCAGCTTGTGGAAGGCGGAGCAGGGGTAATATACCGGCACATGGAAGCTGTTGGTGTAGTAATCCCGGCCGGTGACCCCGGGGATGATGCCGAACTTCTCCTTGTCCATGCGCACAAAGCGGCCGGAAAGGCCCTCGGCAGGGGTGGCGATGAGGGAGTAATTCAGCCCCTTCTCCTGTGCCAACTTGTCGGTAAAAGCGCGCATGGCGGAGATGATCTCCAGACCCAGCTGCTGGCTTTCATCGCTTTCACCGTGATGCTTGCCGGTCAGCGCCACCAGCGTTTCCGCCAGACCGATAAAGCCGATGGTCAGCGTGCCGTGCTTGAGCACCTCGCCGATGGTGTCGTTCCAGTCGAGGCCCTCGCTGTCCAGCCATACGCCCTCACCCATGAGGAAGGGGAAGTTCTTCACCTTCTTTTTGGAGATGATGGCCAGGCGCTCATCCAGCTGGGCAGCCACCAGCTCCATCTTGCGGTGCAGCTCCTCAAAGAACCATTTCTTGTCCCCGTTGGCCTTGATGGCAATGCGGGGGAGGTTGATGGAGGTGAAGGACAGGTTGCCCCGGCGGGGTGCTGTCTCGCGTGATTTATCGTAGACATTGCCCATTACCCGGGTGCGGCAGCCCATGTAGGCGATTTCCGTTTCGGGGTGGCCGGGCTTGTAGTACTGCAGATTAAAGGGCGCATCAATGAAGGAGAAATTGGGGAACAGCCGCTTGGCGCTGGTGCGGATGGCCAGCCGGTACAAATCGTAGTTGGGCTCACCGGGGTTGAAGTTGATGCCCTCTTTGACGCGGAAAATCTGGATGGGGAAGATGGGTGTCTCGCCGCCGCCAAGGCCTGCCTCTGTGGCGTAGAGCAGATTGCGCACCACCATGCGGCCCTCGGGGGAGGTATCCGTGCCGTAGTTGATGGAGGAGAAGGGCACCTGGGCACCGGCGCGGCTGTGCATGGTGTTCAGGTTGTGAATCAGCGCCTCCATGGCCTGATAGGTAGCCTTGTCCGTTTCCTTCAGGGCATGGCTGTGGCTGAAGGTGAGGATGTGCTCGGCGGTGGCTTCGTCCGTCTTTTCCAGCAGCAGGGCCTTCAGGGCGGCACGTGCTTCGGGGGCTTCATCCACCGCGGGCAGAAGGTTCTTTTCGGTCAGGGCTTCCATGAAAAGGGCGGCGGATTCCTCCGCGCGGTCATCATCAAGGAGCAGCTCCAGGGCGCGGGCAAGGTTCAGCTTGTAGCGCTTGAGGAAAGTCTTTTTTACGCCGGGGGCCATGCCGTAGTCAAAGTCCACAATGCTCTGGCCGCCGTGCTGGTCATTCTGGTTGGACTGGATGGCGATGCAGGCCAGGGCGGCATAGCTGGCGATATCGTTGGGCTCCCGCAGGGTGCCGTGGCCGGTGGAAAAGCCGCCGGAGAACAGGCTGCTCAGCTCAATCTGACAGCAGGTGGTGGTGAGGGTGTAGAAATCCATATCGTGGATGTGGATGTCGCCCTCCCGGTGGGCCTGGGCAAAGCGGGGGTCGAGGACGAACTTGTCGTAGAATTCCTTGGCGCCCTCGCTGCCGAACTTCAGCATGGCACCCATGGCGGTATCGCCGTTGATGTTGGCGTTTTCGCGCTTGATGTCGCTGTCCACGGCTTCTTTGAAGGTGATGTCCTCGAAGGTCTTCATCAGGCGGGTGTTCATTTCCCGCACACGGCTGCGCTCGGCGCGGTAGAGGATGTACGCCTTGGCACTGCGGACAAAGCCCTTTTCAATCAGGATGCGCTCCACCGCATCCTGCACCTCTTCCACGGCGGGGTTAGCGGAGATGGCCTCGTTGTTCTCCAGCTCGTGCATCACCTGCTCGGCCAGCACCCTGGCCGTTTCGGGGCCCTTGGCACTGCCGGTGGCCTGGAAGGAGCGGAGAATGGCGTTCTCGATTTTCTTCTGGTCAAAGGGGACAAGGCGTCCGTCGCGCTTGCGGATGTTGTTGATGGTCATTGTGCTCCTCCTTGCCGCCTGGCTTATTTGCGCAGGCAATCAAACGGCTGCGTTCTGCCGCAGTCAGGTCAAATGCTGTAAACTGTTTCGTTGTGTGCTGTGCCCGGTTGTGGGCGAATGAGCTTGCTAACCATATATATTGTGTATAATCGTTTTTATACACACATTATCATGTGGTGCTGCGAGTCTCATTATAGGTGACAACAGGGGAATCGTCAATGGCCGGAATGGGATAGAACATGACCGGAAACGCGAAAGCCATGCAGGGCAAGGGGTGAGGGAAAATATGAAATTTGTGGGGGAAAAACAACAAAAACCCATCCGGCATGGCATGCCGGATGGGTGCAGTTTTATTCCATCGTCACCTGCTGCTGATAGACGAATTTATCGTTGATGTACACCTTGTAGATGTAGCTGCCGGCTTCTGCGGCGGTCAGCTCCATCACGGGATGGCGGGTGGCATCGGGGGCAAAATCGCCCTGCCAGCGGATGGTTTCCTCGCCGTTTTCCATCATCGTCAGGCGGACGTTGATGGTGGTTTCACTGTCGGGCAGCTCCAGGGTGATTTCCGCCGAATGGGTCATGGCAGGCACACGGTAGAGGGTGAGGGTCACAGCCGTTTCCAGGATCACCTGAGTGCCGGCCTCAGGGCTCTGGTTGGCCACCGTGCCGTGGAGGGCGGGGTCATCCGTCTCCTGATACAGCAGGTTGGCGTTCATCACCAGATCGTTGCTCTCCAGCAAATCCCGGGCCTCCTGCAGGGTTTTCTCCCGCACGTTGGGGATGTAGGCAGAGCCGCCGGATACGGTGACCTGCACCACATCGCCTGCCTGACACAGGCTGTTGGCCTCGGGAATCTGGCTGACCACCGTGCCCACAGGCAAATCGGAGGACACCACGCGCTCGGCTACAAACATGGTCAGGCTGCCGGCCTGCAGGGCGGCCAGTGCATCCTGCTGGGGAAGGCCGGTAATCGGGGGCACACGGCGGCTGGCAGGGCCTGCGGATACGGTCAGCAGCACCGTATCGCCCTTGTGCAGGCGGTTGGATTCCTCCGGGGCCTGCAGCAGCACCGTACCCGCGGGGACGGACTGGTGGTTGACCTGCACGGTCTCCGTCTGCAGACCGATGCGCTGCAGCGTGCGCTCGGCCATGGATTGCTCCAGACCCAGCACATCGGGGACGGTCACCGTGTTGACCACTTGGTTATAGATGGCAAAGCCGCCGAAGTACAGCCCCGTAAACACTGCCGCGGCCACCGCCAGCGACAGCAGGGACCACAGCAGCTGCTGCTTTTTGCTGCGGCTGCCAAGGTTGCGGTCGGGCCTCAGGCGCTTTTGGGTGCCGGTGGCCTGTACCGGATTCTGATACAGCCCCGGGATGCCCTGGGTGGATGCATCCACCGGATAGGGCTGCATCTGCTCGGTGCGGCCCTCCAAAGCCATGCGAAGGTCAGCTGCCATTTCCGTGGCGGACTGGTACCGGAAGGCCGGATTCTTTTCCATGGCGCGCATGCACACGCGGATGATGGCCGGGGGCACATCCGGCACGATGGATTCGATGGGCGCGGGCCGCGCATGCAGGTGCTGCATGGCGATGGCTACATGGTTGTCCCCGTCATAGGGCAGGCGGCCGGTGAGCATTTCGTAAAGCACCACACCGGTGGAGTAGATGTCGCTGGTGGCGCCAACCTCCTGTCCGCTGGCCTGCTCGGGGCTGAAGTAATGCACGGAGCCCATCACGTTGTCGCCCTTGGTGAGGGTGGAGTTATCCACCATGCGGGCGATGCCGAAGTCGGATACCTTGATGTGGCCGTCGGCATGCACAAGGATATTCTGCGGCTTGATGTCCCGGTGAATGATGCCGTTGTTGTGGGCATGCTGCAGTGCAGACAGAATGCGGATGGTAATCTGGCTGGCCACGTAGGGGTTCAGGCGGCCCTTTTCGTGGATGACCTCCTTCAGGGTTTTGCCGTGGACGTACTCCATAATCAGGTAGCGGTTTTCGCCGTCCATGCCCACATCCAGAAGGTTCACGATGTTGTGGTGGGTCATTTTGCTGGCGGCCTCCGCTTCTCTTTGGAAGCGGCCCACAAACTCGGCATCCCGGTTGAATTCGGGCTTCAGCTCTTTTACGGCCACGTTATGGCCGGTGCGCATATCCACGGCGCGGTACACAATGGCCATGCCGCCCACGCCGATTTGCTCCACCAGGCGATAGCGGTTGGCAAGGATGCGTTCTCTCATGCTTCGTGATCCTCCTTATCGGTAAAGATCACAAAGGAGATGTTGTCCCGGCCGCCGGCATCCAGCGCATCGGCCAGCATCAGGTCGGCCGCCTTGCCGGGGGTGTTGTGCTCAAGCAGCTCCTTCAGGCGGTCATTGGTCACCATGCCGGAGAGGCCGTCGGAGCAGATGAGCCACTTGTCATCCTTCTTGCGGCGGTAGGACAGGATGTCCACATCCACCTTCAAGTCGGTGCCCACGGCCCGGGTGATGATGTTCTTCATCGGGTGATTGTCCGCCTGCTCCTGGGTAATCAGGCCCTGACGAACCATTTCGGCCACCATGGAGTGGTCCCGGGTGACCTGCTTCAGCTCGCCGCCGCGCAGCAAATACGCCCTGCTGTCGCCCACATGGCCGATTTTAATCTCGTCCTTGTCTACCCACAGCACGGTCAGGGTGGTGCCCATGCCGGCCAGCCGGTCATCCCCGGCGGACATCAGCAGGATTTTGGTGTTGGCGGTTTCGATGGCCTGAATCAGCGCTTCGCCGTCCACAGCCTTGCCCTCAAGCTCTTCCAGCAGGATATCCCGGGCAGAGGCGGAGGCAACCTCGCCGCCGTTGTGGCCGCCCATGCCGTCGGCAACGCCGATGACGGGGAAGGCATCAATCACGGCATCCTGATTGCTCTTGCGCATCTTGCCCACATCCGTGCGGCAGATAACGGCATCGTTTTCATTCTCTTCCCTTGCAGGGGCTTCGACCTTTTCAGGGGCAGCCGCTTCGGGGGCCGTGTCTTCCTTGCCCTGCTTTTTCTTTTTGGCCTTTTTCGGGCCCTGGGTGACGATGGTGCAGTATGCGCGCAATCGTTCCAGGCATTCGCCTGTAAAACGGAACCTGCGGTTCATTGTACGCCCTCCGTAGTGTTCAGACTTTCCAGTGTTTTGCGGCGCAGCTGGCCGCAGGCGCCGTCGATGTCATCGCCCATTTCCCGGCGGCGGGTCACGGAAATGTGCAGGCTCTCCAGCTTTTCGGTAAAGCGGCGCACGGTGGCCTCGGTTACGCCGTCAAGCCCCCGCTCCTTCACCGCGTTGAGGGGGATCAGGTTCACATGGCACTGCATGCCCCGCAGGCGGGAGGCCAGCTAAGCCGCATGCTCATCGGAGCAGTTAACGCCGCCCACCAGCGCATATTCAAAGATGACCCGGCGGCCGGTTTTTTCGATGTAGTAGCGGCAGGCCTTCAGCAGCTCCTCCATGGGATACACCTTGGCGATGGGCATGGTGCGGCGGCGGATGTCATCATTGGGCGCATGCAGGGATACGGACAGGGTCACGGGCAAATCCGCATCCGCCAGCTCATACATCTTCGGCACCAGACCGCAGGTGGACAGGGATACGCTGCGCAGGCTGATCTGGATGCCGTCCGGCTCCCGCAGCAGGTGCAGGAACTTGATGACGTTGTCATAGTTGTCCAGAGGCTCGCCGCTGCCCATCAGCACCACGTTGTGGATGCGCTCGCCCTTGGGCAGCTCATGTCCGGCGCACAGGATTTCCCCCAGCATCTCCCCGGCAGTCAGGGAGCGGACGCAGCCGTCCAGCGTGCTGGCACAGAAGGCACAGCCCATGCGGCAGCCCACCTGAGTGGAAATGCACAGGGTGTAGCCGTGGTGGTAGTGCATCAGCACGCCCTCCACGCAGTTGCCGTCCTTCAGGCCGAAGAGGAACTTCACCGTGTCGTCAAGCTGCGACTTTTTCCGCTGCAGGATGGTCACCGGCTGGGCGATGGCCGTTTCCTTCAGCTGTGCGCGCAGCCCCTTGGACAGGTTGGTCATTTCGTCAAAGTCGGCACCCTGATGAATCCACTTGAAAATCTGCTTGCCGCGGAAGGCGGGCATGCCCTGCTCTTTGCACCACTGGGCAAGCTCCAGGGCGGTCATGCCGGTCAGCTCGGTCATACGCGGCTCCTCCGCATGCGGGCGATGTAGAAGCCGCCCACATGGTCGCGGCTGGGCAGCAGCTGCAGACCCACGTCCTCATGGCAGCGGAACTGCTCGGGGATGGTATCGGGTAGCTTTTCCAGCTTGAATTCGGGATGGCTGGCGAGGAAGGCGGTTACCTGCTGCTCGTTTTCCTCCTTGAGGATAGAGCAGGTGGAATACACCAGCACCCCGCCGGGCTTGACATACTGGGCGCAGCTTTCCAGAATCTGCTTCTGCAGTGCGGCCAGCTCGGCAACGCTCTCTTCCTTGGCGCGCAGCTTCACATCGGGCTTGTCGGCCATGGTGCCAAGGCCGGAGCAGGGAGCATCCACCAGCACCGCATCCATGGTGCGGATGGTGTCCTCGCGCAGCTTGGAGGCATCGCGGGTCATGGGGCGGATGTTTTCAAGGCCCAGCCGCTTTGCCTGTGCGGCAATCAGCTTGGTGCGGTGGTCATGCAGCTCCCATGCCTGTACGCGGCCGGTGCCGGCCATCATTTCGGCCAGATAGCATGCCTTGCCGCCGGGTGCGGCGCAGGCATCCAGCACCTGCATGCCGCGCTGGGGGGCCAGCGCCAGACAGGCCATCATGCTGCTTTCGCCCTGAATGGAGAAATTGCCGCCCACAAAGTCGGTGTCGGAGCCGATGTCAGCCATGCCGGCAATGTGCCATGCGTGGGGCACGGCGGCCTTTTCCTTGCGCCATACCTTTTTGCCCAAAAGGGCCTCAAACTCAGCATCGTCCAGCCGCATCAGGTTGGGGCGAACGGTGACGCTCTCCTGCTGGCGGGCTGCCATCAGGGCATCGGCGGTTTCGGTGCCCCAGTCAGCATCCAGACGGCGCACCAGCCACTCGGGCACGGAATGTTTCACGCTGCGGGCGCGGATGGGCTCGGTTTCGGGGTCGGGCCACACCAGCTCCTCCTGCTTGCGGACAAGGTTGCGCAGGATGCCGTTGCACACACCGGCCAGACCCTCCATGCCCTGCTCCTTGCACAGGGCCACGGCGGTATTCACGGCGGCGCTCTCGGGGATGCGGTCCTCCAGCATCAGCTGGCAGGCGGCCAGCCGCAGGATGTTGACCAGCTTCGGCTCGGTATCGGGCTTGGCCATCACCTGCTTCAGGGCCTCATCGATGTAGAACAGATTCTCCAGCGTATCGTAGACCAGTCGGCTCACCAGACGGCGATCCTCGGGGGACAGGCCGCAGCCGCGCAGCTTTTCATCCAGCAGCAGGGAGGCATAGGCGCCCTCCTGGGTCACCTTGTGGATGATTTCCCAGGCCATGCGGCGGGTGGCCAGACCTTCCACCACCACGGGACCCTTGCGCTCGGGGGCACGGCGGTTGTTCATGGGTTTGCGG
>JAUNDF010000097.1 GCA_030526225.1 Clostridia bacterium
AAGCGTTTGGGGAAAGTGTTACAAATGAACAAAAGCGGGAGCCGGTGGCTGCCCGGTTCCCGCTTTTTGGTTAATGACGACTCAACACCCATGCCAGGGTCTGGTTCAGCTTGTCCATTTCAATGGGCTTGGCCACATGGGCATTCATGCCGGCGGCAAAGGCGTTGCGCTTGTCCTCTTCAAAGGCGTTGGCCGTCATGGCCACAATGGGGATGGATGCCTTTGCAGGGTCTGCCATGGCACGGATAGCACGGGTGGCGCCGTAGCCGTCCATGTTGGGCATCTGGATATCCATCAGCACAAGGTCATAAGTGCCTGCAGGCGCTTTCTCCATCATGTCCACGCAGACCATGCCGTCCTCGGCACGGTCAACCCGGAAGCCCTCTTCCTCCAGCACGGTGATGGCAATTTCCGCATTCAGGTCGTTGTCCTCGGCCAGCAGAATGCGCTTGCCGGCAAAGTCCATCCGGGATGCTGTGCTGCTGTCCGCTTCGGGAACGACTGCGGCAGGCGATGCTGCAATGCGGTGGGGGATGGTCACGGTGATGCGTGTGCCGCGGCCCACTTCGCTGTCCACCGTGATGGTGCCGTTCATAAAGTCAACCAGCTTTTTCACAATGGGCATACCAAGGCCGGTGCCGGTCACGCGGCTCTCGGTGGAGGAACGCTCTCTGGTGAATTCCTCAAACAGGTGGGGGAGGAACTCCTTGCTCATGCCGATGCCCGTGTCCTCAATCACCGTCTGATAGGTAACGTAGCCGGGCTGCGGGGAGCCTGTTTCGCGAACGGTCATGGTTACGGTGCCGCCTGCAGGGGTGTATTTTACGGCGTTGCTCAGAATGTTCAGATACACCTCACGCAGCTTCGTTTCATCAATCATGATGTCCGGGTGTGCCACCTGAATGTCATATACGAAGGTCACATTGCGCTCGTGCATGGTGCCGTCAAACATGCTGATAAGTGCGGAGTTGAACTTGTAGATGTTTCCGTGGGTCTCGTCCAGGGAAATCTTGCCGCTTTCAATGCGGGCCATTTCCAGCACATTGTTGATCAGCGACATCAGGAAACCGTTGGCGGTCTGAATCTTGTCGATGTAGCTCTTCACCAGCTCCTTGTCATCCAGATGCTTTTCAATCAGGTCGGAGTAGCCGATGATGGCGTTCATGGGCGTGCGGATGTCGTGGGACATGTTGAACAGGAAGTTGGTCTTTGCCTTTTCAGCCACCTGTGCGGCTTCAAGGGCCTGCTGCAGCTTGTCCTGCTTCAGCTTTTCCTCCCGCATCATGGCATCAATGTCGTGATAGGCCAGGATGAAGCCCTCACCGGCATCGGCAAAGGCCATCTGATGGAAGGTGACCCGGCCGAAGTCATCCACCCGGCGGTAATTGACCTTGTAAATGGGCTGTCTGCCGATTTCCTCAAGCACCACCGCCGCCTGTGCGGCATCCAGCACGCGTTCCCTGTCCTCGGGGACAACGTAGCGGCTGATGTACTGAATCATGGATTCACTGTAGCCGGTGATTCTGTTTGCGATGTTGATGGCATTCTGAATGGTGGAGATGCCGTTGGAGCGGATGAAGTGCATCTTCAAATCATCCTTGGTGATCAGCCACATGGTGTGGTATTCCTGACTGATGGCCTCCAGAATGGCGTTGGAGCGGGACAGGGTGACAGCAGATTCCTCGGAGCGGGCCAATGCCTTGGCCAGACTGATTTGCTGCTTCTGGTCCCGCAGGACTTCTTCGTTTACATTGTAGTGGTAACCGCGGAGCACCCAGCCCTTGTCGGTCTTTTCACCCACACCGCCGCAGCGGACATACTGCTCGCCCAGGTTGGGATCAATCCACAGATAGGTGTTTTCACTGCGGTTGCCTGCCTTCATCTGCTCCACGCTGTTGGCCACGGAGGGCAGTGCCTCGGGCTTGATGCGGGAGAACCACGCCTCATAGATTTCCGTTTCGTCGGTCATGCTGTCGGGCAGGGAAAGCAGCTCGCGCATGCGGGCCGTGCCGCGCATCCGGGGCTTTTCACCGTCGTTTAAGATGATGCGCCAGATGCCCATGTTGGCGTGGGCCACAATGTCGTCCGTTTCCTGGAAGCGCATTTCGGCCTTTTTGGCCTTGTGGAGCAGCCGGGTGATAATCAGCAGGATGATGCCCGCTACCACCAGCACCACCGACACAATGACGATGGCGTTGTCACGCAGGAAATCCTCAGGGGTGTAGCTGCCCTGTCCGCCCACATAGCGGAACATGGAGTAGGAGAATTCCTCCGTATCCAGCAGGCTGATGCCGCGCTTGAGCAGGGAGAAAACCACCGTGTTGCCCTTGCGGACACCAAAGGAGAAGCCGATGGTTTTGCCGATGGCGATTTCGGACAGCGTGTCATATTTGCCGGTAATGGCTTCCATGGTGCGGGTGGAATTATACAGTGTGCACCCGGCCCTGCCGGATTTAACCGCCTCCAGCGTTTCCTGGGCGGAATTGCACCAGATGATTTCGCTGTTGGGGTAATGCTCCCGCAGGAACACCTCCTGCAGGTTGGCCGAGCGGTTGACGGCGATTTTGTCCAGCTTGGACATATCAAAGCTGCCGCTGTACACGGCGGATATGGCGGAGTAGACCAGCGGCTCTGTTTCAATCATGCCGCACTGCTCGGCATGCCAAACGCTCTTCATCACCGGAAAGGCGGCATCAATTTCACCGGCATTCAGCCCTGCAAGCATTTCGTTGTAGGAGCTGTAGCGCACATAGCGAACCGGCAGCTGCCGCTTGATTTTCAGGGATACCATCATCTGATTGACAATGTCGGTGATAATGCCGGTGGGGCGGCCGCCCTTGTCAGTGCCGGAGAAGGGGAGATAGTTGTCGGTATAGCCGATTTTCAGCACCTGATGCTGCGTCACCCATGACTTTTCCTCAATGGAGAGGGCGGCGTTGGTGATGCGGGTGGCGTAGTGCTGGCGCTTGCGTTCCTTGAAGAAATCGGGGTTTTCCCGGTTGATGGCCTCCATGGCGCTGTTGACACCGGCCAGCAGCTCCGTATCGCCCTTTTTGACAGCGATGTAGGATTTTGCCTCCGCAATCTGTGCATACACGCGCACATCGTTGGAATAATCCACATTGTTTTCGGAGGAAACACAGCCGTCGATGCTGCCGCTCTTCATTTCGTCCAGCAGGACATTGATGTCATCGTACCAGACATATTTGGGCTTCAGACCGTAGGCTTCAACCCATGCAAGGAATTCGTCGGTCATGTTGTTGTTGCGGATTAAACCGATGCGCTTGCCGTTCACAGAGGTATAATCGCCTTCAACAAAAGACGTGTCATTTTTGCCCACAAACAGGCAGTGTGTTTCCGTATCGATGGGATAGTTGGGGAAATCCATATACGGCTCCCGGTCGGGGCGGTTGGCCAAACCGGGGAACAGGTCGATTTCGCCGTTTCTGAAGCGCTCCATCAGCTCTACCCAGTCGCCGTACACATATT
The DNA here is from genome assembly GCA_030526225.1 of Clostridia bacterium. GTDB lineage: Bacteria > Bacillota > Clostridia > Christensenellales > Aristaeellaceae > JAUNDF01. The sequence goes on from JAUNDF010000097.1 coordinate 3,490, forward strand.
CATACCGCCAGCCGGTGTGGTTGGAGATTTCGTGGAGGATTTCATAGGCATAGCCGCCCTTGACCGCCCCCTCGGAAGCGCCCTCCAAAAAATGGGCGGATTCAAAATAGGCCACACGAACCACGCGCCCTGACGGCACAGCGGCTGCCAAAGCTGGCAGCACGGCCATGAGCAGCAGCATCACAGCCATAAGCGCTGCCATGAATTTAACCGGCAAGTGTTTCATCATTTCGTTAGCTCCTGTCCACCGCAACGGCGTTGTTTATCTTCTTCTGCGGTCAGCACCGCTGGACTGATAGTAGGCTTTCTTTTGTTCATACATGGCCTGGTCTGCCAGCTTGATCAGCTCTGTCATGCTGCACTCAGGATGGTCCTTTTTCCGTGCGCAGCCGGAGGACATGCTGATGGCTTTGGCCATGGTGCCGTGCCATGCAAACATGGCCTTGTTCAGCTGTACCGGTGCCTGATGGATTTGCTCCTCCGTCATTTCACCGAGGACCACAAATTCATCACCGCCGATGCGGTAGATGCCGCAGCTGTCGGGGAAAGCCTGCCGGATACGGTCGGCAGCCCCGCGAATCAGCTCGTCACCGGCCTCGTGACCGAGGGTATCGTTGACGTTCTTCAGGCCGTTGATATCAATCAGGAATACGGTGGTGTCTTCGGCAGGTGTATCGCCGCAGGCCTTCAGTGCATCGGTATAGGCAAGGCGGCTGTGAACGCCGGTGAGCGGGTCGATGGAGATTCTCACCTGCTGCTCGGTGATGGTATCGTTCATCTGCATCTGGGCGAATTCCGTGTAGTGGATGTACAGATACGCCACGCCGAAGGTCATGCCCAGATAGGCGACCCGACAGCTGCTTCCGCCCAGCTCCTGCAGTGTCATGGATATGAAAATCAACAACATGATGGCATACAGGGCAACTCTGTTGTGCTTGCGGAAGGAGCGGCTGTAGCGGATAAAGGAAAGCGCCAGCCCGACAATCACCGCAAGATTGAATACCATATACACCGGATAGAGCGGGCCGTGGGTGTAGCGGTTGCTGCTGTCAATCACCACAGTCCAGCCGCAGAATACGGAAACCAGCTGAAAGACGGAATATAGGGCAATCATCAGCCGGGAAATGCGGCCGGCGGTTTTGCCGGGCTGGAGCATCAGCAGAATCAGGGTAATGCCGGTCAGGGGCGTAAGGATGTAATCCGCGGCTTTGGCCGATGCCAGCATCCATGCAGGGAAGGCAGCATTGCCGTTGATATAAAGCCCCAGCCATTCCGCTATGGCAGCCAGTGCCATCAGGATGTTGGTGGTATAAAACAGCCGCTTTTTTTGCCGGGGCAGCCTGTTGTTTTCGGAAATCAAAACAGACAGAACACCGAGCGCCAGCAGAAGAATCAATAATATGGAAGAATAATAAGACAAATGATTCACAACCTTTGATACAAGTATCCATTTTCAGTATATCATATTCCTGCCCCTTTGCGCCATAAGCTGATGAAATTTTTCATATTATATTCGCCCAAAAGAGTGCTTTTTTGATGTTTTTTGTGAATCAGTCACATTTGGTGCGGCTGCAGCTGATTTTCTTATGTGTTTTTCCGGTTTGTTAACAGTAATTTAAAAAACATTTGTATAATGAGAACCGTACATTTGAATCGAAAAGCAAACCGGGAGGAAAAACACATGGCTAAAAACGGACGGCAGGGCAAGTCCCGCCATATATTCCGAAAGATGATCATCTGGCTGCTGGTGCTGCTGATTGCCGCAGGCGTGGGCCTTTATATGTTTGGTCAGATGCGTGCCAAGTATACGGTGACCTATCAGCCCTATACCGCAACCATCGGCAGCATCTCCAACGCGCTGTCCTTTAACGGCACGCTGCAGGCCATCGACTCTGCCACCTATACCGCCAACAGCGACGGCACTGTCCGCACAGTGTATGTCAAGGCCGGCGATGAGGTGCGGGACGGCCAGAAGCTGCTGCGCCTGTCCAACGGCCAGACGGTGGAGGCCGAGTTTGACGGCACGGTGAATGTGCTGGATGTCAAGGTGGGTGACGATGTCAAAGCCGGTGACACCCTTTGTCAGGTGGTGGATTTCGTGCACCTGAAGACCGAAATCCGCGTGGATGAATACGACATCAACAGCGTCCATGTGGGGGATGCCATCCGCATCACCACCACGGCCAACGAAAAGACCTTTGATTCCACCATCGCCAAGCTGGACCACCTGTCCAGCTCCACGGGCAACGTGGCAAATTACACCGCAACCGCCTATGTGGATGTGGACAAGGAGGTTTTCCCCGGCATGCAGATTACCGTCACCCTGCCCAAGGAAGAGGTGCAGGATGTGGTGGTGCTGAAGCTGGATGCCATCAGCTTTGATGAAACCAACCGTGCCTTCGTGTACACCAGAAACGGTGATGACGAGGAAAGCGAGATGGAGAAGACCTACATCACCACCGGCGTCAGCAACGGCAGCTATGTGGAAATCAAATCCGGCGTGAAGGAAGGCGACACCGTATACGCCGTGGCCAAAACGCAGACCATCGATCCCATGATGGCCATGTTCAGCCAGACCCAGGTGATGACCGGTCCCGGCAACAACCGCAACTGGAATAACAACGGCACCAACCGCAATAACGGCGGCAACA
>JAUNDF010000098.1 GCA_030526225.1 Clostridia bacterium
ATATCTATATATTTCAGCGCCATCAGCGATTCGCCTCTTCCCCTGCTTTAGATTCCTATGCATTACTTTCATGACAAGGAACATATTTGGCCCAACGAAAAACTCTACCATCATCTTATCAAGATGCTTTCCGGCACAAAATGCAAACATGTCCCGACTTAAATCACAGCTTCATGATGTTCATAATCAACAAGCACAGGTCCAAAAATGGCCTGTGCTTTTCGTATGCATCAATATCAGTTTTTCAGTAAGCCTTACTTCATATTAATTAGCCCGAGACCACCGAGACACACGATAATCCCGACGATTTTGTTCCGGGTAATGGACTCCTTATAGAGCACGCGCCGACAAAAAGAGGAATGTGCAAGGTTATATACATCGAACGGGATGGATTATTGAAGAGTAAATATGATGTGGAGCAAGGTCGCAGGGGATGAAACATAATATGGCTAGGTTGATGGAAGCATTTGCCACAGTCCTCCGAAGATTGTGTATGATGCTGACATCAGCAAGGCCGCTTTTTCACGGCTGAGCTGATGTCGCACATCAGCTTGGCCTCATATTCGCGGCTATGCCTGCCGCAGAAAGGAAATGCAGAGTCCAGGCAAACCGGAGGAAAGTGGCAGCTGATGAAACTCGTCCCTTCATACGCTGCAGGAACCGACGACAAATGAAAGGAGAATGACCATGGAACCCAGGAAGCCCGCAAGCCCTCCTTTGCAGAGGGAATTCACGGAGAACAACATCCGCTACACACTCCACGGTGACTACTACTTCCCGGACATCCTCGACCCCAAGCTGGAGGAGCAGCGTCCCATCGGCAGATGGGGGCAGCTGCATGAGCAGTACCTCAAGGAGCATCGCCCCGGTCTGTATACCCGCCTGATCCTCAGTGGTACCCTGTACACCGTTCTGGCTGATTTGAACGAAGCTGCAGAGAACCGGCTGGCGCAGATTATCTCTGATATGAAGCGCACCGAAGGAATCACCGAAGCCCTCAAGGGCATCGACCAGCTGGAGTGGGTGCGCCGCATGAACAGCATCCGCAGCCGTGCCGAGGAAATCATCCTCGCTGAACTCATCTATGTTTGATAAGGAGACTTGACCATGAAAACCATTCTTTACGCCCGTTCGGCTACTCCGAATCCGGAGGCCATTGAGAAGCAGCTGGCAGAGCTGCAGGAATATGCAGACAACTGGGGCTACACTGACTGCGAAGCGGTAATCGACGACGGCTACTCCGGTGCCGGTACCTTGGGTCATTGGGATCGGCCCGGTTTTGTGCACATGATGGAAGAGGTGGATAACGATGAGGTTGCCACCGTGCTGGTTGTCGATCTTGCAAGGCTCTCCCGCAATATGGTTGCCGTTCAGAAAATCATCAGCGAGCTGACCGACTACGACGTGCATCTGATTGCGCTGACTGAAGAGTATGACAACATGGCTAATGTGTATAACCCCAATGATTCTTTCATGGATATGCTGAACATGGCGTATCAGGAGATGAAGGAACGCAAGCGGCTGTAGATGGACTCTGCCAAGTGGAGGGGGTTGATTGACCGTCATCTGCGGAGAAAGCATCCCGTTCTCCATGAGCATCTGCTGAGGACCGGTCAGATGAATCAGTACTCGGAGGCGGTCGCCGATGCGGCAAATCATCGCCTGCGTGAGCTTCTCCAGAGTATGAGGGAGGAAGCCGGTCTTCCCGAACGGCCCCAAGTCGGCGATGCCGCCGAATGGCGTCATCAGATGGACGCTTTCTACCGGAAGGCTGTCAAAACTGTCCGCAAGGAAATGATTGAATTCTGATAAACAGGAGGACATTGCCATGAAACTGCTGAAGCTGATCCCCAAAATTCTGGTTGCTCCCGCTATTCTCATCATAAGCATCGTGTATGTGACTGGCAATGTCCTCGCTGCGGCATCATCCATCGTGACGAACCTTGTGGGTACCGTGTTCATCTTCGGCGCTGTCTGTGGATGGATGACCCACGCACGAGAGGAAACCGTTTGGATGATTGCCATCTCCGGTATTGTGTTCCTGCTCCTGCCGCTTTTCATCAAGGGGCTGCTGGAGGGTCTACTCAGGATCAACGGTATTCTGATGAAAATCATGGCATGGTAAGCAGCGATGCCGCCCAATCGACAAACGACTCAAATAACCCCTGGCCGCTTCTTCGGAGGCGGCTTTTCCATAGCAATTGATAGCGACAGCATAGTGTGATATACTCATATCGTGGGAGGTGATTCTATGAAAGCTGTCAAGCTGCAGCTGCCGTTTGGTGATGTGCAAGTGCTGGTGAATGGTGAAGCCATCGAATTTGAATACGAGAATTCCAGCTATAACACTTATTACCTTTAGGACGATTCGGAAGTGCATCCACTTGGCGCTGTTGAGATAGTCATCAATCCCAAGGACTACAACGAGGGCGATATTGTGAGAGCTATATGCTCAGCAGGCAAACTTGTTTCTGACAGCGGGGATGAAGCCACAATCAATGCTGTTGCCGAATTGAAAGACTACACCTATGCCATAGGCGGTACAGACACTGTCTTTTACGAATGGTCTTGCGATAATATGCCCGGCGATATCGTCGATGCATACCGCAATGAAGTATACACACGACATTCCCTAGGGTACCAGTATGTTGACGAGGATGAATACGGATACACATACAGAATCATTCGTCCAACCGGCCCCTCTCACGGCAATGGTATGCTGCGTTTTGTCTTTGCGTGGGAAAGCAATGATAAACCTTATGCCTATGACATTGTGTCTTTTCTGACCTGTTAACCCTTGTGCCGCTTCTTCGGAGGCGGCTTTTTCGTACCCATCTTCATCGGTATTTCCCATGAAAAGCATCGATTCACATCGGTGCTTTTTCTGTTGCGGATTATCGGCAATATCAGTGCCCATCCGCATCACAATTCATATTTCTAACGACTTACATCAAGGAGGTTTTCCCATTATGGCTATCAAGACCAACATGACCGTGAACGGCATCAACTACCACCTGATGGGCAATGTGTTTGTGCCCACTGCTCCCAATCTGACCCTGGAGGATGACATCGGCGCTGCAGGTGTAGCCCACATGAAGTATCTGCAGGCTGTTCACCCCGCTGACTTTGCCAAGCTGGTTCGCAAAGGCCTGCTCAACGAGTATCTGAAGCTCATCGACATCAATTTCGACCTGTATGTCCAGGAGCGCCAGAAGGCTGTAACCCTGCCTGCTGTCACCGACGAAGGTTATGACCTGGCCTTTCAGCGCTACAACTGCGTGACCAGCAATGCCCGCTGCAAGGCCGAGAACATGTACATCTTTACCAGTGTTCGCGAGGATCTGCTGAAGACCGTGACGCTGAAGCACGCTGCAGCCGAAGCTGCCCGGGACAGCGATTCCAAGAGCGTCGTTTCCAATTGCCCTTATCCCAAGCTGGGCTATGGCGAATGGCTCCGTCGGAATCCTCCCGAAAAGCAGGCTCTGGCTTGTGCTCAGAAGTCGGCTCGTCTTCTTTATCGCCTGGACAAGCGCAACAAGGTCACGGACAAGTCTTACGAGGATTGGCTGAAGGAGCATCCTGATATCATGCTGAGCATTGAGCGCTATAAGCGCCGCATGGCCTATGCCTATGCCCGTGCCCTGAAGGAGGAAAACTAATGCAGTTTAATGTACGCCTGCGGCAGTCCTTCATCTACGAGGATTGTATTGAAGCCGCTACCTCTGAAGAAGCCGAAGCCATTGCCCGAAAGAACAGCGAATCCGATGGATACAACTGGATCCCTGAAGGCCGGCTGAAGACCATCAGCATTGATGAAACCGACCAGGTGCTGAACGCACCGATTCGCCAGTTTACCACCGATGAGGAGCTGAAGGATTTCCTGACCAATGAGGTGCTGTCCTTCATCTTTGGCGAAGGCGATGATGATGACGATTTCACGCTGCCCGTGATTGCAGTGGACGATTAAAAACACACTTCCGGCAGCTGGGCATCATACCGATTCTCAGCTGCCGGTCTACATCGGAACTTTTCAAAATAAAGTGCGTTTTAGAACACAGAAAGGAGGACGCATGGAAAGACCCCTGAAGAAAGACCCTTCCGTATAGGCATTTCTGGACATGCTCGATGAAGAACGGTTCCAGGAAGAAGAACTGTCGCTTTACTTCATCGATGATGAGCCTGACGATGACAGCATCTGTGGATGATTGGCAATAGAGGAACTGATTGATGAGATAGACAGGCTGATGGGTGTGGAAACGCTGTAAATCATAGACTTTGAGGTGTAGAACCATACGCAAATCGTTGTGATATCTTACCATTTGTGCTATACTTCATTATGGATAGTTGCATGAACATAGACTTCTCAACTTCCATATTGATTGTCGGGAGGAATACGATGTCTACCATCCTTCCCAAGCACATGATGTCCGAAGAGGATATCAAGCTGCACTACATCACGCCTGCTATCACAGCGAAGTGGAGCACCGGCAAAATCACCATGGAGCAGAAGATTACCGATGGCAAAATCAACCTGCGCGGTAATCTTGTTTCCCGTGGTCCGGCAAAGCGTGCTGACTATATTCTGTATCTCAACGCCAATAATCCCATCGCCGTGGTGGAGGCCAAGGACAACAATCACAGCATTTCCCACGGCCTGCAGCAGGCCAAGGAATATGCGAAGATGCTGGATGTTCCCTTTGCCTACAGCTCCAACGGTGACGGGTTTGAGGAATATGACTTTCTCACCGGAAAAGAGCGCACCCTGCAGATGGATGAATTTCCATCCGAAGCAGAGCTGATTGCCCGGTATCAGGCTGAAAGTAATGAAGGCGGCGGCTTAACCCCTGCGCAGCAAGCCATGATTAACCAGCCCTATTACAGCAGCCAGAAGTGCTATCCGCCCCGGTATTATCAGCGGGTTGCCATCAATCGTGTCCTGGATGCCGTGGCAATGGGACAGGACCGTATCCTGGTGGTGATGGCCACTGGTACCGGCAAAACCTACACCGCCTTCCAGATTGTGTATCGGCTGCTGAAGAGCGGCATGAAGCACAAGATTCTCTACCTGGCCGACCGCAACATTCTGGTGGACCAGAGCATTCAGCAGGATTTCGCGCCGCTGGAGAAGGTCATTCACAAAATCAACGTGAGCAAGGATGACCGCAGCACCATCACCTCCCATCAGGTGTACTTCTCTCTGTACCAGCAGCTGGTGGGCGATGATGACCAAGAGCATTTCTCCGAGCTGTTCCAGCCGGATTTCTTCGACCTGATCATCGTGGACGAGTGTCATCGCGGCAGCGCCAAGGATGACAGCCGCTGGCGGCGTATCCTCGAATACTTCAACAAGGCCACCCAAATTGGCATGACGGCCACGCCCAAGGAAACCAAGTACATCTCCAACGTGACCTACTTCGGCGATCCGGTGTATACCTACAGCCTGAAGCAGGGCATTGATGACGGCTTCCTTGCGCCCTTCAAGGTCATCAACATCACTACCGATATCGGCGACGGCTGGCGGCCCGAGCATGGTCAGCTGGATGTGAACGGCATGGAAATTCCCGACCGCATCTACACCAACAGCGATTACGATTACAATATCATCATCAAGGACCGCATCCATCAGGTAGCCAGGGAAATCACCACCTACCTGAAGAGCACCGACCGCATGCAGAAGACCATCGTATTCTGCGCTAACGAGGATCATGCAGAGCGCATGCGGGTGGAGCTGAACAACCTCAATGCCGACATGTGCGCACAAAACCCGGACTATGTAGTCCGCATTACCGGCAGCGATGAATACGGCAAGAGCAAGCTGGATTACTTCATCTCCGTTTCTTCGCCCTATCCAGTGATTGCCACCACCTCCAAGCTGCTGTCCACCGGTGCCGATTGCAAGATGACCAAGCTGATTGTGCTGGACCAGATGATTGGTTCCATGACGGAATTCAAGCAGATTATCGGCCGCGGCACTCGTCTGCGTGAGGCTGATGGCAAAACGCATTTCGTGGTCATGGACTTCCGCGGCGTGACCCGTTTGTTTGCAGACCCGGAATGGGACGGACCCATCGAGGTGGACCCCAATTATCCGCCGAAGCCCGGGCCGGGACCAGGACCGGGACCAGGA
>JAUNDF010000011.1:0-3135 GCA_030526225.1 Clostridia bacterium
TTACTGTTCTTTCGTTTGGGTGACTTTTATGAAATGTTCTTTGATGATGCCAAAACAGCATCCCGCGAGCTTGAGCTGACGCTGACAGGCCGTGACTGCGGCCTGCCCGAGCGCGCGCCCATGTGCGGTGTGCCCTTCCACGCGGTCAATGCCTATGTGGAAAAGCTGGTTCAGAAGGGCTACAAGGTGGCTATCTGTGAGCAGATGGAGGACCCTGCGCTGGCCAAGGGACTGGTGGAGCGCGGCATCATCCGCATCATCACGCCCGGTACAGTCAGCGACCCATCCATGCTGGATGAAAAGAAGAACTCCTTCCTGCTGTCCATCTATTTTCAGGGCGATAAGGCTGGCATCGCGGTGGTGGATGTCTCCACTGGCGAGTTCTATGTCAACGAGCTGGCAGATGCGTCCCGCATGCTGGCAGATGAAATCGCCCGCATTGCCCCCACGGAGATGATTGTCTCCGACCTGGTCAAGCTGCATACCTGCAGACCGGGGGATGATATCCCGTCAAGCGAAATGGGCAGCGGCTTCTACTCCTACCAGAATGCGGTGGAACGGCTGAAGGAACACTTTGACCTGCAGACAGTCTCTTCTCTGGGGCTGACAGAGGAGTATCATGCCTCCACCTGTGCCGCCGGTGCGCTGATGCGCTATCTTTCCGAAACGCAGAAGAACGGACTGGAGCATATTACAGGCCTTCGCATCTATCAGGGCGAGAAGTACATGATGCTCGACCGCAACACCCGCCGCAATCTGGAACTTACTGAAAGCCTGCGCAGCCGTACCCGTAAGGGCTCCTTGCTGGGCCTGCTGGACAAAACCGCCACCGCCATGGGCAGCCGTCTGCTGCGCAGCTGGATTGAACAGCCTATGATTGACAAGGCCGCTATTGAAAAGCGCCTTGATATGGTGGAGGAGTTTGTTGACCAGCACATTCTGTGCATGACCCTTTCTGATGAATTGCAGGGCGTGTATGATATTGAGCGGCTGCTGAGCAAGGTATCCTACAAAAACATCAACGCCCGCGACTGTCTGGCACTGAAGGCATCGCTGGAAAAGGTGCCCGGCATCAAGCAGCTGCTGGCACAGACAAAATCACAGGCTGCCTGTGAGCTTCGCGACAGTCTCGATCCGCTGGAAGAACTGACTGCGCTGCTGCAAAGGGCCATTCACCCCGATGCACCGGTGACCATCACTGAAGGCAACATCATTGCCCCGGGCTATAATGCGGTGCTGGATGATTACCGTCTGGCTGCCACCAACGGCAAACAGTGGATTGTGGAGCTGGAGCAGCGGGAGCGGGAAGAGACCGGCATCAAGAACCTGAAGATTCAGTATAACCGCGTATTCGGCTATTATCTGGAGGTTACCAAGTCCAATTATGATTTGGTACCGGAGCGTTACATCCGCAAGCAGACGCTTGCTTCCTCTGAACGGTACATGACACCCGAACTGAAGGAAATCGAGCAGAAGATTATCGGCGCACAGGAGCAATCCATTCGTCTGGAGCTTCAGCTGTTCACCGAAATCCGGGAACAGATTGCGGCAGAAATCAGCCGAATCCAGCAAACAGCCATGGGGCTGAAAACGCTGGATGCAGTCCTGTCTCTGGCCAAGGTGGCTGTCAGCAATCACTATGTCCGTCCGACAATGGTGGAGGATGGTACCGTACAGATTCTGGAGGGCCGTCATCCGGTGGTGGAAAACACCCTGCGGGACGACAGCTTCATCCCCAATGATACGGAGATGAATCAGGAGGACGCCCGGATGCTGATTATTACCGGCCCCAACATGGCCGGTAAGAGCACCTACATGCGTCAGGTGGCACTGATTACGCTGATGGCTCATATTGGTTCCTTTGTCCCTGCAAGAGAGGCAACCATTCCCATTGTGGACAAGATTTTCACCCGCGTCGGTGCGGCGGATGACCTTGCCAGCGGTCAGTCCACCTTCATGGTGGAAATGGCAGAGACTGCCTACATTCTGCGCAATGCCACCGCACGAAGCCTGATTATCCTTGATGAAATCGGCCGCGGCACCTCCACCTTCGACGGTCTCGCCATCGCATGGGCAGTGGTGGAGTACCTGACCGACAAAAGCAAGGTGGGTGCAAAAACGCTGTTTGCCACCCACTATCATGAGCTTTCCCAGCTGTAGGGCCATATCGAGGGTGTGCAGAATTACTGCATTTCCGTCAAGGAACACGGCGAGGATGTCATTTTCCTGCGCAAGATTATCCGCGGCGGTGCTGACAAATCCTTCGGTATTCATGTCGCAAGGCTGGCCGGTGTGCCGCATCCCGTGCTGGTGCGCGCTCATGAGATTCAGGCCAAGCTGGAAGTGAGCGACATCAACCAGTACGCCATCGGCCATGAAATTCTGGGTGATGGCGAAAGCAAACGGGAAAATGAACAGGTCAACATGTTTGACTTTGAAAAAACAGAAATTATCAACGAACTGCAAAACATTGATGTGATGGCACTGACTCCCATGGATGCCATCAACAAGCTTTTCCTGCTGCGAGAGAAGGCAAGAAAGCTGTGAGTGTGAAGCAGTTGATTAGTCGGGAAGGGTGGTGAAACAATGCCGGGGAAAATCAGATTGCTGACGGATGAAGTCATCGGCAAAATTGCCGCCGGTGAAGTGGTGGAGCGCCCTGCGGCAGCCATCAAGGAGCTGGTAGAAAACTGCCTTGATGCCGGTGCCTCTGCGGTGACGGTGGAAATCCGTGATGGCGGCATCAGCTACTTCCGCGTAACGGATAACGGCAGCGGCATTCAGTCTGGAGACATCAGGATGGCCTTTGAACGCCATGCCACCAGCAAAATCACCAACGCCAAGGATTTGACCTCAATTGCCACCCTTGGCTTCCGCGGTGAAGCGCTGGCTTCCATTGCGGCTGTCAGCCATGTCACCTGCACCACCCGTACTGCAGATGAACAGATTGGCCTGAAGGTGCAAAACAACGGCGGCACCATCACCTCCATTGAGGAAACGGCTTGTCCGGTGGGTACGACCTTTGTGGTCAAGGATTTGTTCTTCAATACACCGGTACGACTGAAATTCCTCAAAAAGCCAGCCACCGAAGCCGGATATGTCTCTGACTTGATGATGCATATGATTCTCAGCCGC
>JAUNDF010000011.1:3145-36756 GCA_030526225.1 Clostridia bacterium
CGGATGTATCCTTCCGGTACATTTCCCAGGGCAAAACGCTGTATCATTCTGCCGGAGACGGCAAGCTGGAATCGGCGGTATACAGCATCTACGGCAAGGAAATGATTCGCTCCATGCGGCGCGTTCACGGCCATCTGAACGGTGTGCTGATGGACGGCTTTGTGGGCATCGGGGAAGGGGCACGGAGCAATCATGCGCATCAGTCCTTCTTTATCAACGGCCGATACATGAAGAGCAATCTGCTTTCCATATCGGTGGATGCCGCCTGCCGTGAGCGGGTGATGATTGGCAAATATCCGTCCTGTGTCCTGCATCTGACCATGCCTTATGATGTGGTGGATGTCAATGTGCACCCGAATAAACTGTAGGTGCGCTTTCAGGATGAGCAGGGCATTGCCGAGGCAGTGGAAACCATCGTCCGGGAAGCTCTGCAGGATCGGGATGCATTGGAGCGCCCAACCCAGATGGTACTCTGTAAGGAACCGGAAACAAAGCCTGTTGCTGCAACAGTGACCAAACAGCCGGTGATTGCGGCTGCTTCTGTGAAACCGACTGTTCCAACGATTACTCCCACAGCGTCTGTCCCTGTTGCATCAAAGCCGACAGAACAGCAGAATGCTGTTGCTCCTGCTGTAAAAATGACAGTGCAGCCAGCTGTGACAGTGACTGCAGCGAAAACGGCCATTCCTTCAGCTGCTGTACCTGAAACGGAACCGCTCAAGCCTGCGGCGGTTACGGATAATCCTGCTGCAGCAGCGAAACAGGAGACGGAAACCGAACAGGTTCGTCCCTTTGCACCCATTGCCTACGCATCATCTGTTGTGAAAAATACTTCCGATGCTGTAGCGCAGTATATGGCAAGCACGGTATTACCGGAAACAAGCGGCTGGGCCAAAAAAGAAATGCCCGCCGTGCAGACGGAGCAGCTTTCTTCTCTGACAGAAGAGCAGAAAAAGCCCCTCCGGCTGATTGGCACAGTATTCAACACCTTCATTCTGGTGGAATATGAAGAGCATCTGCTGATGATTGACCAGCATGCCGTTCACGAGCGCTTGCTGTTTGACCGCTTCAGCAAGGAAATCGACCAGAATCAGGCCGGGCAGCAGCTGCTGATTCCCATCATTATGCAGGTCAGCAGAAGAGAGCAGCAGCTGTTGGAGGCCAACAAGGACATGCTGTCCAAGGTTGGGCTGAACATCGAACCCTTTGGCGAAAACGAGGTATCCGTGCGCAGCATCCCCATGATTCTCGGTCAGCCGCAAACTGAAGCCTTTGTGCGGGAAATGATAGACCAGCTTCAAAGTGAACGCGGCACCGTCACCATGGAAAAGCGCCGGGCGTCCATTCTTCAGCTTGCCTGCAAAAAGGCTGTCAAGGGCGGCGATCGTTTGACGGAGGATGAAATCCGCGACCTTGTGACACGCATGATAGATGAAAAGGTCACACCCACCTGTCCTCACGGCAGACCTCTGGTGATTTCTCTCAGCCACAGTGAAATTGACAAGCGCTTCCGGAGAATTCAATGATGGATAAAAAAACATGCTGGGTTCTTACGGGCCCCACCGCCAGCGGAAAGACTGCGCTGTCAGTCCGGATTGCCAAGGCATATGACTGCGAAATCATCTGTATGGATTCCATGCAGATTTATCGAAGCATGGACATCGGTACAGCCAAGGTTACGCCGGAGGAAATGGATGGTGTGCCGCACCATCTGGTGGACATCATTGAACCCGAAGATAATTTTACGGTGGCGGACTACTGCCGACTGGCAGAACAGACGGCAGAGGAAATCTTCAGCCGCGGAAAACGACCGCTGTTTGTGGGCGGCACTGGGTTTTATCTTCGGGCGCTTCGTCATCCCATGCCCATGGGTGAAGTGCCCGGCAACGATGAGCTCCGCGCACGGCTGGAAAAGCAGGCAGAGACAGAGGAAGGAAAGCTGCAGCTTTGGCATCAGCTGAACGAGACAGACCCTGTGACAGCACAAAAGCTGCATGTCAACGATGTGCGCCGCGTGGTTCGTGCCCTTGAGGTCAATCTGCTGACAGGAAAATCGTTTTCCAATCAGGCCAATGAATCACCGGAGCCGAAGTATCATTACCGGGTGGTCAACCTCAGCATGGACAGAGCTGTGCTTTACGACCGCATCAACCGCCGTGTTGACCAGATGATGGACATGGGCCTTGAACAAGAAGTGCGGATGCTGCTTGAGCGGGGCCTGACGGTGCAGAATCAGGCCATGAAGGCCATCGGATACAAGGAAATGGCGGCATATCTCGGCGGAGAATATGATTTGGACAAGGCGGTGTACGAAATTAAAATGGGTACACGGCATTATGCCAAACGGCAGCTGACATGGATGCGCCGGGAAGAGGATGTGCTTTGGGTAGACCCCACCTGTTCCGATGCATTTGAGCAGACTGCCGCGTGGTTTCAAAAAGGAGAAGAATAAATGAATTCCAATGAAAGAATCGACCAGGCAGAGCAGGCGCTTCAGCCGGTATTCAAGCGGATTGAACAAATTGAGGAGATTGGTCTGCGCCGCGTGCTGGATGTATTCCAGAAGCATCAGGTGGCATATCGCCATTTTGCTCCCACCACCGGCTATGGCTATGACGATGTGGGTCGTGACACGCTGGAAAAAATCTTTGCGGATTTGTTTGATACCGAGGCAGCCATTGTCCGCCCGCATATTGCCAGCGGTACCCACGCACTGGCGCTGGCACTGTTCGGCCTGACCCGCCCCGGTGAGCATATTCTGTCTGTAACCGGTAAGCCCTATGATACGCTGGAGGAAATCATCGGCATTTCCGAGCATAACACGCCCGTGGGTTCCCTGAAGGAAATGCAGGTATCCTACAGCCAGACCGAGTTGAATGAGCAGGGTGAAATCGATTTGGATGCCGTGCGCGCCGCCATCCGTGAAAACACCACGCTGGTCATTGCCCAGCGCAGCCGCGGTTATGCATGGCGTCCGTCCCTGATGCCCGAGCAGTTTGCACCCTTGGCGGATATGCTCCACAAGGAATATCCCCACATCACCCTGATGGTTGATAACTGCTACGGTGAATTTGTCTGTGAGAAGGAACCCAGCCATTATGGCGTGGATGTTTGCGTTGGCAGCCTGATTAAGAATCCCGGCGGCGGACTTGCGCCTACCGGCGGATATCTGGTGGGCAAAAAGGATGCCATCGAGCGCATCGCCTACCGTTTGACTGCTCCCGGCATCGGTCTTGAGGTCGGCTCCTATGCAGCCAGCTATCAGCCCTTCTATCAGGGCTTGTTTATGGCTCCTCACACGGTGGCACAGGCTGTGAAAACGGCTTGTCTGGCAGCAAAGGTGTTTGAGGATCTTGGCATGGTGACCACTCCTGCATCCACCGATGTGCGCGCTGACATTATTCAGGCGATTCAGATGAAAACCCCTGAAAGACTTGTAGCCTTCTGTCAGGGCATTCAGATGGCATCTCCCGTGGACAGCATGGCACTGCCCGAGCCCTGGGATATGCCGGGCTATCAGGATCAGGTGGTCATGGCGGCCGGTACCTTTGTATCCGGTGCTTCCATCGAACTGAGTGCCGATGCCCCCATGCGTGAACCCTTTACCGCCTACATGCAGGGCGGCCTGACCTATTCCCACGGCCGTATTGCCATGGCCATGGCACTGGACCGCATGGTGGAGCAGGGAACACTCACCATTTAATTTCATCAATGTAAGCAATGTCGAAACGGCATTGCTTTTTTTATGCACTGGATTTCTGCTGAAATTGACTTACCATTTTTCTGTTTGTATAATGACTTTTATGCAGAAAACAACAAGGGAGCGTTGAGCGATGAAACAGTCAATCAGCAAACGATTCGCTTTTTTGCCCGGTGCCATCAAAGCCACCATTCCGGTGATGGCCGGTTATATTTTTCTTGGCACCGCATACGGAATAACCATGCGGGAAAGTGGATTTGGTACCATGTGGACGCTGCTGGTCAGCCTGCTGGTGTATGCGGGATCCATGCAGTTTGCGCTGGTGGGGCTGCTTTGTGCGGCTTTTTCGCCTGTTACAACGGTGTTAATGACGCTGATGGTCAATGCGCGTCATTTGTTCTATGGACTCAGTATGCTGCAGCCCTACCGGCATACGGGGAAGGCGAAGCCGTACCTGATTTTCTCTCTGACAGACGAAACATATTCCCTTGTGGCAAACGGTGCACCGACCAATGCTGACAGCACCTGTTGGTTTTTGACTGTATCCGCACTCAACCAGTTCTACTGGGTGCTGGGTTCTGTACTGGGTGCAGTGCTTGGTCAGGTGATTCCCTTTGATATGACGGGCATTGATTTTGCCATGACCGCCCTGTTTACTGTGATTGTCACCGAGCAGGCAGTCAATGCCTATCAAGCATGGAAAGCGGGCAAGCAGCCGTTTGTGGAAGCCTTTGGGCCTGCTCTGCTGGGAGCGGGTGCGACCATGGTTTGTCTTGTAACGGTGGGCAAACAGGCATTCCTGATTGCCGCCATGGTGATGATGCTTATTTGCTTCTATGTGATGTTCCGCAGGGAGGAGAGGAAGGGTGCCAATGAGTAATCTGCAAATTCTGCTGACCATTCTGATTGCTGCGGCAGTGACGGTTTTCCTGCGCTTTGCGCCCTTTGTCATCTTCCGGGATGAAACAAAGGTGCCCGCCTTTATCCGCTGGCTCGGCAACCGGCTGCCCATGGCGGTTATGGCCATGCTGCTGGTCTATTGCCTGAAGGATGTATCCTTTTCTTCTGCATCTTCCAGCATCCCGGCACTTGTGGGTGTGGCGGCGACGGTCCTGCTGCACCTGTGGAAAAAACAGATGATTCTTTCCATTGCAGGCGGTACTGCTGTATATATGCTGCTGATTCGCTTGTTGTAAAGCTGCAAACATGGACAAACACTGAATTTTGTCGTATAATATGTAAGAAAACAAATTCTTATGCCCTGCATACAGCGGGACAAACCCGGAAATTGGCCATCCCGGTTTACGATGGCGAGCAAGGAGGTTCCCTTATTTGAGTGATAAAAGAAAAATTTTGCTGGATATAGATTCCATGGATGCGTACAGAGCCCTTTTCGGGCTCAATGACAGAAACATCGCGCTGATTGAACAGGAATGCGGCGTGACTGTTTCACTGCGCGGAAATGAAATCTTTTTTTCTGGTGAAGCCGATGATATGGACATCGCCCAGGCTGTGATTGAAAAGCTTGTCCGCATGATTCAAAAGGGCGAGCAGGTGGACCGCAGCGGCATCCGGTACATGATTGCACTGGCCCGGGAAGATAAGCTGGATGAAGCAGACGAAATCATGAAGTCCGTTGTTGCCATTACACACCGCGGAAAGCAGATTCGCTGCAAAACCTTTGGCCAACAGCAATATGTCAAATGCATCAAGGATCATGATTTGACCTTTGCCGTGGGTCCTGCCGGTACAGGCAAAACATATCTGGCCATGGCTCTGGCTGTTGTGGCACTGAAAAATAAATAGGTGGAGCGTATTGTGCTGACCCGTCCCGCGGTGGAAGCCGGTGAAAAGCTGGGTTTCCTGCCCGGTGATCTGACTCAGAAGGTCGACCCGTATCTTCGCCCGCTGTATGATGCTTTGTTTGATTTTATGGGCGTTGATTCCTATCAGAAGCTGCTGGAGCGGGGGACAGTGGAGGTTGCGCCGCTGGCATACATGCGCGGCCGGACACTTTCCGATTCGTTCATCATTCTGGACGAAGCACAGAACACCACCACCGAACAGATGAAAATGTTCCTGACCCGTATCGGCTTCCATTCAAAGGTAGTCGTGACCGGTGACGTAACCCAGACCGACCTGCCCTTTGGCAAAAAATCCGGTCTTGTGGAAGCACTGGATGTTTTGAAGGATATTCCCGAAATCGGCATGGTGCATTTGACCGCCAATGACGTGGTCCGGCATGAACTGGTACAGCGGATTGTCCGCGCTTATGATCAGTATTATCATAAGGAGGGGGAAAAGTGAAAGCCAAAAACGGAGTCCGCAGAAAGAATAACAGCTTTAAAAAGAAGCTGCGCCAGTGGGCGAATAGCGTAGATGCGAAATGTACGCTGATTGTTGTCATCTCCATGGTGATTATCGGCGCTCTGTTCTATGCGGTCAGTTCTCCTGAAAAATACGACCTGAAAATCGGTGCAATTTCCCATTACACCATTACTGCCACCAAGGATGTTATTGACGAGGTGACCACCGAGGAAAGAAGGCAGGCGGCTGCCAACGCGGTGGAACCCACCTATCATCTGGAAGAGGGCGTAAATGCATAGGTCATGCGCAGCCTTGCCGGTGTACTGAAGGAAATCGGCACCGTGCAGCAATACGGTCTGTCTCTTTTTGATGGCACGGAAACGCCCAAGGAGAAGCAGGCAAGGCAGTTTACTGCCGATGAACTGGCTTATGCGCGAAAGCTGACCACACAAATCAATCTGACGGATTACCAGCTGGCTACGGTCATGCGCATGGAAAAAGCGCAGATTGAGGACATGACCTCTGTCTTGACCACCGTGGTTGAAAACTCACTGAACACCACCATCCGCGAGGGACAGGTTAACCAGTCCATTGATACCATGCTGCAGATTGCAGGCTACAAGATTGATACATCCCTGTTCCAAACGGTGGTTCCCACCATTCTGCGGACTTGCGTAAAGCCCAACATGGTCATCGAAACGGAATCCACCGAACTGGCCAAAACAAAAGCACGGGAATCCGTGGAGCCTGTGATTTACCTGCAGGGCCAGAACATCATCAGGCAAGGCGAACGGGTCAGTGCAAATCAGATGCAGATGCTCCGCGCACTGGGCTTGATTGATGAAAACCAGATTGACTGGTGGCTCTACGTGGGTGCAATGGGCATGATTGTGGCCGCCATTGCCGTACTGTTGATTCTGCTGAGTGTATTTTCCTCTGAATCACTGCACGATATCCGGAAGATGGCAGTTATCATGATGGTGATTTGCATCACCATGCTGCTCTGCTGCATCAGCATCCGGAGCATCAGCGTTTTCCTGGCACCTATTGCCATTTCCGCGCTGCTGATTACTGCGCTCATCGGTGTACCTGAAGGCATTGCCGGCGGTCTTTGCACTTCCATTCTGGCGGCAGCGTTTGTGCTGGGTGCACCTAATCCCTCTACCTCTGAGGTAACGCAGCTGCTGGTCATCGGCGTTGTGGATACCATGGCTGCAGCCCTGTTCCTGAAAACAAAGCCCTACCGTATCAAGGTTGTGCTTTGCGGACTCCTGATTTCCGTCATCGGCTTCTGTGCCATGCTCTGCGTGGGCATTATGACCAGCAGCAATTCCTCCAACGTGAAGGATAATGCGCTGATGTGCATTGAGTCCGGTATCCTCAGCGGCATTGTTGCGGTTGGTCTGCAGCCGATTCTGGAGGCGGTGTTTAATCTGGCAACGCCTGCCAAACTGATGGAACTGAGCAACCCCAATCACCCCTTGCTGCGCAGACTTCTGCTGGAAGCCTCCGGCACCTATCATCATTCTATCATCGTGGCAAATCTGGCTGAGGCAGCGGCTGAGAAGATACATGCCAATCCGCTTCTGGCAAGAACCGGCGCGTATTTCCACGATGTGGGCAAAATGAAGCGCCCTCTATATTTCAAGGAAAATCAGATTGGCGATAACCCCCACGACAGAACAGACCCCTACGTGTCCGCCGCCATTGTGACTTCTCACACGAAGGATGGTCTGAGCCTTGCGCTGAAGCATCGTCTGCCCAGAGAGATTCAGAAGATTATCGTGGAGCATCATGGCAATACGCCGGTGATGTACTTCTACCACAAAGCAAGTCAGCTGGCCAACGGCAAGCCGGTGGATGTCAATGACTTCCGCTATGATGGACCTCGTCCCAGCTCTAAAGAAAGCGCCATTGTCATGCTGGCTGATACGGTGGAGGCGGCTGTGCGTTCCATGCCTGACCCCACGCCTCAGGCCATCGATGAAAAGATACGTAAGCTCGTTCAGGGCAAGGTGGATGACGGTCAGCTGAACGATGCACCGCTGACATTGCGCGACATTGACCGCATCTGTGTTGCCTTTGCTTCGGTGCTGAACGGTGCCTTCCATGAACGCATTGAATACCCGAATGTGGAGATTCCCAAGCAGCAGACTGTTTTGCCCGAAGAAGTCAGCATCGACCAGCTGACCGTAAAGCCCGGAAAAGAAAAGCAGGAGAGGACGGAGAAAAAGCATGAAGCTTGACTGGTACTTTCATGTGGATGTGGACCCGTCTACCATCTCCCTGCTTCAAACTGCCGCTGATGCAGCGGTGCTGACAGAAGGCATAGCAAGGCCCTGCATGGTTTCGGTAACCATCTGCGATGATGAGGAGATTCAGGAAATCAACCGGGAATACAGGAATATCGACCGCGCCACCGATGTGCTGTCTTTCCCTTCTGTGAATTACCCCAAGGGCTTGACCGCAGGGCAGTGCGACAAGCAAATCAAAATGGAATGGGATGCCGAAGCCGGTGCCTGTTTCCTTGGCGATTTGATTATTTCTCTGCCGCATGTAAAGGCACAGGCTGAGGAATACGGCCATTCCTTCCAGCGGGAGGCAGCGTATCTGCTGGTGCATGGTATGTGCCATTTGATGGGCTACGACCATATCGAAGAGGATGAAAGAAAGGTGATGCGTGCCATGGAGGAAAAGATTTTATCATCCATCGGGCAGACAAGAGATGACAATACTGTCACCGATGAACAGCTGCTTGCGCTTGCTCGTGAAGCCATGCAGCGCAGTTATTCGCCTTACTCGCACTATCCGGTGGGTGCGGCGCTTCTGTGCAATGATGGCCGTGTGTTTCAGGGCTGCAACATCGAAAACGCATCCTTTGGTCTGACAAACTGTGCCGAACGGACAGCTGTGTTCAAGGCTGTCAGCGAAGGCGCAACAGAATTCACCGCCATCGCCATTGCCTCAAAGGTATCTGCGCCGTGGCCCTGCGGTGCCTGCCGGCAGGTGCTGAATGAATTCGCCCCTCAAATTCGTGTGCTTGTTACCTGGGATGGCGGTCAGGGTGAAATGCTGCTCACCGATTTGCTGCCCCATGGTTTTGGTCCCAAAGACCTGCAATCATAAAAGGAGATACTATGTCTGAAGTAAAGAATAACGGATTCCGTTCCGGTTTTGTAACCATCGTCGGCAGACCCAATGTCGGCAAATCCACCCTGATGAATGCGCTGGTGGGCGAAAAGGTGGCCATCGTGTCCAACCGTCCCCAGACAACCCGCAACAGAATCATGGGTGTTGTAACCAAGGATGACTGCCAGATGGTGTTTGTGGATACACCCGGTATTCATAACCCCAGAACAAAGCTGGGCGAATACATGATGCAGTCCGTCAAGGACGGCATGGACGGCATGGATTTGCTGCTGGTGATGGTGGACAGCACCTTTGTCGGCGAGCATGACCGGAAAATCGTGGCTGACATGGCAGAAAAGAAGGTGCCCAAGTTCCTGGCACTGAACAAAATCGACCAGCTGCAGCCCGATCAGCTGCTGGGTCTGATTGCATCCTTTGCCGACTGCGGATTTGATGCCATCGTTCCCATCAGCGCAAGAACCGGTGATGGCCTTGAACAGCTGATTGATGCCATGCGCACCAGATTGCCTCAGGGTCCCAAATATTTCCCTGATGACATGATGACCGACCAACCCGAGCGCCTGATTTGCGCCGAACTGATTCGCGAAAAGGCACTGCGCCATCTGCGTGATGAGGTTCCCCACGGCATCGGTGTTGAAATGATGGCAATGACCAAGGAAAGCGATGACTTTATGGAGATTCATGCCACCATCTACTGCGAGCGCGATGCACACAAGGGCATCATCATCGGCAAGAAGGGTGCCATGCTGCAGACAATCGGCTCCGAAGCCCGGCGCGATATCGAGCAGCTTCTGGGCATGCATGTCAACCTGAAGCTTTGGGTCAAGGTTCGTCCTGACTGGCGCAACAGAATGGATGATCTCCGCAACCTCGGTTACGATAACAGATAAATCGACAAAGCCCCGCACAGTGAGCAATGCACCGTGCGGGGCTTATTTTAATCCATGGTTTCCATCAATTCAACCAATAGCATATTTTGCAAATCCATGCCTTTGCGCGTAAGATGCCAACGCCCATCCTAACAGGCCATAAGCTGGCGCTGCTCCAAACTGAGCAATTGAGGATAGAAGCAGGTATCCTTCAGGGAAATCTGATGCATGGCAAAAAACTGCTCCTGCGATATCCCTTGATTGGTTCGCAGTCCAAGCATCAGCGTTTCAAACTGAGCATCCTTTCGGCTGATTGCTTCGCGGGGCAGCTGTGAAAAGCTTTTATTATCCACCATGCTGATATATCCGGCGATATCTGCCGGATTGGTCTGACGATAATACAGGTTCTGTTCATCAGAGCAATACAGCATGGAAGTGGACGAAGCGCCGATGCCAAGGTAGGGAATCTGCTGCCAATAGCCGAGGTTATGACGGCATTCGTAGCCTTCCAAAGCAAAATTGCTGATTTCGTATTGGTGGTAACCATTCTCCGAAAGCAGCTGCAGACAATGGTCATACATCAGCCGTTCCTCTTCATCCTCAGGCAGACGAAGCTTGCCGCAATCAAGGTCATTTTTCAGTGGCGTATTTTCTTCAGGGATTAAGCCGTAACAGCTTAAATGCGTGGGGGACAGGGCAATTGCCTTTTTTAATGTTTCGTCCCATTGTTCAAGGGTTTGTGTGGGCAGGCCAAACATCAAATCAAGATTGATGTTTCTGATTCCATGCCGTCTGATATCTGTTACTGCCTGCTGCACTTCATCAAAGGAATGAATCCTGCCGAGGATGCGTAAAAGCTCCGGCTGGGCGGCCTGCATACCAAGAGAGATTCGGTTGATGCCATTTTCAGCCGCAGCATCAAGCCAAGCATCCTTTAATGTACCGGGATTTGCCTCACTGGTGATTTCAGCATCTTCCGCAATGTGAAAGCATCTCTGCATATCCGTCAGCAGTTTTTTCAGCTGTGGCCCTGTCAACACGGAAGGGGTGCCGCCGCCAATGAATACAGAGGTGACAGTCTCACCGGAAAAATGGTTGGAGTAATAGGCCATTTCCTTTTCCACAGCCTCAAGGTAACGATCTGCCATGGACAAAAAACCTGCGTAGGAAGGGAAATCGCAGTAGCGGCATTTCTGTTTACAAAACGGGATATGAATGTATAATTCCATGCTTTCACCTGATTATGATGCAGTGTCGCAAAATCCAAGACACTCGCTGTCAATGGCGATATTCAGTACCTTTTTGTCATTCTTCAAGGCGTAGGTGACCGTGGAAAAAGTGCCGCCGCTGAAGCTGTTGAGATAGCAAACGACAAAGGAAGCGTGATTGACCATAAATCTGTTGCGGACATGCATGCATCCTGTATAGTACTTGCGGGACAGCAGAATGGTTTCGTCTGCCTGCTCCAGAATGGCATCGTATCGGGCTTTTTCCTCGGGATTCCATTTGGATGCCTGAGATTTGCAAGGGACGGCCACAATCAGCCGTACATCGTTGTTGTATTCGCGCAAGCGAATGACAGCCTCAGCAGCCAGTGTATCAAAGCCCAGTGCGCCGCCGGCAATGAAAAACCGATATCCTTGCTGGTACAGCTTTGCCAGTACATGGTCTAATCGCAGGCCTACAGAAGCTTCTTCAGCCGCTGTAAGCCTGCGATGTCCGGTAAAGCACACACACTTATCGATATCCGATTTTAAATAATCAGGATCCAGAGCAGTAAACAGAATCTGCTTTTTTTCAAGCGTTAGTCTGTCTGGATGTTGTGTACGATATCGCATGAAATAGCCTCGAATCAGGAATCCATTTTCAGTACGGCGAGGAAGGCTTCACTGGGCACCTGAACAGTACCAAACTGGCGCATGCGCTTTTTGCCTTCCTTCTGCTTCTCGAGCAGCTTCTTCTTTCGGCTGATGTCACCGCCGTAGCACTTTGCCAGCACATCCTTGCGCATGGCCTTCACAGTTTCGCGGGCGATGACCTTGCCGCCGATGGCTGCCTGAATCGGGATTTCAAACTGCTGTCTCGGGATAACTTCCTTCAGCTTTTCGCACAGGGTGCGGCCGCGGCCGTAAGCCTTATCGCGGTGCACAATCATGGAGAAGGCGTCACACATTTCACCATTGAGCAGGATATCCATCTTCACCAGATCGCTTTCGCGGTAATCCTTCAGTTCATAGTCGAAGGAGGCATACCCGCGGCTGCGGCTCTTGATGGCATCAAAGAAGTCGAAAATGATTTCGTTCAGCGGAATGTCATAGTTCAGCTTGATGCGTGCACCCTCATACTGCATGTCGATAAAGATGCCGCGCTTGTCCTGACAAAGGTCCATCAGTGTGCCGACACTGTCCTGAGGTGTGTAGATTTCAGCATGCACAAAGGGCTCTTCCATCTTGGCGATTTCCGTAACCGGGGGCAGCTTGGAGGGACTGTCAACCAGAATCATGCTGCCGTCCGTCTTGGTGATATGGTAGATTACGCCGGGGGTGGTGGTGACCAGATTCAGGTCATATTCCCGCTCCAAACGCTGGGTGATGATGTCCATGTGCAGCAGGCCGAGGAAGCCGCAGCGGAAGCCGTAGCCCAGCGCAATGGAGGTTTCAGGCTCAAATGTGAGGGATGCGTCATTCATGCGCATCTTTTCCAAAGCATCCTTCAGGGCGGGGTAATCGGCACCATCGGCAGGATAAATGCCGCAGTACACCATGGGTGTTACATTCTTGTAGCCGGGCAGGGGTTCTGCAGCAGGATTGGCCGCATCGGTGATGGTATCGCCCACACGGGTATCGCGTACATCCTTGATGCTGGCGGCCACATAACCGACATCACCGGGACGGAGCGCATCACAGGGGACATATCCCGGATTGAAGGTGCCGACCTCGACCACATCAAACTCGCAGCCGGTGGCCATCATGCGCATGCGCATGCCGGCTTTGATTTCGCCTTCCTTAATCCGGACAAAGCAAATCGCACCGCGATAGTTGTCGTAGAAGGCATCGAAAATCAGCGCCTGCAGGGGCTTTGCTTCATCGCCCTTGGGGGCAGGAATGTACTTGACAATGGCCTCCAGCACTTCGCCTACATTCAGGCCGGTTTTGGCGGAGATGCAGGGCGCATAGCTGGCGTCAAGGCCAATGACATCCTCAATTTCCTGACGAACCTGTTCGGGCTGTGCGCTGGGGAGGTCCATCTTGTTGATGACGGGAATAATTTCCAAATCATGGTCAAGGGCCATGTAGCAGTTTGCCAGCGTTTGGGCTTCAATACCCTGGGTTGCGTCAACCACCAGCAGAGCGCCTTCGCAGGCGGCCAGTGCGCGGCTGACCTCATAGGTAAAGTCAACGTGGCCGGGGGTATCAATCAGGTTCAGTTCATACATTTCGCCATCGGCTGCCTTGTAATTCATGCGGACAGCTTTGCTCTTGATGGTAATGCCGCGCTCCCGTTCCAGCTCCATGCTGTCGAGAATCTGCTCAACCATTTCTCTCTGCTGGAATACACCGGTCAGCTCCAAGATACGGTCAGCCAGCGTGCTCTTGCCGTGGTCGATATGGGCGATGATGCAAAAGTTGCGGATTTTATCCATTCTGCTTGCAGACAATTGTGTTCCCTCCGTCATAAAAGGATGATTGAATTACATACCGGACATGAGCAAATCAAGAATGCCATATTGTTCCAGAAAACCGTAAAGGCTCTGATAGGTGGAAACGGGCAGTTCCTCCAGCACAGGCAGAGCCGTTTTGATAAATGGCTTCATGATGCGGTTGATGAATGTAAACAGCGATCTGTCATTGACTGACAGAATGTTGAACCCTGTGGCAGAAGCGGGACCGAAAACAGGGCATTGCGCTTCTTTGACGGTCATGGCGCCGTATGCGGTCAGCATGGGCGTTCCATCCTCTGCCCGAATCTGTGAAATGGAGAAATTGTAGCCATCGCTCTTGCCGCTGAAGGCCACATCGAGACCAAGCCCGGATTCTTCCAATGCGGTGCCGCCGATGCGGATATGGCCGCTTAAATCAAATGTTGTGGGCAATGTTTCAGGCAGACCGTCAGCCAGAATATCAACGTAAAGAACAAGCTCGCCGGATTCGTTGGTAACCTTGGCATCGCATTTGTACAGGGTAGGGGAGTTGATGTAGTCGATGGTCACCGTGTTGCCGTTCAAATCGGGCGGCAAACGCAGCTGCCAGCTTTCGCTCTTGCCTTCTCTGACACGGTCAAAGAGCACCATATCACCCATGGTATAGGTATCGCGGTTGCCGTCAAAGGTGACCAGAATGCCATCTTCGGGGACAACCTGTTCAAACCACACAGCGGTATTGGAGAGGGCATTCAGGATATACTCGTCAATGCCGGTTTGACTGCCCAACGCTTCCACATAATTGAGGAAAGGAATTCAGCAAGATCAAGCAGATACCATTTGGGGATGACATGTGTGGTCTTGTCGCGTTCCATGACGTAGTACCAGGCGGCTCTTGTCCAGTCGACCGCCTGCCGCAGGTTGTCATTGGGCAGGGCCAGGGCAATATACTGCAGGGGCAAATCAAGCCGGGAGTAGGTTTTGATGGCAAATTCAACCAGCCCCTTGTAGTCAATCAACAGAGGCATATCTTCCCCGAACAGATTGCTCTTGATGGTCCAGTGGGAATCCTCGCCGAAAACCTTCAGGGTGACATCGGCCCGGTCATTAAACCTGAACACCAGATTGGTCATAAAGGAAGGACCGTAGCTGTCCCAAAGGCCTTCCACAGAGACAATATCCAGTGCATCGGCAACGCCGGTCAAAAGCTCCCGATCAGCTTCAGGATACGCCTGTGCGTTCATCTTAATCTTGCTGTTAAAGAAGAATGCAAATTTCGGGGTATTTTCATCGTAGATATATTCGTAATAATGCTCAGGCATTTGCTCTTCTTCTGCCAGAGAAAACAGTGGCAGAAGGCATATGACCAGGATAAAAGCGAGAATTCTCTTAAGCTTGTGAGCCATCATTAATTTGCTCCTTTAACTGCAGAAGTTGTAATTATTCCTCGTCGACAACAGTCCAGTATGCGGGATCGCGGTCAATCAAATCATTGTAAAGGGTATCAACCAGCTGCTGCGTAGCGATATTGGCGATGCCATTTACCTTCAAACCGTGTTTCTGCTGAAAAGTCTTTACAGCAGCTACGGTGGATGAACCATACACACCGTTGGCCTTTCCGTCATAGGCGCCAATATAAATCAGCTTGTTTTGAAACTGCCGTACTTTTTCGCCCTCGCAGGGATACCGCATCGTGACATCCGCAACATCGTGTACCGTGCCATAGCCAAGGATGGACTTGTCATACAGAGAATAAGCTGCCCGCTGAACACTGGTTGGGTTGTTGCCCTCGATGACATGAATCAGAATGTCATCGCCCTTGCGGGTGCAGTATTCCACCATGGCCACATGGTCGGTGTCGGTACCGCTTGTCCAGGTGAAAAACATCCAGTCGCCGGGCTGGGGAATGTAATCACCTGTCTTGAGGAACTTGTCTTCACCTTTCAGCCATTGATATCCCCAGCCATCAATGTTGCCCCAACGGGTGATGTACCGCCCCTCTTTGATAAACCAGTTCTTGCCAACATTCTGGGCAGAGTACATGGGATATACATGATTGAGCAGCTGTGTGCCGTGCTGCCTGTCAACCTGATCGACACACCAGCACACAAATTCTGCACACCATTGGGCGTATGGGTCGCCAGACCATTCGCCGTACTTGGAGTATCCGTGCGGCCCCTCTTTGTACCCGACTTCTTCGTCGGCGATGTCCAGCAGCCACGTGACATATTCCGGCACTTCCCATTGCGGCGGGATGTATTCCTCCTGCGCAAGGGCCAACGGACAGATAAGAAGCAGAACGACAAGCAGCGGCAATAAGCGGATGATTTTCAATGCCGGTTCAGCTCCTTTCCTTGAATCAGTCTTTATAAGATGACCGGTACCGTGTGGGTGATGGTCAATGTATCCGGTGTTGTGTGACATACGGCGCCAATGATGTTTACGCCGCGGCTGTGGGCCAGACGAAGTGTATCGCCAAAGGCAGGGTGGGTGATATCATTGGGGGAAACGCTTATGATGTTGTCGCGCTGGAGGACGAAGCAAATGGCGGATTCATAGTCTGCTTCCTTCGCGGCAATCAGTTCGCGGATGTGTTTCACGCCTCGCTCTGTGGGCGCATCGGGGAAGAACGCTCTGTTTTCATCATCAAACAAGGTCACGCCCTTCACTTCTGCAAAACCGGCTTTGCCATCATGCTGCAGCGAAAAATCAAAGCGGGATTGTCCGAAGGTAACCTCGCGCTTGAGCGTGTCGGGCACAAAACCAAGACCGCCCGCTGCAGCCCATTCCTCAAACACACGGTTGGGCGCCTGACTATCCATATTGACCACATAACCCCGGGAAGAAACGCATACAAGGTCAAAGCGCGTCTTTCGTTTCGGGTCATTGCTTTCTTCAAGCCATACGGTGCAGCCGGGAATAAGCAGTTCGCGGCACCGACCGGTGTTTTTCACATGGCATACCACTTCTTCGCCGTTCAGCAAACAATGGGCAATAAAGCGATTGGAGCGGTAAAGAAATGCTGCTTCGTGAATATGATGATACAGCTTCATCAGTCAGCCCTGTAAATCAGCATCAGCAGTGCACCGTCATCGCTGGTGTGACCTTCCACGCGAATGGGGAAATCGTAATTGTTGCGGAAGCGCAGGTTCAGCTTGTCATTGCCGACTGCGGCATCCACGCCATGGGGCAGATACTTTGCGCCGTCTGCGCCATGGGGTCTGCGCTGCAGAATGCCAATGCCGGGCAGCTGCAGCAAGGCGTTGTACAGCGTGGAGGAAACCTGACAGGTGCCACCGCCATAGCCAGGGACAGAGGTGCCATTAATCAGTACCCATGCAGGCTGATAGCCGAGGGCTTTGCGATAGGGGCCCACGTGAGCGTTGAAATCAAGAATTTCACCGGGCTGCATCACGCGGGTCAGCCGGTCGCATGCAACGCGGATGTTGATAATTCTGCCCTTGTTGATGTCTGTCTGCACCATGGTGTAGTAGGATGTATACGCGGCGATGGGAGAATCCTTTCTGGCGGGATTGTCCGTTTCGGAAACGGGAATCAAGTCCGTCAGCTCATTCATGTTGATATAGCCATAGGTGCGCCAGTAGGGAACGATGGCCCAGCCGTTCTGCAGCTGCCAGATGCTCAGCATGGTACCGGGATTGAGAACCACCCAGCTGTCAGCGCTGTTGTCCATGGACTTGCGCACATGACACTCTGTTGCAGTGGTGGCAATGTAAGTGGATTTCTGTGCACCGTAGGGCGGTGTGTTCACGGGATCCACAGGCGTTACATTCAGCAGGCGCTTGCGCTTGACATAGCCGATGGCACCGTCATAGCGACAGATGGTCCAGTTGGCACCAACATAGAGCACCTCTACCGTCACATTTTTGCTGCCGCAATATACCAAAGCCTTGCTCTTTACATTGCGCTCTGCATACAGGATGGTATTGGAGGTCACCTTGCAGGTGTAAAGAGCGGGGGAAGACATGGTAAAATCAGAAAGGTTCTTTTCGTGATATACCTTGTCGGAGCTTTCGTCAGCGGCCGCGGCATCCTCGTCACTTTCGCTGACGGCATCCTCTGCCAGCAGCTCCTCCATCTGAGAATCGGAGAGTTCCTCCTCTTCGGTCTCTTCAGCGCAGGCAACGGAGAAAATCATCATAAAGGCCAAGGCAAAAGCAAGCAAACGTCTCAGCATAAAGCAACCTCTTTCAAAAACATTTCATATTATTATACCATTTTAGACCTGTGCGTGCAAGCAAAACAAAGCGCACAATGGCTGAGTGAATGTAAAAAATGTGTTTCTCCGGCAGAAAACCAATCAGTCATTTGATTGAAAAAAACGGAAGCTGTGCTATAATACCATCAGGCTCCGATAATCTGAATATTCATTCAACTTTGAAAGGAATTGAAGCAACCTATGTACAGAGAAAATGCATGGAAAAAATATGATGCGGAAGAGCTTGCAAAGCTCAATGCCTTTGCAGAAAAATACAAAGACTACATTTCCACGGCCAAGACAGAGCGTGAATGTGTTGACGAATCTGTCAAGCTGGCAGAAGCAGCCGGTTTCCGTAATCTTGATGACTGCATCAGAAGCGGTGAAGCCCTGAAGGCCGGTGAACGCGTGTATCGCAACTGGATGGGCAAGGACTTTATGCTGTTTATTGTCGGCGAAAAGGGCCTTGAAGCGGGCATGAACATTCTGGGTGCACACATCGACTCTCCCAGAATCGATGTCAAGCAGAATCCTGTCTATGAGGAAGCCGATATGGCATACCTTGATACCCACTACTATGGCGGCATCAAGAAGTACCAGTGGGTTTCCATTCCTCTGGCCATTCATGGTGTTGTGGTCAAGAAGGACGGCACAAAGGTGCAAATCAATATCGGCGAAAAGGACGATGACCCTGTATTCTACATCAGCGACCTGCTCATTCATCTGGCACAGGAACAGATGGGCAAAACTGCCGCAAAGGTCATTGAGGGCGAGGAACTGAATCTGCTGGTTGGTTCCATTCCGCTGGCTGATGAAGAAAAGGAGCCAGTGAAAGCCAATCTGCTGAAGATTCTCAGCGAGGAGTACGGCCTTGAGGAGCAGGATTTTGTCTCTGCCGAGCTGGAAATCGTGCCTGCCGGCAAGGCGCGTGATTTGGGCTTTGACCGCAGCATGATCATGGGCTATGGCCACGATGACCGCGTTTGCGCATATCCCTCCATGGCCGCTGTTCTTGATTATGAGGGTACCCCCGAATACACGCTTTGCGCGGTGCTGACAGACAAGGAAGAAATCGGCAGTGTAGGTGCTACCGGCATGCAGTCCCGCTATTTTGAAAACACCGTTGCGGAACTGATGGCGCTCACCGGCACCATGACCGAGCTTGCGCTGCGCCGGGCAATGCAGAACAGCAGAATGCTCTCCTCCGATGTCAGCGCCGGCTTTGACCCTGCCTTTGCGGGCGTATTTGAAAAGAAAAATGCCGCTATTCTGGGCAATGGTGTGTGTTTTAACAAGTTCACCGGCCGCGGCGGAAAGTCCGGCAGCAACGATGCCAATGCAGAGTTTGTCGGTCAGGTCCGTGCCATTATGGATGAAGCCGGTGTATCCTTCCAGACAGCTGAACTGGGCAAGGTGGATGTTGGCGGCGGCGGAACAATCGCCTATATCTGTGCAAACTACGGCATGAACGTGATTGATGCCGGCGTGCCTGTGCTGAGCATGCATGCGCCCTGCGAAGTCATCAGCAAGGCTGATTTGTGGGAAGAGTACAAGTGCTACTGCGCATTCCTGAAGGGTGCAAAGGCGCTGTAATATAACGAAAAAAGCAAGACTGCCGGATGCAGTCTTGCTTTTTGATTGCATTATTTCTGTTCGCTGACCTTGGGGACGTGATACTCCAGCTTTCCGTCGAACTTTACGGACTCCGGAGGCGTTTCCAGCAGCTCGGGATGATCCATGTATTTCACCATGGAGGCAAAGAAGCCTGCATAATGTGCGCCGGAGCAAACGCGTTCGTCAGCAGTGATGCCGATGGGGAGATAGCGCTTCATGCGGGTTGCACCGTTTTCAACCACAGCCACCTTTTCCAGCAGACCCATGCCGAAGAACAGACTGGTAGAACCGAAGTTGTAGATGTGATGATTTACATGGTGCAGACCGATGGATGCATTGTTGGTGATGTACATGCTGGTGTGGAAGGGAATCTCATCCAACAGGGCACCGGGGACCAGACCATAGCGGTCCAGCAAACGCACGATGCCCACAATGCAGGTGGGCAGACCGGGGATGGAGAACAGCAGGTTCAGCAGCTTGTCCAGAAAGTTCTGCGTTTCAACGCCGCGGTTGTTCTGAATGGCCAGGTTGATGCGGTCGCGCACATCATAGATGGTATCGGTCAGGTCAAACTTGATTTTCGTAGCAGTTTCGCCGCTTTCAGCATCCTGCGGGTCCTTCAGCAGGGTAAAGGATACGGTGCAGTTGTTGCGGGCGTAGAACTGCTTGTTCATGATGAAACGGTTGATTTCGGGGTTTTCGCTGATGGAACGCACAAATGCGGCAATGATGATTTGCATGAAGGTGATTTTTTCACCCTTGGCGCTTTGCTGGGCAATGTAACGGGCCATCTTTTCGTAATCGGCACGGTGCTGCAGGAATACCTGAGCATCGCAGCGCATGGGCATCAGGTAAGGGGTGATGCGGACGGTGGGGTCGATGTTGGAAATCCGACGACCGTCGGCTCTTCTGCCAAACATACTGTTTCCTCCAAAATTGAATCAATTGCGAGCTTAAAAAATCGAATAAAACAAAAAACCGCAATCCATATTTTAACATGACGATTGCGGCGGGTCAAGTCATTACGCGATGATTTCGGGGTGTTCGCCCTCATCCTTTTCCTGTGCTGGATTTTCGGGCATGGGCGGGAGCTCGTCCAAATCGGAAATGCCGAAATGGCTCAGGAATTCGTCGGTGGTTCCATACAGAATCGGGCGGCCCAGGGTATCCTTACGGCCAACCTCTGCAATCAGATTCTTGTTAACCAATGCCTGTACAGAGTAGTCGCACTTTACACCGCGGATTTGCTCGATTTCGGCCTTGGTCACCGGCTGCTTGTAGGCAATCACCGCCAGCGTTTCCATGATGGTTTGGGACAGGGATTGCTTTTGTACGGGCTGCAGCATATGCACCACATCCTCGGCATACAGGGCGCGGGTGGTCAGCTGCACATGCTTGCCGAACTGCTTGATGGCAAAGCCACGCTGATTGTAATCATAATCGCTTTTTAAGGCTTCAATCGCCTTGTTCAGCTCGCCTATGGTGCAGCCGATGGCCTTTGCCAGGTCATCCAGCCGAACGGCTTCTCCGGCAACAAACAGAATCGCCTCAATCTTGCCCTCAATGGTGCCGTTTTCGTTATTCATAATCGGTCAGATCTCCTTCAATGGTTGCCTCTGCCTGACCCGGCAGAAGGATGATATCGCCATAGGTTTCAGACTGGTCGATGTGCATTTGTCCCAGCTTCAGCAGCTCCAGCATGGCAAGGAAAAGTGTGACAACTTCTTCCTTGGTGGGTGCTTCGCTGAAGGTTTCGGTAAATGACAGGCGCTCGTTTGTTTTCAGCTTCTTCAGCAGATGCAGCATGCAATCCTCCACCGTGTGTGAATCGCGATGGATATCACGGGGCGCGTAGTGGTTGACCTGCAGTTCTTCGTCTGCATCGGGCTTGCGCATCCAGATGCGCAGGAAGGCCTATGTCAGCCCTTCCATGGTCAGGCCCACCAGCTCAACCTCCTGCGGCGGCAGGGGATACTCTGCCGGCAGCTTGGAGAATGCTTCCTTGGCGGCAGCTTCAAAATTCTGCATGGCAGAGGCCGTTTCGCGAAAACGCTTGTATTCCTCCAAACGGCGAATCAATGCCTGCTCGGGGTCCTCTTCATCCTCAATGACGGGCGGTCTGGGCAGCATGGCGCGGCTCTTGATTTCAAGCAGGGTAGCAGCCATGACCAGAAAATCGGTGGCATCCTCCATGTTCAGGTCAGATGCGTTCTTTACAGATTCAATGTACTGATCTGTGATTTCGCTGATGAAAATATCCTTGATGTCGATCTTCGCCTTGCCAATCAGGTGCAGAAGCAAATCAAGGGGGCCGTCAAAGTCTTTTAACTGGAAGGTCATCGGCATGGATTACGCACCACCTGTAATCAGTAAGAAGAAACGGACAACTCCGGAGTAGATATTTCTGTTCAGGAAGGAAAGAATACCGGAGAGCGCGCCGGACAGGCAAAGGACAATCAGCACAATCTGGCAGATGCTGAAGGCTCTGCGGTCAAGCTGCAGCTTTCCCTTCAGCAGGGTGTCGTTGATCAGATGGTAACCATCCAACGGGGGGATGGGCAGCAGATTGAAAATGGCAAGGGACAGATTCACCTGAGCCATCATCAGCAGAAAACGCTGCACATATACCAGCCAGGGCTGTGCCAGAGAAGAAGCAAACACAGGCTCCACACTGCCGGACATGATGTTGTAGGCGAACTGATAGCCGGGGTTCAGCATCGGCTCAAGACTGCCGGCAACACCGTGAAAATAGCTGATGAATTCAGCGTCCCACATGAAGTGATTGACTACAACGCTGAGCAGGGAGCAGACAAGAAAAAGGGCCAGATTGGTGCAGATGCCCGCAATGGAAACAAAGAAATCATCCCGGCGATAATTCCTGAAGTTGTAGGGATTGACGGGAACGGGCTTTGCCCAGCCAAATCCAAGGAAAAACATGCAGACAGTACCGAGAGGATCAAGGTGGTGGCTGGGCTTCAGGGATAATCTGCCCATCATCTTTGCGGTGGGGTCACCGCATTTGTAGGCAACATAGCCATGGGCGCACTCGTGCAGAATCAGACTGGACAGCACCACCACACAGAAATAAAGTGCATATACCACAAACCCCATTGGGTCATTTTTCAAAAAGGTAAAATACCATTCAAGCCGTGAACTCATTCAAGACCTCCTGATTGCAATTGTCTGACTTCTAATTATAATGCATTCCACTGCCAACTGCAACTTTTTTGTTGAAGTTGGGGATAAAACAGGAAACAGAAAAGGAAAACAGGAAAAGATATCGAATAATGAAATATGCATTACTATGGAACGGCGGAGGAACACCATGCAGGAGATTACAAGCCTGAAAAACCCGAAAGTCGCATTGTGGAAAACCCTGAAGGACAGAAAGGGCAGAAAAGCCACGGGTACCTTCCTTGTGGAGGGCAGAAAGATGGTGGAGGAAGCCATTGCCTCCGGGTTTGAAATCGATGCGCTGCTTGTGCAGGATGATTATGGTTACGATTGTCCTCCGGTTCATTGCGCTGTTTATCGCATGCCAGCGCACGTGATTGCCGCTGTGTGTGACACAAAAACGCCCCAGGGAATTGCGGCTGTTGTTAAAATGAAGCAGATTGAGCTGCGTTCCGGCAAGCTGATTGCACTGGATGGTGTGCAGGATCCCGGCAATGTGGGTACCATTATCAGAACGGCAGACTGCGCCGGGATTGACGGTATTGTTTTGACAGAGCAATGTGCCGATGTGTACAGCCCCAAGGTACTTCGGGCCACCATGGGCAGCATTTTCCGGATGCCCATGACGGTAACGGCTGATCTTCCTGCTTTCCTGAAGGCATTTGTTCAAGAGGGCGGCAGTGTCATCTCTTCCCAGCTGGACGGTACACCTTTCTACGAACGGACTGATGTGGCGGAGGCCTTCTGCCTTGTCATCGGCAACGAGGGCAACGGCGTGTCGGATGAAGTGCAGGCAACTGCCACCCACCGGCTGAAGCTTCCTATGCGCGGCGGAGCGGAATCGCTCAACGCGGCGGTGGCAGCGGGCATTATGATGTACGATTTGACAAGATAAACGATTTAGATCGGGTTGCTGCCCGGTCTTTTTTATTGCAATGCCTGATAGAGGATATCAAACAGCTGGGGCAGTGCGTTTTCATCAACAGATGAATAGTCTATCACAAATTGACCGTTCGGCGCTTCAGCGGGATTTGCATAATAGGATGAAAGGGGGATGATTTTGATTTTTGCCTTTTCTGCACGCTGTACAACCTAAGCGTCGGTCAGGCGGGTGTTGAGCCGGAGAATAAAATGGAAACCGGCATCCTTCTCTTCAATAGATGAAATGCTTTTTAGGGAAGAGGCGTTGAACAGATTGAGGATTCGTTCCCGTCTGGAACGGTATTGCTTTCTGACACGATGAATATGCCGGTCAAAATGTCCGCGCTTGATAAACATGGCCAGCGTGTATTGCTCCAGATTGGAAACGCTGCAGCTGTAGAAAGACAGCTTCTTTCTGTAAGCCTCCATGAGTGATTCGGGAAGCACCATATAGCTGATGCGGATGGTGGAGGACAGCGTTTTGGAAAAGGTGTTCATATAAATAACGCGATTGCTCTGGTCAATGCTTTTCAACGCTGGGATGGGGCGGCCGGTCAATCGCAGCTCGCTGTCGTAATCATCCTCGATGATGAACCGGTTGTTTGCCTGACTGGCCCACTGAAGAAGGGCAAGTCTGCGGCTGTACGGTGTAACAAGCCCGGTGGGGAAGTGATGGGCAGGGGAAATGTGGACAACAGCCGCTTCAGAGCTGGCTAATTGACTGATGCTGATGCCCTGCTCATCCAGATTGATTGGAATACACTTTGCCCGGTGACTTTCATAGACCTTCCTGATTTTTGAATAACCAGGGTTTTCCACGGCGTACAGCAAGTCATTGCCCAAAAGCTGTACCAGAATGCTGTACAGATAATCTGTACCGGCACCGACGATAATCTGCTCGGGAGAAGCGTGGATGCCGCGGTATGATTCAAGGTGCTCGGCAATGGCCTGCCGAAGTTCAAAGATGCCTTGTCCGGGTGAAACGGAAAGAAGCTCCTTCTGGCAGGTGGACAGAACTTCCCGCGTAAGCTTTGACCACAGCGAAAAGGGAAAAACGCTGGCACTGATTTTGTTGCTGGTCAAGTCTGCAAGATAAGTTGTTTCAACAGTGGCAGTCTCAGAGACAGCGGCAGTGGAGGGAATTCCGGCTGTGCCATGTTCGCAGGAAATGTCGGCAACAAAATAGCCTTTCTTCTCAATGGCATATATATATCCTTCCGACAGCAGCTGGGCATACGCGTTGGCGATTGTAATCACGCTGACACTGTTAGCCTCTGCCATGGCACGCTTGGAGGGCAGCTTTTCCGAGGCCTTCAGCTTGCCGGAAAGAATATCCTGCCTGATGCAAAGATAGATGTATTCAAACAGCGGCTTTGAACCGCGCAGCTCCATGTTGTAGGTAAGCATGGTCAACCTCACAAAGCAGAAGTGGGGGAGTATTGATATGAAAAAAGAACTCTTCGCGAATGAAGAGTTCTTTTCGTGGCTCCGATTGGACTCGAACCAATGACACTCCGGGTATGAACCGAATGCTCTAGCCAACTGAGCTACGGAGCCATATTTGATTAAAAAAGAAAGAACTCTTTGAAAAGAGTTCTTAAAGTGGCTCCGATTGGACTCGAACCAATGACACTCCGGGTATGAACCGAATGCTCTAGCCAACTGAGCTACGGAGCCACAAAATGGTTGCGGGGGCAGGACTTGAACCTACGACCTCCGGGTTATGAGCCCGACGAGCTACCAGCTGCTCTACCCCGCGATATCTTGTCGACCTTGTTTGTCAGGCGACATCAATAACTATACACGAAGATGAATGGATTGTCAACACCTAAATTAAAACTTTTTTATAAAATTCTGTAACTTTTATTCAAAAACAGGCTGTTTAGATGTTTGTGATTGACAAATACATTGAAAATGCACGGTTTTGCTTGCTTTTTGCCTGTTCTGTATGATAGTATAATTTCGTTCTTTTCAAAAAAGGTTAAGAAAACGTGATGGTGAGCAATACATGATTGAGAAGATAACCACAGCCATTCCGCAATTATCCGGGAAAAGATACAAGAGAAGAATCTATATTTATGTTCCTGACAGCTTTCAGGAGGATGATACCCTGCGGTATCCCGTGCTGTATATGTTCGATGGCCATAATGTATTCTTCGATGAGGATGCGACCTATGGCAAGTCCTGGGGAATGAAGGACTATCTGGATTACACGCAGGCTCAGGTCATGGTGGTGGGCGTGGAGTGCAATCATCGCCCTCCGCACAAACGGCTGGATGAGTACGCACCTTTCTCGTTTGCCGACAGCAAGTTTGGCAAAGTAACAGGGAAGGGCAAGGTTACCATGGACTGGATGACTGGTTCATTGAAGGAATTCATAGATGAGAATTATCCTAGTCTGCCGGATCGCGACAACACATTCCTTTGCGGCAGTTCCATGGGCGGCTTGATGACGGTCTATGGTGTGATTGCTTACAACTACATTTTCAGCAGAGGTGCGGCGCTTTCGCCATCTTTGTGGACAGCACCGGAAAAAATCAGCCAAATGATTCGCAAAAGCGAACTGGATGAAAACACTGTGCTGTACATGGATTACGGCGAAAACGAATTCCGCAACCATCCGCAGATGAAGCAAACCTTCCTCAGCATCAATCAGGTGCTGCTGGAAAAAGATGTTCTGATGACAACACGCATTGTTCCCGGAGGAGAACACTGTGAGGCTTGCTGGGAAAAACAGCTTCCTATCGTGATGAATACATTGCTGTATGACGGGAACATCGAACAATAAAGAATAACGGAGGAAAATCAATTGGAAACGCAGTACTTTAAATTTTGGAGTCATAATCTGGGCCGCGACATGGAAATGAAGGTATACGGTCATGCCGGCCGTCCCGTGCTGTTCATTCCCTGCCAGGATGGACATTTCTACGATTTCGAAAACTTCAAGATGGCCGATGTATGGTCTCCCTGGATTGA
Source organism: Clostridia bacterium (assembly GCA_030526225.1). Classification (GTDB taxonomy): domain Bacteria; phylum Bacillota; class Clostridia; order Christensenellales; family Aristaeellaceae; genus JAUNDF01. Next base: position 29,716 of record JAUNDF010000011.1, read on the forward strand.
TGCCGGTCAGGTAATGGTGTTTGCCATTGATACCATCGACACCGAAACCTGGAGCAACAAGGGCGGCGATGCCGGATGGCGTGCATGGCGCCATGAGCAGTGGATGCGCTACATTGCCGACGAGGTCGCTCCCTTCATCCAGCGCTACACCAATGAAAAGAATGGCTGGGATGGCGTTCCGGGCATCATCAGCTTCGGCTGCAGCCTTGGCGCTACCCATGCGGCCAATCTGTTCTTCCGCTATCCCGATACCTTCCGCGGTATGCTGGCACTCAGCGGCATCTATACCGCATCCTACGGCTTCGATGGCTATATGGATCAGAATGTTTACAACAACTCTCTGGTAGACTATCTGGCCAACATGAGCTACGGTCATCCCTACATTGAAAAGTACAACACCGGCAAGGGCATCATCTGCGTTGGTCAGGGTCCCTGGGAAATGCCTGAAAGCACCCGCCGTGTTGCTGAAATCTGCGGTGACAAGGGCATCAATGTGTGGGTTGATTTCTGGGGCAGTGATTGTGCACATGACTGGGATTGGTGGTACAAGCAGGTAAAGTACTACGTTCCCAAGCTGCTGGGCTGAGATTCACCACTTAAAATCAAAAAGAAAGGAAAGAATAGAATATGAAGAATTTTGTTTTCATTTCTCCGAATTTCCCCACCAACTACTGGCAGTTCTGCCGTGAACTGAAGAAGAACGGCCTGCGCGTGCTGGGCGTTGGCGATCAGCCCTATCATGAGCTGCTGCCTGAACTGCGTGAAAGCCTGACCGAGTACTACAAGGTCGGCAGCATGGAAAACTACGATGAAGTTTACCGTGCAGTCGCTTTCTTCATCAGCAAGTACGGCCGTATCGATTGGCTGGAGAGCAACAACGAATACTGGCTGGAACGCGACGCCATGCTGCGTACTGACTTCCACATCACCTCTGGCTTCCAGGTGGAGGATATGCCCCGTATCAAGTACAAGAGCAAGATGAAGGAATACTACCAGAAGGTCGGCATTCCCACTGCCCGTTACTACATCGTGGAAGATTGGCAGGGCGCTGTCGATTTCATCGGCAAGGTTGGCTATCCTGTTATCGTCAAGCCTGATAACGGCGTAGGCGCTTCTCATACCTACAAGATTAACAACGAAGATGACCTGAAGTGGTTCTTTGGCGAGAAGGAAGCCAATGTCAGCTACATCATGGAAGAGTTCATCCATGCCGAGGTCAACTCCTATGATGCCGTCATCGATTCCAACGGCGAGCCCGTGTTTGAAACCGGCAATGTGACCCCCGGCTCCATCATGGACGTTGTAAACACCAACGACAACTCCATCTATTACATCGTCAAGGATCTGGCTGAGGATACCCGCAAGGCCGGTCGTGCCACGGTGAAGAGCTTCGGCGTAAAGAGCCGCTTTGTGCACTTCGAGTTCTTCCGCCTCACGCAGGATCAGGAAGGCATGGGCAAGAAGGGCGATGTGGTTGCGCTGGAAGTCAACATGCGTCCCTGCGGCGGTTTCTCTCCTGACATGATGAACTACGCCAATTCCACTGACGTGTACAAGATTTGGGCAGACATGATTGCCTTCGACCGCTCTACCAAGGAAAGCGGCAAGCATATGTTCTGCGCCTTCTGCGGCAGAAGAGACGGCAAGGACTTTGTGCTGTCTGATGAAGAACTGGTTAACAAGTATGCTTCCAAAATGAAGATGGTTCAGCGCATCCCCGATGCACTGTCCGGCGCCATGGGCAACAGAATGTTTGTGGCTGTCTTTGATACCGAAGACGAAATGAACGCATTCTACAAGGAAGCCGTCCTGTGCAAATAAGGAATATTTTCGTTTGATGAAACAGGCTGTGGTGCCGTATGGTGCCGCAGCCTGTTTTGTTGCCTTGACACCACCCATCGGTCATGATATGATAATAATCAATAGTAATGCAGGAAAGAAGGAAAAGGATTCAATGAGAAAGATGATCCGGCGTATTTATCGCCACCGTACCACAATCATCATCTCATTAATCAGAATGATTCTCTATATCGGGCTGGCACTCGTTTTTTTCGGACTGATGTCCATTGAAAACTGGCCGCTCCGGCATGCGTCCCGTACGCTGGGTACTACACTGTTTACCTATGTGATGCTCTCCGGTGTGATGCATTCAGTATACGGCGGCTTTGCCATCGGTAAAAAGAAGAACAAGCCTGTTATTTCATCCATGGCCATGAGCACGCTTGTTACGGATTTGGCCACCTATCTGCAGCTTCAGATTATGAACGTTAACACCAACAACAACGCACGCCTGGTGCTGTTCGGTGTTGATTTTGCCTATCTGATTTTGTGCTTTGTCATTCAGATTGTGCTGATTGTGTTTATGGTCAGAATCGGCAACACGGTTTTCTTTAAGCTCAACAGACCGCGCAGGAGCCTTCTGATTGTCAATCATACCACTGACAGCGAGTCAATCCGCAGAAAAATCAATCGCTTCCGCCTTCAGTGGGATATTACGGAAATCATTCCCTTTGATGCACCCGATGTGTCCCAGAAAATCTGGGATAACGAAACCATCTTCTTGATTGATTTGCCTGAAGAGGCCCAGATGGTGCTGCTGAAAACCTGCTATGCCATGCAGAAGGATGCAATCTGCAAGGCGCAGCTGGAGGATGTCATGCTCAGCAATGCCAAACAGCTGATTATTGATGATGCCCCCTTCCTGTCCATGGATTACCGCAAGATTACCATCGGCCAGCGGCTGGTGAAGCGATTGACGGATATTGCTGTATCCGGCATTGTGCTGATTATCTTCAGCCCCGTTATGCTGCTGATTGCACTGGCCATCTATCTGGAAGACGGAGCGCCCATTATCTTCCGTCAAAAGCGGATGACGGTCAACGGCAGAGTGTTTGAAATCTGCAAGTTCAGAACCATGACACATGAGGCCAGCAATGCTGAAAAGCAGCAGTCTGCCAAAGAGGATGACCGCAGAATCACCCGTGTGGGTCACTTCCTGCGCAGATCCCGATTGGATGAGCTGCCCCAGCTGTGGAACATTCTCCGCGGTGATATGACCCTTGTTGGGCCCCGTCCTGAAATGCTGGAAAATGTGGAAAAGTACAAGCAGCAGCTGCCTGCCTTTGTCTATCGTGAAAAAATGAAGGCGGGCCTGACCGGCTTTGCTCAAATTGAAGGCCGTTATAATACCACGCCCGAGGACAAGCTGATGCTTGACCTGATGTATATTGAGAATTATTCCCTGTGGCTGGATGTAAAGCTGCTTTTGAGAACGCTGACTGTATTCTTCAAATCAGATTCCACCGCAGGCTTTGAAGACAAAAATGATAACAATTCATAAAAGGAGGAACGGCTGAAATGAACACCACATTGCTGATTATGGCAGCAGGACTGGGTTCCAGATACGGCGGCAATAAGCAAATTGACCGTATAGGGCCCAACGGCGAAATTCTGTTGGAGTATTCCATCCATGATGCTGTCGAAGCCGGCTTTGACAAGGTTGTATTTGTCATCCGCAAAAGCATGGAGGACACCTTTAAGCAGATGATTGGCGACAAAATCGCCCAAAAGGTTCAGGTCTGTTATGCATTTCAGGAGTACGACAGCCTGCCCGGCGGATTTATCCCTCCGGAAGGAAGAACCAAGCCCTATGGCACGGTTCATGCTGTTTTGTGCGCCGGTGATGTCATTCATGAGCCCTTTGCGGTCATCAATGCAGATGATTACTACGGCCGCGATGCCTTTGCTGCCATGGCGGAGAATCTGCATCAGATGGCAGGGAAGACCAATGTGGGTTCCATGGTGGCCTATTACCTGAAGAACACGGTTTCCGAAAATGGTCACGTAACCCGCGGTGTTTGTGAAAAGGATGAATCCGGTCATCTTGTCAAGGTGACGGAAACCTACAAAATCATTCCTTTTGCTGACGGAACCATTCGCGATGTGGCTGATTCTCCGGAAGGCCGCTTGCTTGACCCCGATGCTCTTGTTTCCATGAACTTCTGGGGCTTCACTCCCTGGATTTTTGAAACCGGCAACAAGTATCTGGCAAATTACCTTGCGACAAGCACGGCTGATCCCATGAAGATGGAATATGTGCTGCCCACCATGGTAGATGAGCTGATGCATAAGGAAGACCTGAAAATTGAGGTTTTGTCCACCAATGCTGTCTGGTTTGGAGTAACCTACCGCGAGGATAAGGAATATGTGGCAGGCGAACTGAAGAAATTACACGAGGCAGGCATTTATCCGTCTGCCCTGTAATATAAGACAATCAATAAGTCAAAAAGGAGATTGATACCCATGAATATTCTTTTGACTGGCGGCGCCGGTTTTATCGGCTCCCATACCTGTGTTGAACTGCTCAATGCCGGCCATGATGCAGTCATCGTGGATAATTATGTCAACAGCAAGCCCGAAGCGGTAAAGCGCGTGGAAGAAATCACCGGCAAAAAGGTGAAGCTTTATGAAGCTGATTGCTGTGACAAGGCTGCCATGAACAAGATTTTCGATGAAAACAAAATCGATGCTGTCATTCATTTTGCAGGTCTGAAAGCAGTCGGCGAGAGCGTATCCATCCCGCTGACCTACTATCGCAACAACCTTGATTCCACCCTGACCCTGTGCGAGGTCATGGCAGCCCATAAATGCAAGCGAATCGTGTTCTCTTCCTCCGCAACCGTATATGGTGTACCGGATGAAGTGCCGCTACGCGAAGACATGTTCTGCAAGGGCTGCACCAATCCCTATGGCTGGACCAAGTACATGATTGAGAAGATTCTGCAAGGCGTTGTGGTCTCCGACCCCGAATGGTCTGTTGTGCTCTTGCGCTACTTCAATCCCATCGGTGCACATGAATCCGGCCGCATCGGCGAAAACCCCAACGGTATTCCCAACAACCTGATGCCCTATATCACCAAGGTGGCAGCCGGTCAGCTGGAGAAGCTGTCTGTATACGGCAATGATTACAATACTCATGACGGCACCGGTGTGCGCGACTACATCCATGTGTGCGACCTGGGCAAGGGCCATGTCAAGGCTTGCGATTATGCCGCCAAGCATACCGGCTGTGAAATCATCAATCTGGGTACCGGCGTTGGCTACAGCGTGCTGGATATTGTCAACGCATTCCAGAAGGTCAACAATGTCCCCGTGCCCTATGTGATTGCCCCCAGACGCCCCGGTGACGTGGATGCCTGCTTTGCTGACCCTGAAAAGGCAGAGAAGGTCCTGGGCTGGAAGGCAGAAAAGACCCTGGAGGATATGTGCCGTGATTCCTGGAACTGGCAGAGCAACAACCCCAAGGGTTATGAGGAATAATGCGCTTTTCGGACTGCTGATTCGGCAGTCCGTTTTGTGTTTGGTTATGGGAAGTATCACAACAATTTTATTTTACAAATAAGCAGGAAAATTCACCTCGAAATCGAATTATAGAAGTTGGGTATAACTGAACCACTAACCATGGTCAATCAAAAAAGCCATGGTATTATGGAGGGAGATTGTACATGAGCAACACGCAGGACCTGAAGAAGATGCTCGAGAAAAAGATGAGCATCCTGCAAGGCGACGCGGAGCGCATTGCAAAGCAGCGTGCGCAAGGCAAGCTGACTGCCCGCGAGCGGGTAGCAAAGCTGCTGGATGAAGGCAGCTTTGTCGAAACTGACGCGCTGGTTTCCAAGAAGGATGATTATGCAGGCGTAGTAACCGGATACGGCACGGTTCAGGACCGTCCTGTATACATCTTCGCACAGGATTTCACTGTGCACGGCGGCGCCATGGGCGTGCAGCATGCACAGAAAATCTGCAAGATTCTTGATCTGGCCCAGAAGACCGGTGCCCCTGTCATCGCTCTGTGCGACAGTGCCGGTGTTCGTCTGGATGAGGGCGCAGAGGCTATGAACGCCTATGCTCAGGTTTATGGCAAGCTGGCCAAGCTGAGCGGTGTATGCCCCATCATCGCTGTTGTGCTGGGTCCTGCCATTGGCGGTGCTGCTCTGATTGCACAGCTGGCTGATGTGAGCATCATGGCTGAAAAGGTTGGCAGCATGATGGTTTACGGTCCTCAGGTTATGAGCGCCGTATCCGGCAAGACCTTCAACGATGAAACCGCCGGCGGTGCCAAGGTGATGGCAGAGCAGGGCGGTGTTGCACTGACTGCCGCTGATGAGGATGCTGCTATCGCTCTGGCTGTGCAGGTTCTGGACCTGCTGCCCGGCAGCAATGCTGAGGATGCTCCCGTTGTGGATGCTGATGACCTCAACCGTGTCCTGCCCGAAATCGATGCCGCTGATGCAGCCGGTCTGATGGCTGCCATGGCTGATGAAGGCGCTTATGTTGAGCTGTACAGCCAGTGGGGCAAGGAAATCCGCGTTGCACTGACCCGCATCGGCGGCTACAGTGTTGGCCTGGTTGTTTCCGATGCTTCCGTCAACGAAGGCATGCTGGCCCCCGCCGCTGCTGCCAAGGCTGCCCGCTTCATCCGCTTCTGCGATTGCTACTCTCTGCCTGTTGTTTCTTTGATCAACAGCAAGGGCGTTGCTGTACCGGATGTGAAGGCTCAGTCCTGGACCATGATTACCACCGCTCAGCTGCTGTATGCTTATGCTGAAGCAACCTGCACCAAGGTTAGCGTGGTTGTTGGCAACGCCATTGGCCAGAGCTACATCGCTATGGCTGCAAAGGGCAGTGCTGATATGACCTATGCATGGCCCGGTGCTGTGATTTCCGCCCTGACCCCCGCTGCCGCCGCTCAGGTGCTGTGTGCTGACGAGCTGAAGGCAGGCAAGGCCCGCGCCGATGTGGAAGCTGATTATGCTGCCAACGTGGCTGATGGCATCAATGCTGCCAAGGCTGGCCTGATTGACGATGTAGTTGATCCTGCTGAAACCCGCAAGTATGTAATCGCCGCTATCGAGATGCTGGCATCCAAGCGCGAAAGCAATCCTCCCAAGAAGCACGGCAACCTGCCGCTGTGACGGAAAGGAATGTGTAAGCCATGACATTGTCTATCACTGATACCTTGATGGTAGCTGCAGTCGGTAT
>JAUNDF010000012.1 GCA_030526225.1 Clostridia bacterium
TCAGAAATTCCCGCTTAACCAGAGGGGTTGAGGGGCTTAAGTTGACGGCATTGCCGTCAATGGTCAGGCGGACATGCACGGGCTTGTAGAGCACGATGGCTTTCACCACCCCGATGAGATAGGGCAGCATGCCGCGGAACTTCTTTTTTGCCTCCTGCATGTTTTCCAGCACCGTCACATCAAAGCCGGTGCCGCATACATTGATAAAGGCGCGGTCATTCATGGAGCCGAAATCCACCGGTCGGGCCTTGTGCTTCAGGATGAAATCCAGCGCCTGCTCCGGATCCCTGGGGATGCCCACGGACTTGATAAAGTCGTTGCCTGTCCCCGCCGGAATGATGCCCAGCGCCGTGTCCGTATCAGCCAGACCACAGGCAACCTCAAAGGCGGTACCGTCACCGCCCACGGCAACAACCGCATCGCTGTCATTGCTTTGCGCCGCTTCCCGCGCAAGCGCTGTGGCATGGCCGGGCCTGTCGGTATGGAGAATGCGGTGAGCGATGCGTTTGCTTTCCAGCAGACTGCGAAGGCGCTGCTCCACCTTCAGCGCATAGCCGGTTCCGGCGGTGGGGTTGACAATCAATGTGAGCATGGCGGTTCATCCCTCATAAAAGATACGCCCAGCCTTCCGCTGAGCGTATCGGAATCGTTATGGTTTTATCTCTTATTCGGCAAAGCCAACGCTTGTCAGGAAGCGCTTCATGCCGGCAATGCCGTTTCCATCCTGCTTGAACACACCGGCATCTGCCAGCACCTGTGCGCAGACATCGGCAATCTCCTTGCGGAGGATGGCGCGGCTTTCCTCGCGGTCGGCATGGATGCCGTTGCGGGCCACCACATCCTCCAGCCAGTCGAAGTGCTTCTCGCAGGGATCGGCGGCATCGGGGCGAACCATGGGCTTTTCGCCGGTCATGTAGTCGCACAGCAGCTCGATTTCCGTCTTCAGACGGCCGGGCAGAATGAACAGGCCCATCACCTCAATCAGGCCGATGTTTTCCTTCTTGATGTGGTGCAGAGGGGCATGGGGATGGAAGATGCCCAGGGGATGCTCCTCGCTGGTGCGGTTGTTGCGCAGCACCAGTGCCAGACGATAGGTATCACCCTGCTTGCGGGCAATGGGGGTGATGGTGTTGTGGGGGTTGCCCTCCGTCTCGGCATACACATCACATGCGGGGTCGGAGTAGCCCTGCCATGCCTTCAGCACGGTTTCAGCCAGATCGATAATCTTCTCCGGCTCCTTGCCCTCCAGCACCAGACAGGACATGGGCCAATCCAGCACGGAGGCCTTGACACCGGCAACAGGGCTGGTCATCTCAAACTTCACAGGCGCCTTGTCCATGGGGAAGGAATAATTGCCGCCCTGGAAGTGGTCATGGCTGAGGATGGAGCCGCCCACGATGGGCAGGTCGGCGTTGCTGCCCAGCATGTAGTGGGGGAACTGACCCACGAAATCGAACAGACGGCAGAAGGTGCCGCGGTCAATCTTCATGGGCACATGCTTGCTGTTGAACACGATGCAGTGCTCGGAATAGTAGGCATAGGGAGAATACTGGATGAACCAGTCGGCGCCATCCAGCTTGATGGGTACAATGCGGTGGTTCTGCCGGGCAGGGAAATTGCTGCGGCCTGCATAGCCGGGATTCTCCACGCACAGCATGCACTTGGGATAGCCGATGGAGGGGGCATTCTTCAGCTTGGCGATTTCCTTGGGGTCCTTTTCAGGCTTGGACAGGTTGATGGTGATTTCCAGCTCGCCGGCCTTGGTCTGCTCAAAGAAGCGTACATTCTGGGCGATGGCATCCACCTTGATGTAGTCGCTGTCGCGGCACATGTTGTAGAAATCATCCGTGGCCTTGCGGGCATCACCGGCGGCTACGGCATCGCTGAAGCTGCGGCGCACCATGGCCGGAGAGGGCGTTACACAGCCCATCACCCGGGCTGAGAACAGCTCGCGCTCGTAGCTCATCTCCCCGATGAGGCCCTTCTCCTGTGCAAGGTCACACAGCGCACCCACCAGCAGCGTGGCGGTTTCGTTCATGGTGTCTTCCGTCTGCACCTCGCAGGGCAGCTCCATGCCCATCACGTCCAGCAGAAGATTGCGGCAATAAGGCACATCCACGGATTCAATCAGATTTTTTCTTTCAGCATACATCAGCAGCTGCTCAATAGCAATAGAGGCGCGTTCTTCCCAATTCATAAGAAAGCCCTTCCCTTCCCGAGGACATTTGTCCTGATGATAACATTCTTATTATATTATAATCTATGCCGTTTTTGCTGTCAACGCCGGATTGCTTTTCCGCATCCCGCAAAACAGGACCGGCACCCTTTCGGATACCGGCCCTTAATAAATTTACAGTTCGCCGATGACATCGTCCATGTTATACAGGCCCGGTTCACGGCCGGCCATATAAGCGGCGGCACGAAGCGCACCGGTGGCAAACAGGGAGCGGTTTTCAGCACTGTGACTGATGGAAATGCGCTCGCTGGCACCGAGGAACATCACCTCATGCTCACCAGTCACCGTACCGCCGCGCACGGCATGGATGCCGATTTCGTTGGGCTTGCGCTTGCTGTCGCGGCCATGGCGGGAGCACATCATTTCCAGCTCCTCATCCCGGGCAGATTTCACCGCATCGGCCAGCATCAAAGCTGTGCCGCTGGGGGCATCCACCTTGCGGTTGTGGTGCATCTCCACAATTTCCACATCGTAGTCACTGCCCAGCACCTTGGCGGCCTTTTTGCACAGGCTGCACAGCAGGGCAATGCCGAGGCTCATGTTGCCGGAGCGGAACACCGCCACCTTCTCAGAGGCCTCGCGAATCTTCTCCAGCTGTTCATCGGTATAGCCAGTAGTGCACAGCACAGCCGGGATGTTGTTGCTGACAGCATAGCGGAGGATGCTGTCCAGGCTGTCGGGGCGGGAAAAATCGATGATGACATCGCCCGTCACAGGGGCTTCGTCAAAGCTGCGGTACAGGGGGAAGGCGCAATCGCCCTGAGCCACATCAATGCCGCCGACAATTTCAATGCTTTCCTTTTCGGCTCTTGATGCCACTTCGCGGCCCATAAAGCCCAGCGCACCGCTGATCCAGATTTTCATGGCAGTTGCTCCTTAAATCAGATTCAGTTCCTGCATGATGGCATACAGGTTGGCACGGGTGTTATCCTGCATGGGCACCAGCGGCAGACGCAGTTCTTCCTCGCACCAGCCCAGCTTGCTCATGGCAGCCTTAACGGGGATGGGGCTGGTTTCGCTGAACAGGGCACGGATGAAGGGCAGCAGCTTCAGCTGCATGGCAGATGCGGCGTGGTAGTTGTTCTCCAGCGCCAGATTGCACATCTTCACCGTTTCGGCGGGCATCACGTTGCTCAGCACGGAGATTACACCCTGGAAGCCGCAGGACATCAGGGGGACAATCAGGTCATCATTGCCGGAATAGAAGGCCACCTTGTCACCGCAGACGCGGACCTTGTCCATGGCCTCGCCCACATTGTCGTTGGCTTCCTTCACGGCGATGATGTTGGGGTGAGCCACAATTTCCTTCAGGGCGTTGACACCCAGATTGAGACCGGTGCGGCTGGGCACATTGTACACGATGACAGGCAGGTCAGCCGCATCGGCGATGGCGTTGAAGTGTGCCACCAGACCGGCCTGACTGGTCTTGTTGTAATAGGGGGTCACCACCAGCTGGGCAGCGGCACCGGTGTCGCTGGCAAACTTGGCAGCCTCGATGGCTTCGGCGGTGGAGTTGCTGCCGGTACCGGCAATCACAGGCACACGGCCGTCTGCGCGCTTGACGATGCGCTTGATGACATTCAGGTGTTCTTCCCAGGTCATGGTGGCAGGCTCGCCGGTGGTGCCGGCGGCAACCAGGGCGGCAATGCCATTTTCAATCTGATTGTCAACGATGCGGTCCAGTGCATCCCAGTCAACAGAACCGTTCTTAAAGGGAGTAATGAGGGCAGTTGCACATCCGGTAAACAAAGGATTCATAGCCGGTCCTCCTTGGACTGTATCAATTGCGAAGGTTCCCGAAAGGCTGTTCACCCATCGGGAACCCCGGGGTTATGCTGGATTTGTTTTTGTATCAGGCGCGGTGCTCGATATAGCCCTTGGCGCACAGCAGCTCGGCAGTCAGGATGCCGCCGCCGGCAGCGCCGCGGACCGTGTTGTGGCTGAGGCACACAAACTTGTAATCGAAGATGGTATCCTCCCGCAGGCGGCCGATGGACACGCCGAAGCCGTTCTGGAAGTCACGATCCAGACGGGTCTGGGGACGGGTGGGATCCTCAAAATACTGCAGGAAGGGCTTGGGTGCGCTGGGCAGGTTCAGGCGCTGGGCCTCGGTCTCGAAGTTGTTCCAGCGAGCCAGAATCTCTTCCTTGGTGGGCTTGTTCTTGAAGGAAACGGACACGGCAGCCATGTGGCCGTCGCTGGCGGCTACACGCAGGCACTGGGCGGAAATCACGGGGGCCTTGGCGTTGACAATCACGCGGCCCTCCTCGGTATCCTCCACCTTGCCCCAAATCTTGAGGGGCTCCTGCTCGCTCTTCTCATCCTCACCGCCAATGTAGGGAATCACGTTATCCACCATATCAGGCCAGGTCTTGAAGGTCTTGCCGGCGCCGCTGATGGCCTGATAGGTGCACACGCTGATCTTTTCGGGCTCAAAGTCCATCAGGGGGGTCAGGGCGGGGACATAGCTCTGGATGGAGCAGTTGGGCTTTACGGCAATGAAGCCCTTCTTGCAGCCCAAACGCTTGCGCTGGGTCTCGATGACCTCAATGTGGGCGGCATTCAGCTCCGGCACCACCATGGGCACATCCTTCACGCCGCGGCAGGCGCTGTTGTTGGAAACCACGGGAATCTCGTGCTTGGCGTAGTTTTCCTCCAGGGCGCGGATTTCGTCCTTCTTCATATCCACGGCGCAGAAGACAAAGTCCACCTGCTTGCCCATGGCATCAATATCGTTTGCATCCACAATGACCATGTCGCGCACGCCTTCGGGGATGGGCCAATCGAAGGCCCAGCGGCCTTCCACCGCCTCGGCATAGGTCTTGCCGGCACTGCGGGCAGATGCAGCCAAAGCCGTAATCTTAAACCAGGGATGGCCCTGCAGCAAAGAAATGAAGCGCTGACCCACCATGCCGGTGGCACCAACGATACCAACACGATACTGTTCCATGTTTCTACTCTCCTTCTTTATAAAAAACACCGCGAGCAGAGCCGGCGGTGTTGTACACAGACATACAAAGTCATTTGATATCAGCACTCCGCCGGGCAATCGCCCGATGACAGCCGCACGGGTATTCCCCGGGCGTCCAAGTCACAGATGCGGGCCATCTGCGCTTTCGGCATCATTCCCTTTCCCTGCCGCTCTCCGGGCTTCCCGGCCCTCCCTGCAGGTACTTTTGTCTGATGCGCCTCTGACAAAACATATATTCAGTTCCATGGGTATATTACCATGATGCAGGCCGCGTTGTCAACCAAAGGAATCGCCGCGGCCATTGTTCTTTTTCTGTATGGTCTTTTCAGGCATTTACCCTGCCAGATGAAGGGTTTGAATCAGCAGCAGGAAGGCCAGCCCATAGTAGCTGACCACAGCCACCAGGTCATTGACGGTGGTAATCAGCGGACCGGAGGCCACAGCCGGGTCAACGCCCACCTTCTGGAAGAACATGGGGATGCAGGTGCCGGTGATGCTGGAAACGGTCATGGCCAGCATCATGGCCAGCCCGATGCACCCGGATACCGCAAAGCTGAAGCCCAGAGAGTAATCCTTGGTGAAGTTGATATACAATCCGCAGAAAACCACGGAAATCAGGCCCATCAGGAAGCCGCAGGTCAGGCCCGTCCGCGCTTCCTTCAGCATGAAGGCGAATTTCTGCCTGCCGGTCAGGTCGGTTTCATCACTCAAAACGCGGATGGTCACCGCCAGGGACTGGGTGCCTACGTTGCCGGCCATATCCAGCACCAGTGACTGGAAGGCCACCACCACTGCCAGCTTGGCCACCACCGGTTCAAACAAGCCCACCACAGTGGATACCAGCAGGCTGAGAACCATCAGCACCAGCAGCCACGGCACGCGCTTTTTCAGCGACTGCACCAGCGGCTCCTTCAGGTCTTCCTCTGCGGTCAGGCCGCCCAAACGAGCGTAGTCTTCGCCCAGTTCTTCGTCAACGGCCTCCACCAGGTCCTGTGCGGTGATAACGCCCAGCAGCTTTTTGTCCTTGTCCAGCACGGGGATGGAGTCCTCGCTGTATTCCTTCAGTTCCTCCATGCACTCAGCCATGGTTTCCGCGGCGTACACAAAGGGGTAGGAGGTGATAATCAGCGTTTCAAGATCCATCCATTCCCGGGCCATGAACAGGCTTTGCAGCGTAATGGCGCCGTAGAAGGTGCGGTCCTTTTCCAATACGTAGATGGTCATCAGGTTGTCGTTGTCAGCCGCCTGCTCCACCACTGCCTTCATGGCCTGCCGGATGGTGCTGCCCCGGGGCACGGCGATGTAGTTGGTGGTCATCCGGGCACCGATTTCATCCTCGTCGAAGGACTCAATCATGGCGATGTCCCGGCGGCTTTCGGCATCCATGCGGAGGAAGATTTCCTGCTTCTGCTCTTCGTCCAGCTCATCCAGAATGTCCACAGCATCGTCGGCGTCCATGTTTTCCAGCACGTCGGCGGCCTGCTCCACATCCATTTCCGCCAGATACTCACCGGCATCCTCGGCGTAGGCGATAACCTCGGATACCGTTTCGGCATCCATCAAATCATACAGCTGCTGGCGTTCCTCAGGTGTCAGCAGCTCCAGAGCGGAGGCGATGTCATTTTCGTGGTAATCGCCCAGCCGCTCCTTCTTTTCCGCTTCCGGCAGATCGCTGCGGAGGATTTCAACCAGCTCGTGCTCGTAGTCGGGGCGCTCGAAGGCTTCTTCCTCTTCTTCCTCCTCCAGCTTGTTCTCTTCCTCGTTGTCGAACAGCTCGTCCTGAATCTTTTCGTTTTCATCCATGGTTGACAGTTCCTCCTTTCCCTCAGCCTGCCAGATGCATGCCCTGAATCAGCAGCAGATACACAAGGCCATAATAGGTGACCACAGCCACCAGGTCATTCACGGTGGTAATCAGCGGACCTGCAGCTACCGCCGGGTCAACACCCACCTTTTTGAAAAACAAAGGGATGACTGTGCCCATGATGCTGGAAACCGTCATGGCCACCAGCATGGCAATGCCGATGCAGCCGCTGACCAAAAAGCTGAAGCCCGGCAAATTGCCCTTCAGCAGCCACAGATACAGCCCCACAAACCCGAAGGACATCAGCCCCAGTATGGCACCGCAGGTGAAGCCGGTGCGACCCTCTTTAAACACAAGACCCAGCTTCTCCTTGCCGGTGATGGCGTATTCGTCAGCAATCACGCGGATGGTCACTGCCAGAGACTGGGTGCCCACGTTGCCGGCCATGCCCAGAATCATGCTCTGGAAGGCCACCACGGTGGCCAACTGGGCCACCACGCCCTCAAAGATGCCGGCCACGCTGGATACCAGAAGGCCCAGCAGCATCAGCGTCAGCAGCCACGGTGTGCGTTTTTTCAGGGACTGCAGCAGCGGCTCCTTCAAATCTTCTTCAGCGGTCAGACCTGCGAAACGGACGTAGTCCTCGCCCATCTCTTCATCCACGACCTCCACCAGGTCCTGAGAGGTAATAACGCCCAGCAGGTGCTTTTCCATATCCAGCACAGGGATGGAGTCCTCGCTGTATTCCTTCAGCTGTTCGATGCACTCGCTGATGTTTTCCTTCGCATACACAAAGGGGTAGCTGGTCACAATCAGCGATTCCAGATCATCGTGCTCCCGGGCGCAAATCAGGTCCTGCAGGGTGATGGCCCCGTAGAACTCCTCTTCCCCATCCAAAACATAGATGGTCATCATGTTATCGTTCTCGGCCGCCTGCTCCACCACGGAACGCATAGCCTGACGCACGGTAACCCCCCGACGGATGGTGATGTAGTTGGTTGTCATGCGGGAACCAATCTCATCATCATCGTAGGACTGAATCATGGCGATGTCATGGCGAGCCTCCGCATCCATGCGGGCAATGATGGCCTCCTGCTGTGCCTCATCCAGTTCCTACAGGGTATCGATGGCATCGTCCGCGTCCATGTTTTCCAGAATGTCCGCCGCACGCTCGATGTCCATGCCGGCCAGATACTCGGCAGGATTTTCAACGTACGCAAACACCTCGGACGCCTTGTCCGGGCCAAGGATGCGGTACAGCTCGTTCCGTTCCTCCGCCGACAAAAGGTGGAGAATCTGCGCGATATCATTTTCGTGATAATCGTTGAGGCGCTCGTGCTTCTCCCGGTCGGGCAGGTCGCTGCGAATCAGCGCCACAAGCTCCGCATCGTAGTCAGGGCGCTCCGGGGCTTCCTCTTCCGGCTCCTCCGGCACCTCTGCCGCCGCAATCGGTTCTTCGTCGGTTTCCTCTATATTCGGCTGTTGCTTCATCAGTTCTTCTTCGTTTTCAATTTTATTCATCCGCTTCGCCTCCGCACTGTCATTTTTCTTCCGGAAAGCAAGCACACCAAAACACCCTCGACCGGTATGTCAGGGCGTGATTGCGCTTCCACTTGTGACCAATACAGGATAACGAACAGAGCTGCCGGAACCATTTACACCGTTATGCCCGGACAAAAACGGCGGCAGCGCGTCTTCGTCCTATACTGTCCTGACCGTCCACCCGCTGCCACCTCACTTTCATTTGCTCATATAGCCAATTATACATTCAATTGCATAAAAAAGTCAAATGATTTTCAGGCATTTGAAAAGGCACGGCAGGAAAAATTTCTTTTACAATTTTCCTGCCGCACCTGTGTCGATTTTCATTATTTCGCAAGCTTCATGCCGTACTTTTGTTCAAACTCCCGCACAATTCTTGCCGGGCCGGGGTCAAGGAAGTAATCCAGCGCCTTTTCCCGCAATGTCTGCGGAACCCCGTAGTATGCCTCGGCCACGCTGCCGGCAATGGCGGCAATGGTGTCGCAGTCACCGCCAAGGGACACAGCGGTGCGGATGACATCCTCATAATCATTGCCCTCTGCAAACACCTCCAGCGCCTGAGGCACACTGCCCTGACAGGTGACATCAAAGGTGTAGGTTGGGCGAATCTGGTCGATGGTGAAATCCAGCCGGTAGTAGTCCCGGTTGATGCAGTCAATGATGGTCTGCTTGTCCGCGCCGGTTCTTGCCATGTAGATGGCCACCGCCACGGCCTCTGCCGCCTTCAGTCCCTTGGGATGGTTGTGGGTCACTTCGGTTACCTTCCGGGCCAGCGTCTTGCATTCCTCCAGAGAGGATGCCGCCCAGCCAGCCGCGCTCACCCGCATGGCGGCACCGTTGCCAAGGCTGTTGTAGGGCTGAGGATTGTCGGAAAACATCCATGTCTTAAACCTTCCGCCATAGCCGCAGTGGGGATAGTGCCGTCCGATGAGCTGCATGCTTTTCACCGTCTGCTGTGAAAGGTTCGTCCAGTCGCCATTGCACTGCAGAATTGCATGCGCCACCGCAATGGTCATCACCGAATCATCGGTAAACCAGCAGCTGCGGGAAAGCAAGTCAAATTCCTTGGTCTTGATGTTGTTGAATTCAAAGCGGGAGCCTGCGATATCGCCGATAATTGCACCGAGCATGTTGCTGCCTCCTATACAAGGTCGTTTTATTTCTGTTGACATGATGATGATACCATACATTGCCCTCATACAGGTCGCTCGGCGGGAGACATTTGCATTTTCTGTATTTTTGACACAACCGACTGCAAATTGTGCCTATTTCTTTTTTGCCGTCTCTGCTACAATAACCATGTCAACAAACAAAAGATTTAATTCATGAAAGGATGATTTGATGATGACAAAGAAGGTTTATCGCTCCAAGGGCAACAGAATGATTTTCGGCGTATGCGGGGGACTTGCCGAGTTCTTCTCCATCGATCCCACGCTGGTGCGGCTGGCCGCGGTGCTGTTGTGTGCCATCGGCGGCAGCGGCATTGTGGGCTACATCATTGCCGCCATCCTGATGCCCGAGGCTGTTTAACGGAGGGATGCCCCATGAATATCCAGCGCGTGATTGTCCTCATCCTGGTCGTGGCAGGGCTTTCGTTTCTGCTGATAAATCTGCTGACCGACTGGAACGATTATCTGTCCCTGACGCTTGCCCTGCTGTGCACTGCGGCAGCAAACTTCCTGAATCTTGCCATGATGAAGAAGGAACGGAAGGACAATGAGAATTAACTGAAAGAAGCGCCCGACATCGGACGCTTCTTTTTGTGCCTGTCTGTTGGTTTTTGTTTGACCGGCGTAAAGCCGCGGGCAACCTGACCTTCCAGATCAAACTCCACGTACCACCAGTCACCATGATAGTTGTAGCGGCCCACCACATAGTAGTTTTCGCCGGGGTCGATGGTGGCAAAGCAGCGGTTCTTGTTGAAGGTGGACAGGTTGTCATCGGTAACATACAGGGTTTCATCAGCCACCATTTCGATGGAGGTGAAGTGCGGGGCCATCTTGGTGCTGACACCCTTGACATACTTGGGGGGAATCCAGCCCACGCGCCACTGGCCCTTGTTGGTCTCGTAGCGGACAATCATCCAGCCGCGCTCGTCAAAGCCGCCCACATCGATGTAGCTGTTGGTATCCACACAAGCCTTGCCGTTAGCGGCACGATAGGCATCCGTATAGGGTGCGGAATACACCGGGCAGGTTCCGCGGCCAAAGCCCTTCTTCATGTGTTCAAACTTGAACGGCGGAATGGAGGAAAGGCTGCTGCTTCCTCCGTTGTTCAGCTTTGTACCGGCAAAGGCTGTGGTCATGGACAGCACCAGCACCAAAGCCAGCACCAGAGACAGAATTCTTTTCATTTGTCATTCCTCCAATGAATTGCACCGTTTGGGGTACATCTGATGTCATCATTGTAACATTTTCAAGCGCGCGGTGCAATGTCGCATTTGGTTTTTTAAGGGTTTGAGTGCCGCAGAAAAGGCTCGGATTGACAAGGCATCTCCCGGCTGTTAAAATAAATCAAAAAAATTTTTTAATTTATGCGGCCCTGACACCGTTTCGGCTGTATAAAAGGGCGAAACACAAAAACAACCTCCACCTGAAGAAAGGATGATATACGATGGATAAGAAATTGAGAGGCATTTTCAACTACCAGTCATTCTCCCCCGACAGCAGACTGAGCAGCCTGATTAACGACACCATGAGCCGCTATTCCGCCGGCACAGAGCTTAGTGACGATGACCTGATGTTCGTCAATGCCGCCGGCAGCCCCGAGCAGGCCCGTCAGAGCGCCGATGCCCTGCGCTCCATCCTCGATAAAGCCGATAAATAATCACCGCTGTCCCTGTCCCCTCCGGCATCAAACGCCGGAGGGGCATTTTTTGTGTTATGCAGCCTGCGACCGTGTTGTCAATTTCATCCGGATTTGATATAATTGTGACGAATTATTTCCTCTTAAATAGCAGGAGGCAGCATGGATCAGGAAAAGATTTATTCGGAATATTATCCCAAGGTATTGCGTTATGTGCGCTCCAAAATCAGCCGGTATGATGAAGCGGAGGATCTGGCGCAGAACGTGTTTGTGAAGGTCTTTCAAAAGTGGGATACCTTTGACGAAACAAAGGCATCCATTTCCACCTGGATTTATACCATCACCCATAACACCGTGTGCAATTATTACAAATCCATGAGCTACCGGCAGACCGAAGAGCTGCCCGAGCAGGTGGCGGACGAAATCACCCCGGATTTTACCGAGGAGATTGTCCAGAAGGACATGCAGGGCCGTTTGGCTGATGCCCTGTCCACCATGCCCCAGGAAAAGCGGGATTTGATTATCCTGTATTACTACGGCGGCGTTACCCTGAAGGACATCGCCGTCAAGATGAACCGCCCCTACGGCCAGATTAAGCGGCTGCACGAAAAAGTGCTCAAGGAGCTGTCCCTGGCTCTTGGCTGATGACAAACGGAGGTGTTTCCCATGAACGAATCTCTGTTTCGCAAGGCCAGCCTGGACCGCATCGCATCCCCGGAGGATTCGGATGAGTACCTGCGCCGCACCCCGGTTCCCCGATGGCTGATTGCCGCGGCAGCCGCGGTGCTGCTTTTCGGCGCGGCCTGCTGGGGATATACCGCATACACCGCGCTGCATCCGGCCCCATCCATCACGGAAGGGAGCACAGCAGAATGAGCTTTATCAAAAAATCCGCATCCGGCAGCGTTGTCCGCGTGCCGGTGATTTTGCAGCTGGAGGCGCTGGAGTGCGGTGCCGCCTGTCTGGCCATGATTTTGGCCTGCTACGGCAAATGGGTTCCGCTGGACAAGGTCCGCACAGACTGCGGCGTATCCCGGGACGGCTCCAATGCCAAAAACCTGCTCCTTGCCGCCCGCAGCTATGGCATGACGGCCAAGGGCATCCGCATCGAGCCGGAGGCACTGAAGAAAAACGGCGCCTTCCCTTGCATTATCCACTGGCAGTTCAACCACTTTGTGGTGCTGTGCGGCTTCCGCAAAAATGCGGCTGTCATCAATGACCCGGCCCGTGGCACCGTTGAAATCCCCATGGAGGAATTCAGTCAGGCCTTCACCGGCATCTGCCTGATGATGACACCGGGCGAGCACTTTACCATTGGCGGCAGAAAAAAGAAGACAGCAGCGTACATCCGCGAGCATCTGAGGGGCGCCGGAAAGCACATCGCCGTTACGGCATCGCTGGCGGTGCTGGTAGGGCTGGTGGGCATTGCGCATACGTTTTTTGCCCAATATTTTATGGATAACCTTCTGGGGAAGCAGCAGCAAAAGGCCGCTCCCCTGTTTCTGCTTTTGTTCCTGCTGCTGGCAGT
This sequence comes from Clostridia bacterium, assembly GCA_030526225.1. Taxonomy (GTDB): domain Bacteria; phylum Bacillota; class Clostridia; order Christensenellales; family Aristaeellaceae; genus JAUNDF01. The sequence continues at coordinate 12,887 of JAUNDF010000012.1, forward strand.
GGTGACCGTGGTGGCCAGAGGCTATCAGGCTCGGTATTCCCTGCGGCTGATGGGCCGCTATGCCGTGAAAGCCAACGCAGGCTTTATGCAGCACATTCTGCAGATGCCGGTGTACTTTTTCTCCCAGCGCATGTCCGGTGATATCCTCGGCCGCAAGCGCAGCAATGAAAGCATCGCCTTTACGCTGATTGACACCATGGCCCCCATCGTGATCGACGGAGCGCTGGCTGTGGTGTATCTGGCGATTATGCTCCGCACCAGCTGGGTGCTGGCGCTCATCGGCATCGGCGGCATGGCCGTGCATCTGCTGATGAACCGGCATCTGTCCGGCAAGCGGGAAAACATCTCCCGGCTAAACCTGCGCAACGAGGCCAAGCTGGATTCCGCCACCGTATCCGGCATGGAGATGATTGAAACCATCAAGTCCAGCGGCGCAGAAAGCGGCTTTTTCGCCAAATGGGCGGGCTGTCAGGCGGCAGTCCACAATCAGAACCTGAAAAGCCGCAATCTGGAGAATCTGTACACCCTCAGCATGAACGCCGTGTCCATTGCGGTGGATATGGGCATTCTGTTCCTTGGTTTGCGTCTGATTATCCGCGGCGATATGACCGTGGGCATGCTGTTTGCGTTTCAGGGCTTTCTGATGTCCTTCATGAACCCCGTCACCCGCATTGCCTTCTCCGGCAGCGCCCTGCGGGAGATGCGCAGCAGCATGGAGCGCATTGAGGATGTGATGGAGTACCCTGCCGACAAGATGTGTGCACAGCAGAGCGCATCCTGCGAAGCACCGGAAAAGCTCCGGGGCGAAATCGAGCTGCGCCATGTGACCTTCGGCTACTCTCCCCTTGCAAAGCCCTTGATTGAGGACCTGAGCCTGACGGTCAAGCCCGGTGAAAAGATTGCGCTGGTGGGTGCCTCCGGCTGCGGCAAGTCCACGGTATCGAAGCTGATTTCCGGCCTGTATCAGCCCTGGAGCGGCGAAATCCTGCTGGACGGCAAGCCGCTGACGGAGATTGACCGCAGTGTGCTCACCGGCTCGCTGGCGGTGGTGGATCAGGACATCACCCTGTTTGAGGATACCATCGCCAACAACATCAAGATGTGGGACACCACCATCGAGGATTTTGAGATGATTCTCGCCGCCCGGGATGCCAGCATGCATGATGTGATTATGCAGCGGAATGAGGGCTACCGTTATAAAATGTCAGAGGGCGGCCGTGACTTCTCCGGCGGTCAGCGCCAGCGGCTGGAAATTGCCCGGGTGCTGGCCCAGGACCCCACCATGATCATCATGGATGAGGCCACCTCTGCGCTGGATGCCAAAACAGAGTTCGATGTGGTCAACGCCATCCGCGACCGGGGCATCACCTGTCTGGTGATTGCCCACCGCCTGTCCACCATCCGGGACTGTGACCAGATTCTGGTGATGGACCACGGCAGGATTATCGAGCGGGGCACCCATGGCGAGCTGATGGCCGGCGGCGGCATCTATCAGCAGCTGATTATGAACGATTGAGGAGGCGCACATGAGTTGGGTTGAAGAACAAATCAAGCAGCGCATCCACAGAGATAATCAGCTGTACGATGATGCCATGGCCCGGATGGATGCCATGGCCGAGGGAAAGCCCTATACCGGCTCCGCCCCCGGCAGCCGCGAGCTGGTGGGGCAGGCCATGGATGAAATCCTGCGCTATTACCATGTCAAGCCCCCTGAAATCCCCGATTCCATCACGGATACGGAGGAAATGCTGGAATACCTGCTGCGCCCCTCCGGCATCATGCACCGCACCGTTTCCCTCACCGGTGACTGGTACACCCATGCCACCGGTGCCATGCTGGCCGCTACGCAGGACGGTACCGTCATCGCCCTGATTCCCGGCAGAGCCCGCGGATATTATTATCGGGAAAGTGCCACCGGCAAACGAATCAGAATCACCAAAGCAAACGCGGATACCATCGCCGCCCCGGCCATCTGCTTTTATCAGCCCATGCCGCAGGAGAAGATGACCGCCGCGGATTATGTGCTGTATCTGTTCCGCCAGCTGCAGCTGAAGGACTTTCTCCGCATGGCGGCGGCCACCCTGCTGATGACCCTGCTGGGGCTGCTGATTCCCGTGGTGACCGCGTTCCTTTACAGCAAGGTGCTGGCAGACAAGAGCATCGCGCTGCTCGCAGGCGCGGTCCTGTCCATGCTGTGTGTGCGGCTGGCCATGGCGCTGATTGATTTGGTCAAGCGCATCATGCTGACGGACATCACCGCCGGCATATCATCCGCCGCAGAAAGTGCGCTGATGATGCGGCTGCTGTCCCTGCCGGCATCATTTTTCAAGCAATACGGTGCGGGCGAGCTGTCCGGGCGAATCACCTGCGCAAGGGTGCTGGCAGAGCGGCTGTTCAGCGCCCTGTTCACCCTGGCACTGTCCTCCGTATTCGCGCTGATGTACGTCATCCAGCTGGCGAAATTCGCCCCTGCGCTGATGTTCCCGGCGGTGCTGGTCATCCTTGTTACCTTCATGATTCAGCTTACTGCCGGATTCATCCGCGCCCGCTATTTTGAACAGTATGTGACAGAAAGCACCAAGGAGAGCGGTCTGGTGCTGGCGCTGATGAACGGCCTGACGAAGATTCGCGTTTCCGGCAGTGAAAAGCGCGCCTTTTCCAAGTGGAGCGAGCAATACATCAAGGCCGCCAAAAACCTGTACAATGTTCCCGCTTTCCTCACCCTGCGGGATGCAATCACCGCCGCCGTGACCCTTGCCGGTACGCTGGTGATGTATTGTCTGGCCCTTGCCTCCGGCATCACACAGGCGGAATACTTGGCGTTCTTCGCCGCCTATGGCATGCTCTCCGGTGCATTTGCCGCGCTGGCAGACATTGCCTATACCAATGCGGAAGTCAAGCCCCTGCTGAACATGATTGCCCCCATGCTGGCAGTCGTGCCGGAGGTGGGTAAAAGCCGCCGGATGGTCACCTCCCTTCGCGGCGGCATTGAGCTGAGCCATGTGTCCTTCCGTTATCAGGACAACATGCCCGATGTGCTGGACGATTTGTCCCTGACCATCCGTCCGGGGCAGTATGTGGGCATTGTGGGCAAAACAGGCTGCGGCAAATCCACCCTGATGCGCATCCTGCTGGGCTTTGAAAAGCCACAGCGGGGCACCGTGTATTACGACAGGCAGGATATTGCCGCACTGGACCTGAAGTCCCTGCGCCGCCACATCGGCACCGTGATGCAGAATGACCGCCTGTTCATGGGTGATATTTTCTCCAACATCACCATTGCCGCCCCGAAGCTGACACTGGATGATGCATGGCAGGCCGCCGAAACCGCCGGCGTGGCGGATGACATCCGTGAAATGCCCATGGGCATGCATACCTTCATCTCCGAGGGACAGGGCGGCATCTCCGGCGGTCAGCGCCAGCGGCTGCTCATCGCCCGGGCCATTGCGCCCAAGCCCAAAATCCTCCTGTTTGACGAGGCCACATCGGCACTGGACAACATCACTCAAAAGAAGGTATCCGATGCGCTGGCTCAGCTGAAGTGCACGAGGATTGTCATCGCTCACCGGCTGTCTACCATCCGCAACTGTGACCGGATTCTGGTAATGGACAGGGGCAAAATCATCGAAGACGGCACCTATGACCAGCTGATGGCCGCCGACAGCTTCTTTGCGGAGCTTGTGCGGCGTCAGCAAGTGACACAGCAAGCGAATTGAAAGGAGTGTGCATCGATTATGGAAAAGAAACGCTGTAAGGGCAAGCTTGTCATCATCCTGCTGCTGATTGTCAATCTCTGCGCCACGGCAGTATTTGGCACCATGCTGCTGACCCGCAAGCAGACAGCCTATGAGTCTGACGGCTTCCTTGTCTATGTGGGCCTGACCGACAAGGATGCCTACACGCAGGTGCTTTCCACCGAAGAAGCCAAGGACAAGCTGGAGAACATCCTCAGCCGTCACCTGGGCGGCTATACCATCATCGATGCCACCGGCGGCTGGCTGGATGAAACCAACACCATGAAGCGGGAACTCACCCTGATGTGCGTGATGAACGGCACGGACATCGACACCGTTCACAAGGTCTGCGACGATATTTTCGTGGAGCTGAATGTCAACACGGTGCTCATCGAGCAAAAGCCCATCCATATGGAATATTATTCACGTAAATAACAGCAAAAGAGGCATCGACAAAACCGATGCCTCTTTTCAAATGCGCTCCAGCAGCTCCTCCGGCTTGATGGCCGGTACGGGGCTGGTTTTATTCCACCACCAGGAAGTCGGCAAAGCCGGTGATTTCAAACACGTCCATCACGCCTTCGCACACATTGGTCAGCTTGAGGCCGCCGGCGTTGAGGTACTTCTTGTGGGCGCTGAGCAGCACGCGCAGTCCGGCAGAGGATACATACTGTACGCCGGACATGTCGAGGGTCAGCTGATTGATTTCATCCCCCAGCTGGAACAGTGCTGTTTCCAGGGTGGAAGCAGTGGCCGTATCAAGGCGGCCATCCAGCTTCAGGGTTGCGGCGTTGTTGTTCTTTTCAGTGGTAATGGTCATGGGAATCGTCCTCCTTACAAAATCTTTTTCTGCATGGTCAGTACATTTTCGCCATGCTCGTAGCTGTATTCCAGATTGTCCATGGTCTTTCTTGTAATCAGGATGCCAAGGCCGCCGATGTCACGCTCCTCCACGCTTGCGGTGATGTCCGGGTCCTGATGCTCCAGCGGATTGAAGGGCTTGCCGTGGTCGCGGAAGCGGAAGGTCACGGTGCCGGTGGGTTCATCATAGGCGATGCCCACATTGGCGGTGCCGTCCTCGCCGTTGTAGGCGTAGTGGGCAATGTTGACGAATATCTCCTCAATGGCGATGCTGATGGCCATCTGCAGCTTCATGGGGCAGCCCAGCTGCTCCAGCTCGCCCTCCAGGAACGCCTGCACATCCCCCAGCGCCCTTGCATCTGCGGGGAAGGTCTTTTCCTTCATGGCCTGTCCTCCCTTCATGTAGTCCAGCATCAGCATGGTCATGTCATCGAACTGAGGCGCATCGCCCACAAAGCGGTCGATATCCTCCTTCAGCTGATGAAGCAGGTCATGCGCATTCAGCCCTGCATGGCCGTTGAGGTAGGTCAGCAGCCGCTCTTCGCCATACAGCTGCTCCTTTGCATCGGTGGCTTCCGTTACGCCGTCAGTGTACAGGAAGATGCGATCGCCGGGGGCAAGGTTCATTTCGTTCAGGCGGTAGCGGATGCCCTCCATGCCCGCCAGCACAAAGCCGGGGCGGGACTTGAGATAGGTGAAGGTGCCGTTTTGCAGCAGCACCGGCGGATTGTGTCCGGCATTGGCGTACTGCAGCTTGCCCGTTGTCAGGTCAAGGATGCCCATCCATGCGGTCACGAACATGGCCGATTCGTTGCTCTCGCACAGCTTTTCGTTGGCCAGGGTCAGGATTTCGTTCACCGCCAGCCTGCGCTCGGCCAGCTCCTTGATGATGGTCTTGGCGCGCATCATAAACAGCGCTGCCGGGATGCCCTTGCCGGAAACATCCGCGCAAAGGATGGCCACCCGATCCTCATCCAGCAGATAGAAGTCGTAGAAGTCGCCGCCCACTTCCTTCGCCGCAATCATTTGCGCATAGATGTCGAAGCGGTCCTGCTGGGGATAGGGCGGGAACTTGGAGGGCAAGGCAGACAGCTGAATCTGCTTGGCGTACTCCAATTCCTTGTCGATGCGGGCCGCCGTTTCGGCGATGTAGCGCTTCAGGGTGCTGACGGTGGAGTTGATATCATCCGACAGGGAGGAGAATTCCTCGTTGGTGCGGACATTGACCTGCACGTTCAGGTTGCCGTCTGTAATTTCGGAAAGGGATGCGTTGATTTTGTGAAGGTTATTGATGATGACCTTCTTGATGAGGAAGTACACCAGCAGGAACAGCATGGCAAAAATCAGAATCTCCATCAGGATGGATACATAGATGGATGCATCCCGCATGAAGTCTGCTTCCGCTTCCGGGAGGGTGCCCACGATGTAGTAGCCCTCGCTGCGCAGATAGGAGAACATGCAGGGTTCCCCGTCCAGCAGGGTGCGGTAAACCTGACCCTCGCGCATGTTGTCGGGCTCGTCCATCATGTCCATCAGGTTACGGCCCTTGCTGTCCTCAATCAGATTCCAGTCGCTGTCGCAGATGATGATTTTGCCGCTGTTGCCGATGTGGCGGTTCTTGGCCGCCTGGAACACGTATTCATCCACATCATGCTTGAACTGTGCATAGGAGTAGCCCGCCTGCAGGAAGCCGCCGCCGGGCAGACTGACCGCACCGTACTTGCGGGAGGTGGCTCCGTTGTAGGCAATGGGCTGATAGCTTTGGGCGTACTCCTCCGTGCCCTCCAGCATGCACATAAACTCCCGGGACTGCTCGCCGCTGTCCATGTGATAGCCAACGAAGGTCGGCAGAGTGGACTATACGATGACACCGTTTTTGTCGACGATGTTGATTTCAATCACATCGTTTTTCAGCGCCAGCCGGGTCAGCTTTTTGCTGTCCCACTGATCGTCCTTCAGGTATTCCGAGCGGATTTTCCGCGCCACCTGCAGCAGATGGCGGTCGGAAGCATCGTTGACATCCTGCCGGACATCGTTCAGGGCAAGGTTGATGACCTTTTGGGTTTCCGTCCAGGCCATGTTGCTCTGCAGGTTGAAGGTAAAGATACTGGTCACCAGATAGGCCACCAGAATGCAGACCATCAGCCATGTCTGGAAGGTCTGGGCGATGCCCTTCTGCCGGTCATCGGTCTTTTTCTTTTCCTTGCTGATGAGCGATACCAGCAGCAGCGCCAGACCCACGGAAATGGCGTTGCCCGCCATCATGGGCACGCATCCGCCGCGGACATAGGCAAAGGCATTGGCGGCATCGTGGCGGTTGAGCAGGAAAATCATCAGCATGTGGGCCGCTTCGCTGACCACGGCAATGCCCGCACCATAGCCCCAGCTGGGCTTGCGGTCATCGAACATCAGCTTGCGCAGCAGCGCGGCCAGACAGCCCACCAGCATGGTGGATACACCGGCGGCAATGCGGGTGTAATCACCCACGCCCCAAATCAGCCGGTACAGGCCGCCCATAAAGCCGGCGATCAAACCGGCAGGGGCGCCGAAAATCAAACCGGCACACAGCGGCGCGGCATTGCGCAGTGTTACCACCGTTTCCTTGAGGGGTATGCCGTGGTTGGTGGCAAAAATCGCCACCGCGCCAAACAGCACACCGATGATAACCTGCTTTGCCTTTCCCGGCAATTTTTTGCAGACGGTGTACTTCTCCAGTACATAAATCAGAAGAACAAGCAGCGTATTCATCATTGCGGGTAAAATCAGCTCCATGTCAGTCCCTCATTCTATGGTTTTGCGGGAAGAATTACCTTGTTTAATTATACCGCATTTCATGCCTTGCTTCAACTCCTTTTCCTGCCGCTTCATATAAACTTCATCATTCTTCCATAAAATGGATTCGTTTTGAAGATTGATGTTTCCCGGAGGCGTTTTGATGATCATTTGGCTGATTTATCTGATTGCCGGCATCGGTGCGGGACTTGTCACCGGATTGGCCGGTCTTTCCGCGGCGGTGGTGATTACGCCGCTGCTGGTGGGCGTTTGCGGCTGGGACAGCTATGATGCCGTTACCGTGGCCCTGGCCGCCGATGTGCTGGCCAGCATGCTGACGGCCAACACCTACCGCAAGAACAAAAACATTGATATCAAGCGCGGCGTTCTGGTAGGTGCTACCGCATTGGTGGGTACGGCCGTGGGCAGCTGGTGCGGGTATCTGTTCAATCAGGCACAGCCCGGCGGACTGGGACTGATTGCCATGCTGACCACGGTCTTTCTGGGGCTGAAGTTCCTTTTGCGCCCCATGACCGGCGGCGCTTCCTCTTAGACCTTCGGGGAAGGCAAATCCGCCAACGCTAAAACGATTTTGGCCATGGTGTGCGGTCTTGGCATCGGCTGGGTCTGCGGTTTTACCGGCAGCGGCGGCGGCGTGCTGATGCTCACCGTGTTCACCCTGCTGCTGGGCTACAACCTGAAGGTGGCCGTTGGCACCAGCACCATGATTATGACCGTGGTGGCGCTGGTGGGTGCAGTCAGCCATGTGGCCATGGGTGCGGTGATTCATCCCCTGCCCATGCTGGCCATTGTGGCCTGCTGTCTGCTGGCTGCATGGCTCAGCGCCCGGTTTGCCAACCGGTGTGAAATCACCCGGCTCAACAAGGTCATCGGTGTGGTGCTGATGATTCTCGGCGCGTTTACCATCATCATGAAATACGCAGTGTAACAGGGAGTGACCGGCATGACGCTGAAGGAACGGGCAAAGCAGCTGAAGACAGACATCCCCGCCGTGTACCTTGCACTGCGGCATCATTCTACCCCCCTGATGGCGAAAATCCTTGCCGCCGTCACCGTTGCCTATGCCCTGTCCCCCATCGATTTGATTCCCGATTTCATCCCTGTGCTGGGCTATCTGGATGATGTGCTTCTGCTCCCCGCCATGATTGCCCTGACCATCCGGCTGATTCCGAAGGATGTGTGGACTGCCTGCCGGGAACAGGCTCAGGGCATGTGGGCAGACGGCCGCCCGAAAAAATGGTACTATGCCATCCCCATCGTGCTGTTCTGGCTCATCATACTGGCAATTATCATCAAAGCAATTGTATAAGAAGAAATATACAGCAAACGCCGACGGAGGCATCATCTCCGTCGGCGTTTGCGTATGCATTTATCGGGCCCGCAGCTCCCAAAAGAGCACCGCAGAGGCGGCCGCCACATTCAGGGAATCCACCCCATGCTGCATGGGAATCATGATCAGGTGGTCGCATTGGTCCAGGGTTTCTTTTCGGATGCCGGTCCCCTCGGTGCCCAGCACCACCGCCAGCCTATCCACGGCGCGTAGGGCGGGATCGTCCACAGAAACAGAGCGATTGTTCAGCGCGGCGGCAGCCAGCTGAAAGCCCTGCTCCTTCAAAAGCGGTATGCCCTTTTCGGGCCAGTCGGCGGCCTTGTCCCCAATGCGGGTCCAGGGCAGCTTGAATACCGTGCCCATGCTGACACGGCAGGCCCGGCGTGACAGCGGATCACAGCAGTCCGGTGTCAGCAGCAGCGCATCCATGCCCAGTGCCGCGGCACAGCGGAAGATGGCGCCCACATTGGTCTGGTCCACAATGCCCTCCAGCACAGCCACGCGGCGCGTACCGGCCAGCACCTGCGATACATCAGGCAGTGGCTTTCTGTGCATGGCGCAAAGGATGCCCCTTGTCAGCTCATAGCCCGTGATGGCGCTGAGCATCTCCCGTGAGCCGGTGTACACCGGAATATCCCCCACAGCCGCCAGCAGTGCCTGATGGCCCTGCACCTGCCGCTGCTCCATCATCATGGAAATGGGCTGATACCCTGCCTGAAGCGCGGAGAAAATCACGTTCTCGCTCTCGGCAATAAACACGCCCTTTTCAGGCTGCTGCTTGCTTCGCAGCTGTGCTTCCGTCAATCGCAGATACGGGTCCAGCTCCGGCATGGACAAATCATTCACCGGGCAAAGCATGGGGTCACTTCCTTTCGGGCGGCCAATTGTGCCATATTATTCACGCAGTTCATCCAGCATGGATTCAGTCAGGGCCACAGCATCCTGCGGATTTTGGCTGCCATCGCGGATGCACAGGTACAGCCGGTCAGGACGGATGCCGAAGCGGTTCAGCCCAGCCAGCGGCTGCAGAGGGAAGCCATAGATGTGCTTCTCTCCGTTTTCATTGGCCGCCGTGCCTTTATCCACCACGCAGCCGGCTGCCGCTGACTTTTCCAGCAGCTCCGGACAAACCACATCCATGGGAACAAAGGCGCCGCTGCCGGCATAGGTGCGGAAGCTGTCGGCGCTGAGGATATAAATGTCACCCTCACCGGCAGCCATAAAGGTGGCCAGCTGCATGGGGCCGTAGGCATCGTTCATCAGCAGTACACCGGCGGAAACCTCCTCCACCTGAGGGAATTTCTCGTCACGCACCTTGCCCATCCAGGCAGTCCATGCCTCCTGATCCATACCGGCGGCATCCACAAACATGTCCAGCTTCTTTTCATCCGGTGCACGGTATTCCGTGACGGAGAAGAACAGGTTGAGCGCGAAGAAGCACAGCACCGCCGACAGCACATACATCCACCAGTGATACCGGAAATGCTGCTGCAGGCGATCGCGGGTGATGGGCGTTTTCATACTTGTTTCCTTTCAAAAAGAAGGGCAGCGGGATGCTGCCCTTCGGATGGTTGATTAATACAGCTTTGCACCGGCGGGGATGTGGTTATCCACCATCAGCAGGTGCAGCTTCTCCTCGCCCTCCTCATTGTGGATAGCGGAGAGCAGCATGCCGCAGGATTCGATGCCCATCATGGGACGGGGCGGCAGGTTGGTGATGGCAATCAGCGTTTTGCCCACCAGCTCTTCCGGCTCATAGAAGGCATGAATGCCGCTGAGGATGGTCCGGTCGGTGCCGGTGCCGTCATCAAGGGTGAACTGCAGCAGCTTCTTGCTCTTCTTCACTGCCTCGCAGGCCTTGACCTTTACAGCGCGGAAGTCGGACTTGGAGAAGGTGTCGAAGTCCACATAATCAGCGAACAGGGGCTCAATTTCCACCTTGCTGAAGTCGATGACCTCTTCCACAGCTTCTTCCTTCTGTTCCTTCTTGCCCTCGGCCTTCTTCTGGCCGCCGATGGTCTTCATGGTGGGGAACAGCAGCACGTCGCGGATGGCGGCGCTGTCGGTGAGCAGCATCACCAGGCGGTCAATGCCGTAGCCGATGCCGCCCGTGGGAGGCATGCCGATTTCCAGTGCGTTGAGGAAGTCCTCATCGGTGTGCTGGGCTTCTTCGTCACCGGCGGCGGCGTTGGCATCCTGCTGGGCAAAGCGCTCACGCTGGTCGATGGGGTCGTTCAGCTCGCTGTAGGCGTTGCACATCTCCCAGGTGTTGCAGAACAGCTCGAAGCGCTCTACCTTGGTGGGATCGGAGGGCTTCTTCTTGGTCAGGGGGGAGATGGCCAGAGGATGGTCCATAATGAAGGTGGGCTGAATCAGGTTCTTCTCGCAGTATTCCTCGAAGAACAGGTTGATGATGTCGCCCTTGGTGTGGCGCTCTTCGTACTCAATGTGGTGCTCCTTGGCGATGGCCTTGGCTTCCTCATCGGTGGCCACGGTGTCGAAGTCGATGCCGGCGTACTTCTTGATGGCATCGTTCATGGTCAGGCGCTCGAAGGGCTTGCCGAAGTCCAGCTCGATGCCGTTGTAGGAAATCTTGGTGGAGCCTACCACGGTTTCGGCCAGATAACGGAACATGCTCTCGGTCAGCTCCATCATGCCCTCATAATCGGTATAAGCCTGATACAGCTCCATCAGGGTGAACTCAGGATTGTGGCGGGTATCCACGCCCTCGTTGCGGTACACGCGGCCGATTTCGTACACGCGCTCCAGACCGCCCACAATCAGCCGCTTCAGGTACAGCTCCAGGGAGATGCGCAGCTTCACGTCCTCATCCAGGGCGTTGTAGTGGGTTTCAAAGGGGCGGGCAGCAGCACCGCCAGCGTTGCTTACCAGGGTGGGGGTCTCCACCTCGATGAAGCCGCGGCCATCCAGGAAACGGCGGATTTCCTTGATAATCTGGCTGCGCTTGAGGAAGGTCTCCTTCACCTCGGGGTTCATAATCAGGTCCACATAGCGCTGACGATAGCGGGTATCGGTGTCGGTCAGGCCGTGGAACTTCTCGGGCAGGGGCTTGAGGGACTTGGTCAGCAGCACGATTTCCTCTGCATGCACGGAAATCTCGCCGGTCTTGGTCTGGAACACAAAGCCCTTCACGCCCCAGATGTCGCCGATGTCGCTCTTCTTGAAATCGGCGTACACATCCTCACCCACATTGTCGCGGGCCACATACACCTGAATCTTGCCCTTCAGGTCCTGCAGGGAGCAGAAGCTGGCCTTGCCCATGACGCGCTTGAACATCATGCGGCCGGCGATGGAAACCTTCTGGCCGTCCATGGCCTCGAAGTTGCCGGTGATGTCTGCGCTGTGGTGGGTCACATCGTACTTGGTGATTTCATAGGGATTCTTGCCTGCATCCACCAGGGCCTGCAGCTTCTGGCGGCGGATTACCTCCTGCTCGCTCAGTTCGGGATTTACGGGATAGTCGGCCATGGATGGTCGTCCTCCTTGCTGAATTTCATTAAACTGTATGCATTGCGCAAACTGTTCCGGGGGCAAGCGCTTGGCCTGTCCCCGGCTTTGGTGATTAATCTGCCTTCTTCTGGGTGGGCTTGATGCTGAGGATGGTCATCTTCATGGTGCCGGCGGGGATTTCAACCTCTACGGTTTCACCCTTCTTGCGGCCCACCAGAGCAGCACCGATGGCGGATTCATAGGAGATGCGGCCATTCTCAGGATCGGTCTGTTCGGTACCCACGATGGCATATTCGCACTCGCCCAGCATGTCGCTGGTGAACTTTACGGTCGTACCGACGGAAACCTTGTCGGTGGAAACCTCTTCAACAACGGCGCTGCGAAGAAGAGCCTGCAGACGGGAGATTTCCTCTTCCAGCTTGCCCTGTTCCTTCTTGGCCTCGTCATATTCGGCGTTTTCGGACAAGTCGCCGAAGCCGCGGGCAACCTCAATCTGCTTGGCAACCTCATTGCGGCGCACGCTGGTCAGGTAATCATATTGTTCCTGAAGTTCCTTCAGGCCTTCTGCTGTCATGATGTTCTGCTTCATATCTGCCATTGTTCTTTCTCCTTTCAGCGCAGGAAAACCCTGCTGCCATCTGCGGGCAGACGGCAATAAGCCCGGCTTTGCCGAACCTTTCGATATTATACCTGTTTTCCCCTGCTATGTCAATGAAAACAAGGGCTTTGACAGGCCTGCAGGCGCGTTGTTTTTCAGTGCCGATTTGCAGCCGTGGGCCGCATGCTTCTTCAATGAAAAATGCGCCTTTATGCACAACATGTGAATTTGCGAAATCTCTCAGGCTTTTTGCTGTGTTCCCATTTCTCTTCCGCGCATGAAGGGTGCATACAACTGTTACTTTCAACAGGGAAAATCTGTTCCCCACCGTTTTTCATAAGTTTTCCACAGAACGCGGTTTGTTTTATCAACACTTTCCACAGGGTTTTCAACATTTTTCCACACTTTTCCGCCTCAAAACGCGGTTTTCTCCGTTAGTTTTCCACATTTTCAGTGGATTTCAACACCCAAACTAACAATGTGACAAAGTTGTTAATAAAGTATGTCATAATTTCGTAACAAACTAAAGTCTATTGTGTCAAATGTGTTACATGTCATTTTGTGTCCCGAAATGGCCATCCGGTTTTCCACACGGTTGACAATTGGCCCATCCCATGCGATACTGCAAGGGAGCAAAGTTATTCACAATGTGCATAATATTCATCAAAGCAAGGAGCAGTTGTCATGAAAATTTCCAAGCGCGACGCGCTGATGTGGTTTGAATTCTTTTCCCAGCTGGAGGATGACCTTCTCCCCCGCCAGCAGGAGATTGCCTACGCCGTGCTCAATCAGATTGAAACAGCGGTGGAGCATCGCCGGGCCGAGGCCATGAAAGACATCCCCGGTCTGAAGTCCCTGTGCGGCCGCAGCCTGTACGTGGGCAGCGATGACAAGTTTTCCCGGGGCTGCCGTTCCTGCCTGACAGGCACAGGGCTGAGCGCCATCCGCAAGACAAACAAGTGCAATGTGCAGTGCAAATTCTGCTACAACTACGGCGAGCTGGAATGCCAGGAGCCCATCGGCGAAGGCATGTGGGAAATCGGCGGCTGCAAGTACCGGGAAGAGGACATCGACCTGCTGCTGTCCATTCAGGAAAATCCCACCGGCATTTCCTATGTGTATCTGGAGCCGTTTATGGAAATTGAAAAGTACTACGGCATCATCCGCAAGTTCCATGAGCACGGCATCCATCAGCATATGTACACCAACGGCATTCTCGCCACCGAAGAAAACCTGAAGGCACTGGGCGAAGCGGGACTGGACGAGCTGCGCTTTAATCTGGGCGCCAGCGACTGCGCCGACAGCGTTATCCGCCACATCGCCATTGCAAAAAAGTACATCCCCTGGGTGGGCATCGAGACGCCCATGACCCCCGAGCTGTTTGAGCAGTTCATGGCCAAGAAGGATGCCATTCTGGCCGCCGGTGCCGATTTCATCAACTGCGCCGAGCTGCACCTGAATGCCAACAACCTGCCCAACTACATGGGCGAAAACATGTACATGAGCCGCCACGGCTACCTGTCCCCCATCTGGAGCAGGGACATCACCCTCAAAATCATGAAGATGGCCGACGAGGAAAAGTGGCCCATGCTGGTGCACGATTGCTCCAACCGCACCAAGTTCGCCCGCGGCCTGAACCTGAAGGCCAAGGAAGGCGGCTGGTTCGGCGCCAACAGCTACGCCTGCGAGTTTGACCGCATCCCCTACGAGGCTTTCCTGCCTGTGCTGCAGGACGAAAGCTTCACCTTTATTGAAGAGGAGCCGCTGCCCGAAGGCTACCGCCCCGGCGACATCGTGCTGTAAGCGGCAAAACGAATATTTCCCCGGCAATGCAAAAAGGATGCCTCCACATGGGAGACATCCTTTTTTGTATAGGCGAATCAGCCCCACATCAGGGCCAGAGCGGGTACAATCTGCTTTTTGCGGGATACAACGCCAGGGAGGAACACGTGGCTGTCGTGAATATCCCGGGCATCGAAGGCAGAGCGGATGGCTTCCTCATCGCCCTGGAAAATCAGCTCGGTGCCTTCCTTCAGCACATCGGTGAGCATCAGCAGCACCATGTCGTAGCCGCGTTCCTTCTTCAGACGAGCCATTTCCTCCAACAGGTCGGGGATGCGCTGCAGCATGGGCTCGGTTTCCACGCAGGTAATCTGACCGATGCCCAGCTCGTGACCGGCAATGTGGAACTCCTTGAAGTCCGCACCTACCAGATCCTTGGCAGGCTTGGTGTAGTCGATGCCGGCGGAATACATTTCCTTGCCCAGCGCGGTCAGGTCAATGCCGGCAATGCGGGCCAGCCGCTCGGCAATGCGCTTGTCGCGGGGGGTGCAGGTGGGAGACTTGAACAGCACCGTGTCGGACAGGATGGCACCGGCCATCAATCCGGCCAGAGGTGCGGGGGGCATCAGGCCCTGCTCCTGGAACATGGTGGCCACGATGGTGGTGGTAGAGCCCACGGGCTCGTTGCGCATGAACACGGGGTTGCCGGTCTGCACATCAGCAAGGCGGTGGTGGTCGATGATGGCCTCGATATCAGCCTGCTCCAGACCGTTGACGGACTGGGCGCGCTCGTTATGGTCCACCAGCACCACGCGCTTGCGGCGGGGACGAATCAGGTGATAGCGGCTGAGGGTGCCCACCACATGGTCATCGGCATCCAGCACGGGATAGCTGCGATAGCGGCTCTTCAGCACGGTTTCGCGAACGTCATCCAGGAAGTCATCCAGATGGAAGGACACAATTTCGTCCTTGCCCACCAGACGGCCCACGGGGATGGACTGGTAAATCATGCGGCTGGCGCGATAGGCATCGCAGGGGGTGGCAATGATGCAGGTTTCGCAGGAAACGCCGCGGTACTTCTCCACCAGATCGCTCTGGCACAGAATCAGGCAGGCCACCTTCTTTTCCAAGGCCAGCTCCACCACCTCGGGCTGATTGCCGCAGATGACAACGCTCTCCCGCTTCAGGTTTTCCAGCGTGGGGGCGGTGGTGGGCAGGGCGATAATCACCTCGCCGGAGACCTTGTCGAAGATGTCCTCCTCATCATTGATGACCCGGCCCTCCAGCGCAGACAGGAGGTTGAACACGGGCACATCCGTCACCACGGGGTGGTTGATGGAATCCATATCCCGGGCAGCAATGACGCCGGCAGTCACCATGCCGAACAGGTCGCCATCGGCGGTGGTCACAGGCAGGGCGCTCAGGTTTTCCTGCTGCTGCAGGATTTCCCATGCGGAGGACACGGGCATGGACACATCCAGCAGGGGCGGACGGTCAAAATCAATATCGCGGATCTGGGTGCGGACGGTCACCAGGTGCGTGGGCTCCTGAAAACCGAACTTGTTCAGCAGAAAGGCCGTCTCCTTGTTCACCCGGCCAAGGCGGGCTGCACGGTGCTCGGTACCGCCTGACATGTTGCGCAGCGCAGCATAACCCATGGCTGATACCACGGAGTCGGAATCGGGATTGCGGTGACCGAAAACATAAATCGGATCCATTGTTGCTTCCTCCTCTTTCTGACACGAATCCCCTCGGGACCTTCCTCCGGGGACTTTTTTCTTCTCTTCGGGGCTTTCCCGCTGTAGGAAGGCCCGCTCAACCTGTGGTACTCCTCCACCGGTTTTCGTGTCAATTTCTTCTTTATCTATTTATCCGTCTTGTATGATAGCACATCGCCCCCGCCTGTTGCAATGCATGCTTTGGCCGATGTTTTTCCAGCCCGTCTGATATGTCCTTGTGGATGGACATATGCGCCATGACGACATTATTCTGTTTTTTGTTTGATAGCATAAGCGATTGCTTATTGAAGCAGATGGTTCCATTTCTTTTTCTGCGATGACCAAAGTTTCCCGAAATCAGCCGGATTGTGAAAATATTCCCTTGCAATTTCCCCCTGCATTGGGTATAATGTCTTTTGTTCACCATGATGGGGACGGCGGCGAAAACGGAGCCTGAAGCGAGCCGGAGACAGGTGCAAGTCCGGCAGGAAATCCATCGACGCAAATCACCCCGGAGTGAGGAAGCCTGAATGCAGTAGGGTCTCCCGGGCGCTCCCGATACAGAGCATATGAGCGGGCAGTACATCTGCCAATTTGGGTGGTACCGCGGAGTTTTCTCCGTCCCAGACAATTACGTCCGGGGCGGTTTTCTTTTTGCCGTTTTTTCCGGCAGGAAACCGTCCGACTGAAATACAGGAGGTACAAAGCCATGTACGACAAGGTCGCCAGTGATATCTCCTTCCCCGAGCGGGAGAAACAAATCTCCCAGCGCTGGAAGGAAAAGGATATCATCCACAAGTACTACAATTTCCGCGAGGGCCGCGAGCACTTCACCTTCTTTGACGGCCCGCCCACGGCCAACGGCAAGCCGCACATCGGCCACATCGAGACCCGCGCCATCAAGGATCTGATTCCGCGCTACTGGTCCATGAAGGGCTACAACGTGCTGCGCAAGGCCGGCTGGGATACCCACGGTCTGCCCGTTGAGCTGGAGGTCGAAAAGCTGCTGGGTCTTGACGGCAAGCCCCAGATTGAAAAGTACGGCATCGAGCCCTTCATCGGCAAGTGCAAGGAAAGCGTATGGAAGTACGTTTCCGAATGGGAAAAGATGTCCGAGCAGGTGGGCTTCTGGGTAGACATGGAGCACCCCTACATCACCTATGACAACAACTACATCGAATCCGAGTGGTGGAGCCTGAAGCAGATTCACGAAAAGGGTCTGCTGTACAAGGGCCACAAGATTGTGCCCTACTGCCCCCGCTGCGGTACCGCTCTGTCCAGCCACGAGGTGGCACAGGGCTACAAGAACGTGAAGGAAACCTCCGCCATCGCCCGCTTCAAGTTAAAGGGCATGGAAGGCACCTCCTTCCTCGCATGGACCACCACCCCCTGGACGCTGCCCAGCAACCTGGCTCTGTGCGTTAACCCCTACGAGACCTACGCCCGCTTCACCGTGGACGGCGAAACCTACATCATGGGCAAGGCCCTGATTGAGTCCGTCTTCGGCGGCGACAAGGAAGTCACCATTCTGGAAGAGTATGTCGGCTCTGATCTGGCCGGCATGGAATACGAGCCCCTGTACTCCTTCAAGGAGCCCGAAGGCGGCAAGAGCTGGGTGGTTGTGGCTGATAACTATGTCACCATGTCCGACGGTACCGGCATCGTACACATCGCCCCCGCCTATGGTGAAGACGACAACCGCGTCTGCAAGGAAAACGGCATTGCCTTCATCAATCTGGTGGATGCACAGGGCTGCATGGTAGAAGAAACCAAGTGGCCGGGCGTGTTCGTCAAGGATGCCGACAAGCTGGTGCTGGAGGACCTGAAGGAGCGCGGACTGCTGTTCGCCGCCCTGCCCTTCGCCCATGATTATCCCTTCTGCTGGCGCTGCGATACGCCCCTGCTGTACTACGCACGCCCCACCTGGTTCATTCAGATGACCAAGCTGCGGGACAATCTGGTGCGCAACAACCGCACCATCAACTGGCTGCCTGACAACATCAAGGAAGGCCGTATGGGCAACTTCCTGGAAAATGTCATTGACTGGGGTCTGAGCCGCGAGCGCTACTGGGGTACTCCCCTGCCCGTGTGGTTCTGCGAAGACAAGCACATGCACGTGATTGGCTCCATCGCCGAGCTGCGCGAGATGGCCATTGAAGATCCCGGCCCCGACATCGAGCTGCATCGTCCCTTTATCGACCGCGTGGAGCTGAAGTGCCCCTGCTGCGGCAAGCCCATGCACCGCGTGCCCGAGGTAATCGACTGCTGGTACGATTCCGGCTCCATGCCCTTCGCCCAGTGGCACTATCCCTTTGAAAACAAGGAGAAGTTTGAGCAGAACTTCCCCGCCAATTTCATCTCCGAGGCCATTGACCAGACCCGCGGCTGGTTCTACACCCTGGAGGCCATTTCCACCCTGCTGTTCGACCGCGCACCCTTCCAGAACTGCATCGTGCTGGGTCACGTGCAGGATGCCGACGGCCGCAAGATGTCCAAGCACCTGGGCAACGTGGTGGACCCCTTCCAGATGCTGGATAAGTTCGGCGCCGATGCCATCCGCTGGTATTTCTACACCACCTCCGCACCCTGGCTGCCCAGCCGCTTCTCCGAAAAGGCTGTGATTGAGGGTCAGCGCAAGTTCCTCGGCACCCTGCGCAACACCTACGCCTTCTTCGTGATGTATGCCCAGATTGACGGCTTCGATCCCAAGGCCCATCCCATCGACAAGGTGGAGCTGAGCCTGATGGACAAGTGGATTCTCTCCAAGCTGAACAGTCTGGTCAAGCGCGTGGATGAGGACCTGAGCAATTACCGCATCACCGAGCCCGCCACCGCCATTCAGGACTTCACCGATGAGCTGTCCAACTGGTATGTGCGCCGCAGCCGCGAACGCTTCTGGGGCAAGGGCATGGCCGGTGACAAGGAAGCAGCCTTCGCCACCCTGTACCATGTGCTGGTAACCCTCAGCAAGATTTGCGCACCCTTCGTGCCCTTCATCGCCGAGGATATCTACACCAATCTGGTGGTCAACAACGATGCCAACGCACCCGAGTCTGTACACCTGTGCGACTTCCCCGTGGCTGATGAGGCCATGATCGATGCCGACATGGAAGAGCAGATGGATGCCCTGCGCAAGGTGGTTGCTCTGGGTCTCAGCTGCCGCAACGCCGCCAACATGAAGGTCCGTCAGCCTGTTGCCCGCCTGTATGTGAAGGGCGCCAGCTTTGACGAAACCTATCAGGCACTGTGCGAGGACGAGCTGAACGTGAAGTCCGTCATCTTCACCGAGGATGCCCGCGCCTTCACCACCTACAAGCTGAAGCCTCAGATGCGTACCCTGGGTCCGAAGTACGGCAAGCTGCTGGGCAAGATTGGTCAGCACCTGCTGGAAATGGACGGCAACGATGTGGTGGATGCCTTCGGCCGCGGCGAGACCGTGTCCTTCACCATTGATGACACCGAGGTTGTGCTGGCTGCCGCCGATGTCCTCACCGAGCCCATGCAGAAGCCCGGCTTCACCGCTGTGGAAGAGCATGGCGTTACCGTGGTGCTGGATACCAACCTGACCCCCGAGCTGATTTGCGAAGGCTATGCCCGCGAAGTCATCAGCAAGATTCAGAACATGCGCAAGGACACCGATTTCGAGGTGACCGACCGCATCGATGTTTGCTACACCTGCGAGGATGTGCTGGCCGACGCCATCGCATCTGCCAAGGATATGATTGCCGGCGGCGTACTGGCCCTGAGCCTGGAGCGCGCCGAGGCCGATGCTTCCTTCATCACCAAGGAATGGGATATCAACGGCTGCAAGGCCGTCATCGGCATCCGCAAGCATCAGTAATTCCATAAAAAAACGGCAGACTGCTTCGTTGTGAGGCAGTCTGCTTTTGTATGCTCTTTTACTTTCCGATAAACAGTGCCACCGCGTCCAGCACATCTTCATCCACATGGCATGGGATCATGTATTCGGCAGGGGTACCGGCTTCTTCGGCGGATGCATCGGGGGCCATGAGCATATGGTTGACATCGGGCCACAGCATGGTCAGCCAGGGCGCCGCATCGGGCAGAGCAGCTTCCCACGCTTCCCGGCCTTCCTGCAGGTTCACCTGAAAATCACGGCTGCCGTTGATGATGAGGGTCGGCCGCATCAGCCGCTGCAGAATCACCGCGGGGCTGTCATGCTCCTCCATCTCCTCAAAGTAGCGGGCGGGCTGAATCAGGCTGACTTTTTCTTCGTCCGTCAGTTGGCGGCCTGTGCTGTCCTCCACCTGACGAATCATAATCTCCAGCAAGGTTTTGTTGCTGCCGTTGGCCAGAATCATGCCGTAGAACAGTCCGTCCGATTCCTCGCAGATGCGCGGAGCCAGCATGGCACCCAGACTGTGGCCGAACACATAAATGCGGCCGTTGTCAATGCCCGGCAGATTGCTCAGCAGCCGTGCCGCGGCATGCACATCCCGGATGTATTCCTCCTCCACCGTAAAGGCGGCATAGTCGGGGGATGCGGCAATCTCTGTGCCGTAGGTAAAGGTGCGCTTGTCATAGCGGATGGATGCAATCCCCCGTTTGGCCAGCCCGTGAGCAATGTCCCGGAAGGGCGCAAGAGCGTACACGGCCTCATCCCGGTCACTGGCACCGGAGCCCTGTACCAGCACCACCGCCGCTACAGACTCTGCGGCATTCTTTGGCATGGTCACCGTGCCGGACAAAACCCACGGTTCGGTGCCGAAGGTGACCTCCTGCTCCACCCATGCATCGGTGTCGTCAGGTACCTCCTCAACCTTCTTCGCATCTGCCTTTGTCACCTGAAGCCCGGCCAGACGGCCGTCTTCATCGGCTGTTACAGCCACCGTAACCATCGCAAATTCAAACTCCAGCGGGCAGATGTGCACCGTCATGCCATTCGTCTCCACGGTCTGCACATCACCGGCAGAGCCCATGTACTGCCCGAACTGGGCGCACAGCTGAGGCCACAGCAGGGCTAAATCACCGGGCTGCAGCGCCTTTTGCATGTCATCGTTCATGGCATCGTACAAGGCTGTCTGCTGCTCCGGAGACCCATTGGCCAGCACATCAATGACCTGCGTGGCCCAATCCACCGCCAGATCCTCTGCCAAAACAGGTGTGATAAACAGCAGCATCGCCATCAAAATGGCCAGTACTTGCTTCATCATATGTACTTCCTCCTTTTGAATCTGAAGTAAGTATAGAACCCCTGCCCTGCATTTGTCAATGCAAATGACAGTTTACTTCAGGAACATGGTCATCATGTAGCCGATGTTGTTGTCATAGTTCACCTGCGTCCAGCTGGCACCGGGAACGATAACCGTCACCTGACTGCCGTGGGGCACACGGAGCATGATGCCCGCATCAGCCGAGGGCTGACTGCGCAGGTTCACGAATGTCTTTTGCGGATGCACCACCGTTTTGGTGGGGATTGCCGGGAGATTGACCAGATTGAGGTAGCGGGTCATCATGTAGCCCACCTTGCCGTCCTGCTGGACCTGTACCTTGCACCAGCCGGTGCCCTGCTCCAGCACCTTCACCCGGGTGCCGTTGCGGTATTGACCCAACTCCTTTGTGCCGGCCATGGGCTGGGAGCGCAGGTACAGAATCTGGGAGGATTTGGGGTTGCTGACCACCGCGTAGCCCCCGGAAACATCCGGCTGGGGCTGATAGGTCGGCTGGGGCGCAGGCCGCACTGTGGGTACGCTGCCCTGCTGCCCGGGGGACAGAAGGCCATCCCGCAGGAAGGCGACATCCATAAAGCCGTCCATGCCGTTGTAGGAAATGCGCCACCAGGAATCCACACTGCGCTGCAGCACCATCACATAGCTGCCGGGTCTGCACTGGCCGATGGCACGATAGCCGTAGCCGGGGCCTTCCCGCAGATTCACGCTGCCGCCATTTGCAGAAACCACCGTGGCATAGTCATCCGCCCAGAGCATGGTGCGGCTGGGGCCAAGGTACTCCGTGCGGAAGTAGCCGGTTTTGCCCTCAATCATCACCTGTACCCAGCCGGTGCCGTCATCCTGCAGAACGATGCAGGGCGCGCCGCTGTAGTAGATGCCCAGCACCGGCGCAGAATAAGACGGCTGTGCGCGCAGGTTCAGAAAGCCGTTCTTCTGGGGATTTTGCACCAGTCGGATGTTGGCGTACATATCGTTGGGCATATCAAGGTAGTTTTTGCTGATGTAGCCCGTGCGCCCATTGATGTCCCGCACGCCAATCCAGCTGCCGCTCTGGCCCCAGATTTCCATCCAGTGTCCCGGCTGATAGGTGGCAATGAGCGTCGAATCCTTGCTGGGCTGGGCGCGCATATTCACCGTGGCAGCATTGGCCGTAACGGCAAATTCCGCCGCCAGCGCCGATACGGTCATCAGAGTCAGACAAATGGTGAGGATGAATGCTTGCAAAAATCGTTTCATGGCTGTTCCTCCCGGAGGTGTTGTTACACATAAGACGAAGCAGAAGGGCAGTATCTTCCCGCAATCATCAATTCAATGACAAAAACCCTCCGGCATTGCTGCCGGAGGGAATAAGTTCTGAACTCAGCGGCCAAGGATGGTCTTTTCGTTGTCCTTGTCGAAGAAGTGCAGGTGGTTGGTATCGAAGACAATCTTGATGTCGTCGCCGGAGCGGCTGGCGGTGCGGGGATCAACGCGGGCAATGATGTTGCCTTCCTTGCCGGTGGTGGTCATGTACAGGTAGGTCTCGGAGCCCATCTGCTCGGTGACTTCAACCTTTACCTTTACCACAGCGTCGGGATGTGCAGCCAGTGCTTCTGCGCTGTCATCGATGTTCTCGGGACGGATGCCCATGACAACTTCCTTGCCGATGTAGCTTTCATCCACAAACTTGGAGACCTTGCTGCCGGGAACAACAATCTTGTTCTCGCCGAACTTGGCCACCACGTCCTGACCTTCCTTGGCCAGAGTGACATTGAAGAAGTTCATCTGGGGGCTGCCGATGAAGCCGGCCACGAACTCGTTGGTGGGATAGTCGTACAGGTTCTGGGGAGTATCCACCTGCTGTACCACGCCGTCCTTCATAACCACGATGCGGGAAGCCATGGTCATGGCCTCGGTCTGGTCATGGGTAACGTAGATGA
>JAUNDF010000099.1 GCA_030526225.1 Clostridia bacterium
AGCTCCCCCAAAGTGGGAGCCTTTTTCTTTGTTTGACTTAATAGAAGGCTCGCCCTTTGGGAGAGCTGGATTCGCGAAGCGAAGACTGAGAGGGTTAAAAAATGGAAAAACTCAATACCGTTCCTTCTCCACCACGCACTCATTTTTGATGGTGCCCACCAGACTCTGCAGGGCATCAATCACGCGGGGGCGGATATCGCCGCCGATGAGCACGTACATGATGTCATCGCCCACCTGCAGCTCACCCTCGTTGAGCCATACGCGGACGTGATAGATGCCTTCCCGGGCGCGGGTAGCTTCGATGGCGGCGCTGACCTTGTCGGCATCGTAGGCAAAATACATGCCGGTCACAGACTTGCCGGTGTCTTCGCCCTGACGGACAAGGGCTTTGGGGGTCTCACGGACAACGCCGTTGTGCACCAGATACATGCCTACCTTGTCGGCGTCGGGGGCGGCCTTGGCTTCCTTCATCCACTGGTCCATAGAGGGGATTTGCTTGCTCATGTTTGTTCACTCCTGTTGATTAATATCGGGGAAAACGGGCAGCTCACAGCCGTGTTTGCGGCAGAATTCCGCCCACTGGGGAGACTGACAGGCGGCCTTGATACACTGTGACAATGCTTGCACCGGCGCAGGGGAGGCGTCATTATGGCAATAGACGGCATAGCCCGGGGCATCGTCTGCGGCAAGATCGAAGTCCTTCAGCCCGGGGACTTTGGGGAAGGCTTCCGTGGGGGCTTCGGTCAGGGCCAGCAGCGGCACCACCTGCCCGGAGGCCATCAGCCCCTGCAAATCCTCCTGCAGGCACAGCAGCAGGGGGGAGTTGCCGCCGAAGAAACCAGCCAGCGCATCATCCTATGCGGGGACATCCGTGAACAGCAGCCATGCCTGCAGGCTGTGGGGAACAGATGCGGCCCTTGATGCCGGCGGAACAATGACATCAATTGCCATGGGATGCGCCTGCCCCCACGCCATCCACGAAGCCCAGTCGGTGAAGCCGGAGGCGTTCATGCTGTCCGTGGTGGCGGCAAGGTATACAATGGGCCTTGCCACGGGTGCGGTCAGCCTGTAGGGAAGACTGCTTTCGTCGAGGTTGGCAGAAAACAGGAAGGTGCAGTCATCATCGGCCAAAGCTTCGGGGACATCATCGATGTTCTCCACCATGACCGGCGTATCCAGCTCCTCTGCCAGCAGGGGCTGCAGGGCGCGGAGCACCATGTCTTCCCGGCTGCCGAAGGGCGCAGGGCAAAGAATCGTTACCGGGCCGGAGAAGGTGTATGCCTCACCAAGGGCAGGGAAGGCGAGGGAAAGCACCAGAAGCAGCACCGGCAGAAGGGACAGAATCCGCAAGGTGAACGCTTTCTTAATCAAGGCGAACGCCTTCTGTCAGGGGAATGACCCGCTGATTGGCGCTGCCCCGCCAGGTCAGCGAGATGTCCTTCTGCGCCATGACAAAGGGGCCGTCCACCAGCACATCCACCAGCTTCAGCAGGGGCCGGTCCTGCAAATCCTCGTACAGGTAGCCGGTCCAGCACCAGATGTTCTTGTTGGGGTAGGTCGCCCTGACCCGCCGGATGAAGGGCACCAGCGCGGCCTCGTTTTCCGGCTCGAAGGGATCGCCGCCCAAAAGGCTCAGCCCGGCAATCCAGTCGGGGGCCAGCGCGGCAAGGATGTCCTCCTCGGTCTGGGCAGTAAAGGGCGCACCGGCGCAGAAGTCCCAGGCTTCCTGATTAAAGCACCCGGGGCAGCGGTTGCGGCAGCCGGATACAAACAGGCTGACCCGCACGCCCACGCCGTTGGCAATGTCATTCCGGTTGATTTTGCTGTAGTACATGTATCCTCCGAAAAAGGCCCACTCTGATGGAGCAGAGTGGGCTCGATATTTTTTGCGGCTGTTACAGGTGCATGACGCGGTCGCGGATTTCTGCGGTGCGGCCCTGATTCCAGAACTGGGTGCCGATGTAGCCGCAGGTCCGGCGGGCAACGTTCAGCTTGTGCTGGTCGCGGCAGCCGCACTTGGGGCATTCCCACTCCAGCTTGCCGTTGGCGTTGACAATCTTGATTTCGCCGTCATAGCCGCACTGCTGGCAGTAGTCGCTCTTGGTGTTCAGCTCGGCGTACATGATGTTGTCATAAATGTACTGCATCAGGCTGATGACCGCGGGGATGTTCTGCTGCATGTTGGGCACCTCCACATAGGAGATGGCGCCGCCGGGGCTGAGCCGCTGGAACTGGGACTCGAAGTGCAGCTTGTCAAAGGCGTTGATATCCTCGCGCACATTGATGTGATAGCTGTTGGTGATGTATTCGTGATCCGTCACCTCGGGGATGATGCCGAAGCGGCGCTGCAGGGACTTGGAGAACTTGTAGGTGGTGCTCTCCAGGGGTGTGCCGTACAGGGAATAGTCGATGTTTTCGGCCTGCTTCCACTGGGCGCACTTGTCGTTCATCTTCTGCATCACGCTCAGGGCGAAGGGAGTGGCCTCCGGGTCGGTGTGGCTCTTGCCGGTCATGTACTTCACACATTCGTACAGGCCTGCATAGCCCAGAGACAGGGTGGAGTAGCCGCCGTAGAGCAGGTCATCAATCACTTCGCCGGGCTTCAGGCGGGCCAGTGCGCCGTGCTGCCACAGGATGGGTGCCGCATCGGATACGGTACCGATGAGGCGCTCGTGGCGGCAGCGCAGGGCGCGGTGGCACAGCTCCAGACGCTCCTCAAACAGGCGCCAGAATTCGTCCATATCCCCGCCGGAGGACAGGGCCACGTCGGGCAGATTGATGGTCACCACGCCCTGATTGAAGCGGCCGTAGTACTGGGGCTTGCCGTCCTTGTTCACATAGGGGGTCAGGAAGGAGCGGCAGCCCATGCAGGTGTAGCAGTGGCCTTCGCCGTTCTTGTCCACCTTCAGCTGCTTCATAATCTTTTCGGAAATGTAATCGGGCACCATGCGCTTGGCGGTGCACTTGGCGGCCAGTTCGGTGAGGTAGAAGTAGGGGGTGCCCTCCTTGATGTTGTCCTCCTCCAGCACATAAATCAGCTTGGGGAAGGCAGGGGTGACCCATACACCGGCCTCGTTCTTCACGCCCTGAATGCGCTGCTTGAGCACTTCCTCGATGATAGCGGCCAGGTCCTTCTTCTCCTGCTCGCTGCGGGCCTCGTTCAGGTACATGAACACCGTCAGGAAGGGAGCCTGACCGTTGGTGGTCATCAGGGTGATAACCTGATACTGGATGGTCTGCACGCCGCGCTCGATTTCCCGCTTCAGGCGCTTTTCCACGATTTCGGCCTTCTTCTGCTCATCGAGCAGGGAGCCGATTTCCTCTTCCACTTCCTTGCGGATGTGCTGGCGGCTGACATCCACAAAATGGGCCAGATGGGTCAGGGAGATGGACTGGCCGCCGTACTGGTTGGATGCCACCTGCGCCACAATCTGCATGGCGATGTTGCAGGCGGTGGAGAAGGAGTGGGGCTTGTCGATGCGGGTCTCGGAGATGCAGGTGCCGTTTTGCAGCATATCATCCAGATTGACCAGATCGCAGTTGTGCATGTGCTGGGCATAGTAGTCACTGTCGTGGAAGTGGATGATGCCCTCGCTGTCGGCCTTGACGATATCCGCGGGCAGCAGCATGCGGCGGGTCAGGTCGCGGGAGACCTCGCCGGCCATGTAGTCGCGCTGGACACTGTTGATGATGGGATCCTTGTTGCTGTTCTCCTGCTTGGCTTCCTCGTTGTTGCATTCAATCAGGCTGAGAATCTTGTCATCGGTGGTGTTTGCCTTGCGGATTTTTTCCCGGTCGTAGCGGTAGCGCACATAGTCGCGGGCCACATGATAGGCACCGCTGGCCATGATGGCCTCTTCCACCAAATCCTGGATTTCCTCCACGGCCACCGCGCGGCCAAAGGCCTCGCACTGGCTGACCACGGCATCGGTGATTTCGTCTACATTATTTATGCGGTCGCCTGCGGCTTTGCCGATGGCGGTAGCAATCTTTTCGCGCTGAAAATCTGCTTCGGAACCGTTTCTCTTGATAACCTTCATGGGAAACCTCCATCTTTTGCTCAACGGGAGTCATTATAGCATATTTTGTTCCGGATTGGAAGACAAAAAACAATATCTTGTGGGTAAAATATTTATGCTCTGTACAACATTTGGGGACAATCAAGCCCCCTCACCATATATATACCCGCTTTCCGCCGGATTGAATCAGCAGAATGCGCCGCCGGGCAAATGAATATTCATTCGCTGCAATTGATTTCCATGCGCGAAAAAGCCGCCCCTTCCGGAGCGGCGGTGTGCATCATCATGCAGGGCAGGGAAAACTGCCGGGGTATTCGTTTTTGCTTATTCTCCCTGCATGCCCACAAAGCCCACCTCATCGGCGGCGTTGTACAGGCCATACCAGGGCAGGGTGTCGGGGGTTTCATCCAGCAGCTGCAGGTGAGACCAGTCCATAAAGCCCTGGGGCAGCTCGCTGACGGGCTTGCCGGGGAGATAGAGGGTCAGCTGCTTGGCATTTTCCATGCCCACAGGCGGTGCGGCCACCACGCGGATGCCGTCCACAATCTTTTCGGCGGGGCGGTCCGCATCATAGGTCAGTTCGGCCACGTTCAGAGTGTAGGTGCAGTCATCCACCTTTTCGGCGATTTCCAGCAGACCCTCGTAGTCGCATTCGTACAAGGTGCCGTGGGGGTAGTCATCACCGGTGTCGCCCTGATCGGCATCATAATAATGGGCGGTGAAGTGGCCGGTTTCATCCACATACAGCAGCGTGGCCCAGGCACCGACGCCGCTGGCGAAGTCGAACTCCAGCCCGGCGATATCGGCAAAGGTAAAATCGGCGGCCAAAGCGGATGTGCCGCCGAGCAGCATGGCGGCGGCCAGCAGCAGTGCAAACAGTTTCTTCATGGGGAATTCCTCCTTTTCGGACAGTGTTCTGTCTATTGATACAACGAACAAGGGCCCGGGGCCGTTCCATCAAAAAATATTTTTTCGCTCAAGCATGTCCAGCCAGTCCACGCACAAATCCGACCAGGTGGCCACATGGGGGTCGGCATAGACCTTGTTTTCCGGCCGCTGGGTTTCCGCTGTGGCAAGGGACAGGCCGTGGGGGCCGAAGGGATAGATGTGCATTTCCACCGGCACACCGGCCTTCATCAGGGCATAGGCGAACATCAGCGTGTTTTCCACAGGGACGGTGGCATCCTCGGCGGTGGCCCACAGGAAGGTGGGCGGCACATGCTTCCCGGCATGCTTTTCAAGGGAGAAATAATCGGCATCCCTGCCGCCTGCCAGATTTTCAATGGAGCCGCGATGGGCGTATTCCCCGGCGGAGATGACGGGGTAGGAGAGAATCAGCCCGTTGGGCCTGGGGACATTGAATTCCGGCCAGTGAACCCCAAGGGAGCAGGCCAGATGGCCGCCGGCGGAAAAACCGCACAGGTACACCGGCAGGTTTTCCCAGCGGCTGCGCACGGCGCGGTAGGCCTATACCAGCTGGCGAAGGGGCAGTGTGCCCAGCGGGATGCTCTCCGGGGCGGCCTTGTCCGTGCAGGCATAATCAAGGGTCACGGCTGCGTAGCCGCCCCGGTTGAAGCGGAGGGCCACCGGCCATTCCTCGCCCTCGGCCACAAAGCGGTAGCTGCCGCCGGGGCAAATCAGCACCACGCCCCTGGGCGAAGGGATATCATATACGCGGATGGCTGCACCCGTTTCCGGAAGCGGAAGGGACTGCTGTTGATGCATGGTTTTCCCACCAATCTGTTGAAAATTGTTCTGTTTGACGGATTGCTGTTTTGGGTGTATTATACCATAAAAGGGGTACCCGTGCAAAGAAAAAGTGCCTTTTCCCGGCGCATCATATTCATGGTAGTCTG
>JAUNDF010000100.1 GCA_030526225.1 Clostridia bacterium
GACTCAATCGCTTTTTTGTATACCTTGCGGTCTCACATCAATTGTAAACCTACAGTGATAAGCAAGAAAGCCGCCCTTGTCCGCTTGCGCATCGCCCCTGCAAAATGCTATAATAGATACTCCCCGAAAAGGCCTTTCTTTCCTATAGAGAATAAAATCGGGGATGAACAAACAACCGCCCCGAAGGGGCTGAAGGAGAAAAGAATGGCACTTCACGCCTGCAAGCTTTGCCACATCGCGCTGGACGGCGTGTCCGTCACCCGCAACGGACAGAACCTGCTCCACGATGTTTCCATGCATATTCACTGCGGTCAGCTGACCGTGCTCATCGGCCAGAACGGCGCGGGCAAAACCACGCTCATCCGCGCACTGCTGGGCGAAATCCCCCACGGCGGCAACATCCTCCATGAGGACGGCATGGGCCGAAGCATCCCCCACCTGCGCACGGGCTATGTGCCCCAGCATCTGGAGTTTGACCGGGATATGCCCGTAACCGTCAATGACTTTATGGCCTCTGCCTTCTCCCGCCGGCCGGTGTGGACAGGCATCAGCAAAAAAACAAAGCAGAAGGTCCGTCAGGCTCTGTCCATGGTGCAGGCGGATGACATCGGCAATCATCCTCTGGGCCGCTGCTCCGGCGGCGAAATCCAGCGGGTGCTGCTGGCCCTTGCCCTGAACCCCGCCCCCGACCTGCTGGTGCTGGATGAGCCCGTTTCCGGCATGGATCAAAACGGTCTTCGCCTGTTCCTTGATACGGTGCAGGAGCTGAAGAAGACCCATCACATGGCCATTCTGCTGGTCAGCCATGACCTGAATCTGGTGCGGGAATACGCCGACCATGTGGTGCTGCTGGACAAGACCGTGCTGTGCCAGGGCCGCCCGGATGCGGTATTCGAGTCCCCCGAATTTGACGAAGTATTCAACAAGACTGCGGAAGGAGGGAAGCAGTAATGCAGGCCATTTACGATGTGATGAACGCACTGCTCCCCATTGAGGCACTGCAGTTCAGCTTTATGAAAAACGCCTTTCTGGCCATTCTGCTCCTGACTCCGCTGCTGGGCCTTCTGGGCACCATGGCCGTGAACCAGCAGATGGCCTTCTTCTCCGATGCGCTGGGTCACTCCGCCCTCACCGGCATCGGTCTGGGCATTGTGCTGGGCCTGCATAACGACCTGATGGCCATGCTGATTTTCGGCGTGATCTGGGCGATTATGATCTGCCTGATCAAGCAGACCGGTGCCTCCAGCGCCGACACGGTCATCAGCGTGTTTTCCTCCACCAGCATCGCGCTGGGCCTGATTATCCTCAGCCGCGGCGGCGGCTTTGCCAAGTACTCCTCCCTGCTCATCGGCGATGTGCTGGCCGTGACCCCCGCCGATTTGCTGTGGCTGCTGCTGGCCCTTGCCGCGGGTCTTGTGCTGTGGATGCTGATGTACAACTCCCTCCTGCTCACCTCCATCAACCCCTCTCTGGCCCGCAGCCGCGGCGTGCACATCCGCCTGAGCGAAATGGCCTTTGTGGTGCTGGTAGCCGTGGCTGTGATGCTGGCCATCCGCTGGGTGGGCGTGATGCTGATTAACGCCCTGCTGATTCTCCCGGCTGCCGCCGCCCGGAACATCGCCCGCAACACCCGCCAGCATGCGGTGTACAGCGTGCTGATTGCCCTTGTCTGCGGCATCGCCGGTCTGCTGTCTGCCTACGCGTGGGATACCTCTGCCGGTGCGGCCATTGTGCTGTATGCCGCCATGGCCTACGCCGTCAGTCTGGCCATCCGAGCCGTATCCCACAAGCGATAAGTGAGGGCAGCCATGGACCGAATCCTGATTCTCATTTCCGCGCCCTGCTATGCCGATTGCCACCATGCCCTGATTTCCGCCCGGGACAACGCCGCCTGTCCGGAGCGCCTCTCCTACGGCATTGCCCTGCAGGAGGAGCCCACGGAGGAAGAGCTGCTGGACATGCAGACCCTCGGCAATGCCCTGTTTGTGGTGGGGGATAAGACCGCATGGCAGCTGGTGGATGATTTTGCCGCCGGAGAGGGCTATACCCTCATGGCCAACCCTGCCATGGCCTTTGACCGCAACTGGGACATTGCTCTTCTGCATCTGCTGCTCACCTGCGGCAGCAGCCGCCCCGTGCTCACCGGCATCCTGCCCGACCATGAGGACACGGTGGATGCGGTGTACGCCATCGCCGTGAAAAAAGCCGCCGGGGAGACCATTACCTTCCGCAAGGGTACGCCCCTGCGCTATGCCAAAGCATCCATGCAAACCTGCTTTCTCAACCCGCATTTCTGCTTTGCCGCCTCCTCCTTTTTCCGGGAAACGGCGCTCCTGCGGGAAAGCATCGCCCTGTATGCCTACCGCACCGGCTGGCAGCTGTTTTTGCCGAAAAAATGCGTGATTCATCAGCTGTGGGAGCAGCAGCTCCCGCCCATGCAGCTGCTGCACACGGATGTTCAGGCGGAGAACTTCGCCGCGGCCTGCGGCATTGATTTAGGCAGCGGCATCCTGTCCCCCATGGCCGTCAGCGGCATTTTTACCGCCAATGCGGATTTCCCCCGAAAGATTCCCCGCACCGTGCGCTGGCAGGAAAAGCTGCGCAGCTTTACAGTGGGTGAAGGGGAAACGCCCCTGCTGGTCACCTCTGCCGTAACCCTGCCCGGGGGCAGAAAGCGCACCGCCGCCGAGGTGGCCTGCTTCGATTATCTGTCCGGCATGAAAAACGCCGCCCTGCTGCTGTTCGCCAGTCAGGATGAAATGCAGCGGATGATGCACTACCTGCCCAACGTGCTGGAGTTCCGCCGCCGCTATGGCATTCAGGTGGTCCCCTCCGGCAATGACCGGCTGCCCCGCTGGCTGACCTTATCCAAAATGGCCATGCTGGAGCAGGCACGGGAAAAGAGCCTGAACCACAGCCACTACGCGTGGATTGACTTCGATTATCTGCGCCATCCCGTGTACGAGGCTGCCAGCCTTGACTGGCGGGGCATCTGCACCGACCGGGTGGTGCTTTCCATGGTCAATGACAAGCCGGATTTGTCCCTCATCATCGTGCCGGAAAAAATGGTGCGCACCGTGGCCGCCGCCTTTGAGGCAATCGTGCGTGAGCGCTTCTCCCAGCTGTGCTGCCTGCCGGAGGAAACAGAGGTATGGCTGCAGCTGATGCGCACCAACCCCGACTGGTTTGAGGTGTTCACCCTGAACAAAAAGCACATGCTGCTCTCCCTGGCCCTGATGGAGCGGGGCAGGGAATTCCATACGCAGGCATGATTTTTCCCTCTCTCCCCGATGGGGAGGGGGATTTTTTCATCAATCCAAAAGAAATTTTGCAAAACCCGTTGACAAAATTGCGGGCATCTGTTATACTTCATCAAGTCAGCGGGTGATTGGCAACAATCGAAGCTGTACGCTATATGCCAATGCTCTTGGAGGCAAATCCGATTCTTCGGCTTGCGCCTGTAGCTCAGTTGGATAGAGCAACGGCCTTCTAAGCCGTGGGTCGGGGGTTCGAGCCCCTCCAGGCGCGCATCTTTGTGGTGGGTATGGTTCAGTTGGTTAGAGCGCCAGATTGTGGCTCTGGATATCGTGGGTTCGAGTCCCACTACTCACCCCATTTTTTCCGGTCTGCTGCGGACATGTGGCGGGAACAATTGAAACTGCGTTGGGGTGTAGCCAAGTGGTAAGGCACGGGACTTTGACTCCCGCATGCGCAGGTTCGATCCCTGCCACCCCAGTATTTATGACCCATTAGCTCAGTTGGCAGAGCACTTGACTTTTAATCAAGGTGTCTGGAGTTCGAATCTCCAATGGGTCACATCCCATTCTGCTGACAAAGGCCGGGTCCATGCGGGCGTGGCGGAATGGCAGACGCGCCAGATTTAGGTTCTGGTGTCTTATGGCGTAAGAGTTCAAGTCTCTTCGTCCGCACTCCTATCACCCACAACGATTGTGGATATGCGGTAGTAGCTCAGTTGGTAGAGCGCCACCTTGCCAAGGTGGAGGTCGCGAGTCCGAGCCTCGTCTACCGCTCCATTTGCGGGTGTAGCTCAATGGTAGAGCTCCAGCCTTCCAAGCTGGCCACGTGGGTTCGATTCCCATCACCCGCTCCAGCTTGAAAGAAAAAAGCGTAGTCTTGTGACTGCGCTTTTTCTTTTTGTGTTTCCCGGTGTTCCGAACTTCCCTTCCCCACTTTGATATTTCTTTGTTTTTCCTTGACGCACCATTTTCCCCATGTTAAAATATACAGGTTGCAGCCCGGAGCCGCTGTCTTGCAGGCGGTTCGGGGTTTTCTACTGCTTTCCCGGCGCACCGCGCCTGATAGAAAAAGAAAGGACACACCCATGCAGAACGAACGCTCCAAAATGCTGGGCACCATGAAGATGACCTCTCTGGTGCCGAAGATTTCCGTCCCGATTATGATTTCCATGCTGGTGCAGGCCCTGTACAACGTGGCTGACTCCATTTTCGTGGCCCGCTACGACCTGAA
Organism: Clostridia bacterium; assembly: GCA_030526225.1. Taxonomy (GTDB): domain Bacteria; phylum Bacillota; class Clostridia; order Christensenellales; family Aristaeellaceae; genus JAUNDF01. Next base: position 4,489 of record JAUNDF010000100.1, read on the forward strand.
CTGCATCACCGCCGTCTCTCTGGTCTTCCCCATCCAGATGCTGATTATTGCCTTTGCGGTGGGTCTGGGCACCGGCATCAACAGCCTGATTTCCCGCCGGCTGGGCGAAAAGCGCAATGACCTTGCCAGGGAAGCCGCCCGTCACGGCGTGTTCCTGGAGCTGTGCGCCTACCTGATTTTCCTGTGCATCGGTCTGTTCCTGGCCCCTGCCTTTATGTCCATGATGACCAAGGACCCCGTGCTGCAGGATCTGGGTGTGCAGTATCTGCAGATTGTCACCGTGTTCTCCTTCGGCTGCTTTGTTTCCGTGGCCATGGAGCGCATCATGCAGTCTGCGGGCAATTCCTCCCTGGCCATGTGCACCCAGCTGACCGGCGCCATCATCAACATCATCCTTGACCCGATTCTGATTTTCGGCCTGCTGGGCGTGCCTGCCATGGGCATCCGCGGCGCCGCCATTGCCACCGTCATCGGCCAGATTGGCGGCATGATGCTGGGCATCTTCCTCAACCAGACGAAGAACAAGGAGCTGAAGCTGTCCTTCCGCGGCTTTAAGCCCTGCCGGGAGACCATCGGCCGCATCATGTCCGTGGGCTTCCCTTCCATCATCATGCAGTCCATCTCCTCTGTGATGAACGTGCTGTTCAACATGATTCTCATGCCCTTCGGCAATGTGGCCGTCACGGTGCTGGGCATTTATTTCAAGCTGCAGTCCTTCGTGTTTATGCCGGTATTCGGTCTGGGCAACGGTCTGGTGGCCATTGTGGGCTACAACTTCGGCGCACAGCTGAAAAAGCGTGTATATGCCGCCATCCGCGTGGCGCTGACCTACGCGCTGGTGATTATGGCCGTGGGCACCGCGCTGTTTATCTTCATCCCCGGCACGCTGATGAGCCTGTTTGACTCCGGCGAAAGCGCCGACCTGATTGCCATGGGCGAGACCGCCCTGCGCATCATCTCCGCGCACTTCATTCTGGCCGGCATCGGCATCACTCTGTCCACCGTGTTCCAGGCCATCGGCAAGGGCATGTACAGTCTGGTGATGAGCCTGTGCCGTCAGCTGATTGTGCTGATTCCCTGCGCATGGGTGCTGAGCCGCTTCGGTGTCAACGCCGTTTGGTGGTCCTTCCTTGTGGCCGAAACGATCTCCGTGGCGCTGGCCCTTGTGATGTACCGCAAGGTCAACCACACCATGCTGATGCCCCTGCAGGACCCCACAGAAGAATAAAGCAAACGGAGCTGTGAATGATTTTCACAGCTCCTCACAAGACCTCTTCCGCCCCTTCGGGGCACCTTCCCCAGAGGCTACCTCTAAAAACGGCAATGTGGTATAA
>JAUNDF010000013.1 GCA_030526225.1 Clostridia bacterium
TTGCCTCCGATGCCTCCAACTTCGTCAACGGCCACGTGCTGTACGTGGACGGCGGCATTCTGGCCTATATCGGCAAGCAGCCGTAACGGGCTTCGGATGAAGATGCGTTGATTTGTTTCATACGACAAAAGACTCCCAAGGCACAATGCCAAGGGAGCCTTTTTTGTATGCGCTTTCTGCGGGAAGGGGAGGCTGCTTCGGGGCATCAGCCCTTGCGGCGCTTCCTCATCACCAGCAGTGCGGTGCCGGAGAGCACCAGCCCAAGCATCCACAGCAGGGGCGCGGCGCTGTCGCCGGTCAGGGGGAGGGGCTTGCGGAAGACGGGCTCGGCAATCACCGGACCCTCGGGCATGGTGAAGCTGTCGCCGGGGAGGATGGTATCGCCGGTGCCGGAGACAGGCACGGATGCGGAGGCGGAGGCCAGCAGGGTCATGGCCTTGGGCATGGCGGTATCCATGCGGACGACCCAGTAGGCCAGCACATAATCCTCCAGCAGCTTGCTGTCGGGGCGCAGGGTGATGACGGTGCCGGGCAGTGCGGAATCGATGAAGCTGCCGCTGCTGTCATGGGCGGTGCCGCGCATCACCTGCACGCTGTAGCGGAACACGGCCTTGGCGGTGAGCGTTTGGGCGGGCATGGTCAGCTCGATGGTATTGCCCACGGCCTGTGCATCGGGGATGTCGGGGGACAGCTCCCAATGGTCGTAGGTGCGCTTGGCGTTGTTGCTGACAGGCTTCAGGGTGATGCGCTCGCCTGCGTAGGCGGTGGTCACGGCCTGACCGCCTGCATTGTGGGCGGTGCCGTTGGTTACGGCGATGGGGTAGCGGGGCGCAGGAACGATGACCGGCTCAATGGTGACATCGCTGTAGGGCATGGTGAAGGTTACGGTCTTGTCCGTGCTGCCCGCAGGGGTGATGTCGTTGAGGGGCAGGCCGGCAGGGCTGGTCTGCCACTGCTGCAGCTGCTGGCTCAGGGGAACGGGCACGGTGACGGTGATGGTCTTGCCGGGGTGGAACTTGTTCTGCCCGATGTCGCTGACGGTGACCAGCGTGCAGTTTACAGCGGTAACGGTGTATTCCTGCAGGCGGTAGTCGATGGTGTAGGTGAAGGTCACCTCATCGCTGTCAAGCCAGCCGGAGCGGGTGGTCTTGACGGTCACCGTCCAGGTGACGGCCTTGTCCTGCTCGCCCGTCAGGCGAAGGGCGACAGCGTTGGAAGCGGAGCCGGTGAGAACATTGGGGTTGGTGTCGTTGACAGCGTAGTATTCCACCTTAAAGCCGGTACCGGAGGTGAAGGTGAAATCCGTATCCACGGCATAGGTGGTGCCGGTGGCCTTGTCGGCGGCGGGCACGGCGCACTTGTTCTGGTTCAGGAAGGCCTTGGCTTCCACCGCATTGCCGGGCATGGTGAAGGTGTAGACGAGGTCGGTTGTTGTATCCGTGTAGTCTGTCCCTTCCGCGGCGGGATACCGGCGGCGGCCCCAGTGGTCGAAGGTGTTGTCCGTCAGCAACTCCGGCGCAACCTGCAGCGTGACATCGGTGCCGGGCAATGCGCTCTTAATCAGCTGATCCTGATCGTTGTAGGCACAGCCGTTGATGACATTGAGGACATAGCTGAAGTGGGCCTTGCCGTGGAGCTTTGCATGGGGCATGGAAACGTAGAGGTACTTGCCCTCCTGCTCGGTGGAGAGGGGGACACTGGGGTCGGTTTCGGTGGTCCAGTGGTCGAAGAGCCGGGCGGCATCGTTGGGGTCGGGGACGAAGGTGATGCAGTCATCCGGCAGGGCGTAGACGGCCACGCTGCCATCGGGGTTGTAGGCGGTGCCGTTTTCCACGGTGACGGGGTACTTGTCGGCAAAGTTAGCCGTGACGGTAACGCCGCCCTGCAGCCGTGTATCGGAGGGCATGCGGACGGATGCGAGCATGCTGCCGCGGTCATTCAGCTCGGCATAGTTGGTGCCGGTCCAGCCGAAGAAGAATTCCGTTTCGTTGCCGGCCGTATCCTTGGCAAGGTCCCTTGCCTGAATGCTGACCAGCTGACCGGCGTACACCTTGACAATATAGCCGTCGGCGGTTGGTGTAGCGTCGGGCAAAAGGTTGCCGTCTGCATCCACGGGCTTGCCGTTGACAACCGTCAGGTCATACTTGGTCTGTCCTACCACATTTGCGGTGATGCGCACATGGTCGTAGGGCATGGTGAAGGTGTAGATCTTTGAGCCGGCGGTGGAGGATTTCTGGTTCAGCTGCAGGTTTTTGGGCTCGGTGACAAAGTTGTTATAATCAAACACGTAACCGGCGGGAATCGGCACTTCGATTTCCACTGTGTCGCCGGGATGGAACCAGTCGAATTCAGCGCCTGCAGGGCTTTCGGTAAGACGGTTGCAGTTGATGGTTTCCACCGAGAAGTACCGCTGGCTGTAGTCGATGGTGTAGGTGTAGGTCACCTCATCGCTGGGCAGCCAGCCCTCGCGGGTGGTTTGGGCGGTGCCTGTCCAGGTGACCACGCGGCCCAGTTCACCGCTCAGGAAGACGGTGGCGGCGGTGGTGCCGGAGCCGGCGGCAATGGCGCCCTTGCCGTCCTCAAAGGAGCAATCCACCTTGAAGCCTTCGCCGGCGGTGAAGGTGGCATCGAAGTCACGGTCATAGATAGCGCCGGAGGGATGGCTGGGCGTGGGAGCCGGGCACTTGAACTGGGTGAATTCAAAGAGCAGATACACGTTGCCGTTAATCATGGTGAAGGAGGCGTTGTTGTCCTTCACCTGCAGATCGGGGATGGCCTGCTCCACAGGTGCCTTGTCGGTATCCCACTTCACAGCCACGGAGTGGTACTGCTTGGAGGGTACGGGGAGGCTCACCTTATCGCCAGCGTTGTAGCGGCCCACCAGTCTGGCGGTGGTTTCATCCGAGGTGCGCACATACACCTCATACTGGCTGGTCACAGGAACGATGCTGAAGGATGCGGTGTCGCTGAAGGTGCCGTACCACATGGTGTTTGCGATGATGTTGGCACCCTTGTCATCCACATCGATGTGGTGATAGAACAGCTTTTCGGGGCCGGAGTAGCTGTTATCCATCTGGGCGCGGGCAGGCTTGCCTGCGGGCAGGGGCTTGCCGTCGTCGTAGTAGATGGCGCCGCCCATGTTCTCGTGCTCCAGATGCAGCTGCACATCCTCCACCTTTTCGCCGTTGTTGGGGTTGAACTCCAGCACACCGCCGTTGGTCAGCTTGACGGGCGTTCTTGCGCCGTTTCTGTCCACCACGGTGGCAGTGAGGTAGGGAATCTTCACATCCCACTTGGGGGCATCGTAGTAGTAATAGTAGGTCTGATCTACGGAGGCCCTGTCAGGCTCGGTGTAATAGTAGTAATCCTGTGCGCGGAGCCATGCGTAGATGTAGTCGGGGGTGTGGTTCTGGGCAATCAGGTCCACATTCGCCCACATGGTGCCGAACTGCACCAGATAGTCGTTGATGTAGGAGCCGTTGACCTTGTAGATGTCGTTCTTGTCGGGGTAGTTGCGCACGTTGGTCAGGTCGCCGTCCAGCAGGCCCACGGCCACGCGGCCCAGAGCGCCGATGTCACTTTGGCTCATCAGATTCCGGTCCACCTTGACGGTTTCCATCAGAATGGTGGACATGGCATCCTGCTTGGAGATGATATCGCTGCCGTAGGCGATGTAGCCCAGCAGGAAGGAGCCGATGCCGGCGAAGCCCTTGACGGACAAGATGCTGTCCACAAACTGGTCCTTCAGATTGCCCAGCATGTCGTGGTTCATCAGCTCGAAAACGCGGGCAAGGGCGGACTGGGAGTAGTTGGCAACATACAGGTTTCGGGTGTCGCGGCTGCCGTTCTCCAGCCATGTAGCCGCCCGGAAGGTGAAGTCATCCAGCCAGTCGGACAGCTGAATATCGTTGCGGCCCACCTTTTTGGTGTAGCCCTTGCCGAACAGGGTTTCCTTCAGGTTGAAGGTGGCAAGGTGGAAGTAATCGTCAAAGTGCAGCGTGGGGTCGGTGGCGGCCAGCTGCTGGCGCATCACATTCTTGACGGCGGTATAATCCGCGCTGCCCACGGGGTAATCGTCGTTATCAGCCCGGAAGGTGGCCTGCGGCGTACCGGCGGGGGTCAGCTGATTGGAATGGCTGCGGGTGTAGGCATAGGGGGTGCGGGAGCCGCTGCCGGGGATGAAGTGGTCCACGCCGTAGCGCTGGAAGCCCAGCTCGTGCATGGCGGCACGGGGCACCACGTCGCCCTTGTTGATGATGTTGTGCAGGGAGGAGTAGTTGCCCGTATCCTTGGATGCAATGCCGCCCTGAGGTGCCTCAAAGTGGTAGCCGTACACGGCATTGCCGAGACCGGCGTACTTATCCACCAGAGATTTGGCCACCAGGTTGGAGGTGGCACCGGCGCGGGAATAGCCCACAACCCAGAAGCGAATCTTGCCGCTGTTGACCTTTTCGCGGAGGCCGTGGAGGTCGATGTAGGCCTCCACATCGCCCAGCACCTTGTCAGCGGCATCGCGGAAGCCGTTATGCTCCGTGGTGTAATCGCTGCCCATGGTCACGTTGCTGGCCCATTCGGATTCGTAGCCTGCGCCGCGCACGGCAATGGGAATCAGCACATAGCCGGTATCCTCGCCCTCGATGGCGGTGCCGTTTTTGTAAACATTGCCCTTCAGCGCCTTCTGGCCGATGGCCACGCCGATGGAGTTCGTTTCGGGCTTGTACAGGTAGCTGTCGCGGATGTAGGTCTTTTCGTCATCACAGCCGATGTCGGCCAGCAGCTGCTTGACATTGCCGAACTGGTTGAGGTAGTCGATGTACACATTGCCGGAATCGTAGAATTTGCCGGAGTTGAAGGCACTGATGGCCAGCCGGATGGACATGGTGGCCAGCTGCTCGCTGTACCGCTCGGGCTTTTCAAAGAAGTAGCCGTCGGAATAGAAGTACATGCCCAGCCGGGTCAGGTTGATATCGCCCCGGCCATAGCCGCGGTACACATGCCAGTAGCCATAGATGCCCACATCGGTGTTGTCGCGGTCAACATAGTACCAGCGGTAGGGGTCCATGGCCACCTGACCGGTGGTGGCGGTGCGGGGAGATGCCTGATGGGGCGACAGCTGCATCTGGGTGATGGGATTAAGGGTGCCGTCATACTTGGTGCCCTTGCCGTGAACCAGATGGCGGAATTCCTTGGTGTTGTTGGGGTCCTGTCCCCAGAAAACCGTGGGGGTTGAGCTGCCTTCCGCTGCAAGGTCGGAATGGAAGATGCTGTCGTTGTAGCTGCCGTCGGTATAGGTCAGCACGCGGTTGGAGGTGGAATCCACGCGCACCCACACCTCGGAGCCGCCGCCGGGCACGCTGGCCAGATATGCCATGCGGCCCATGGTGCCGGAATCTGCCAGATGCAGGTTGGATTTCTGACCGTTATAGAGGGTGTTGCCCTTGATTTTCACCACGCCGTCCAGATACAGCTTGGGGGTGTACACGATGTTGCTGTTGTCCACCCAAACACCGGCGCCCTTGTCGGTTGCCTGGTTCTGCTCAATGCTGCAGTTGCGGATGGCGCAGTCCTCCTGCCGGATGAACACGCCGCCGCCGGTTGAGCTGGCCTTGTTGCGGGAAATCTGGCCGCCCTCAATCACGTTCTCGGTGGAGCCGACATAAATGCCGCCGCCCTCCTTGGCGCTGTTGAACACGAAGGCGCTGTCTTCCAGGGTGATGGTGGCGCCTGCGGTGTCATTTTCCAGGAAGATGCCGCCGCCCTTGCCGTCGGTGAAGTTGTGGGAGATGCGGCTGTTTGTCAGGGTGATTTTGCACTTGCTGCTGTTATCGGCAGAGATGGCACCGCCGCCCTGCTTGGCAAAGTTGTGAATCAGGGAGCAGTTGGTCAGCTCCACCTCGGCTTCCTTGCCGCGCTCCAGATAGATGGCGCCGCCGGTGCCGTAGGACTTCATATACGTATCGGCCACGTTGCCGGCCACGGTAACGTCATTCATGACCAGCTTGGCCTTTTTCTTCAATGTAAAGGCGCCGCCGTAGTCACTGTCGGTGGCACCGCCGGTAATCAGCGCGCCGACAATCAGGTTGCCGGTGGCGGACGTGTTGTACTCCCACAAATCGTACCGGACGATGTTGCCGGCGCGGATCTGGGGGGCATCGCCATCGGAGGAGCCGTTGATGACCAGCATGGCCTCTTCATTCAGCAGGATGATAGAGCCATTGCCGCTGGAGTCGCTGGCTTCCAGCGGATTGCCGTGGTTGATGGCGTTGCGGTTGATCATGTAGCCATGCATGTTCAGCCCGATCACGCGCTTTTCGGGGACCTACAGCCGTCCGGTTGTGGTCCAGTCCGCCAGCATATCGATGACGGGGTAGGGCTGCTTGCGGTCCTGGGGCGCGGCACTCACCGCAGCATTCCAGGCTTCCGCGTAGCTTGTATAGTTTGTGGTGCCGATTCTGGCCACATACACAGGGTCGGCCAGTGCCGCCAGCTGCGCCACGGGGAGCATGTGCAGCACCATGGTGAGCATCAGCACCAATGAGGCAATCCTGAGCGCAAACTGTCTGCGCCGGGAACGGTTTATCACAATCATCCCTCCATTACAGCCGCATCGCCATGTGATGTGGCTGCGGATACATATACTTATACAAATTAAGTAATATTCGGCATGGGATGTGGAAATTTCTGCCAAATGCGGGGGAAAAAGCATAAAGAAATCAATAAAAAACCAGCCCGGCGGCGATGGAGCCGGGGGCTGGTTAAATGGGTGTGGGGATTTTGCCGCGCTTACGCTTCCCCCCACTTTTCCGTCAATTCCTTCAGCCGCTTGGTCAGCAGCACGTTTTCGCCGTAGTCCACGGGGCAGTCGATGACGGCGGGGACGCTCTGGCGGAAGGCTTCCTGCAGGGTGGGGAGCAGGTCTTCGGTGCGCTCTACTCTGTAGCCCTTGCAGCCCATGCTTTCGGCCAGGGCGACAAAGTCGGGGTTGGTGAAGGCGGTCATGTTGGCGTGGCCGTAGCGGTCGTTCTGCTTCCATTGAATCAGGCCGTAGGCGCTGTCGTTGAAAATCAGGGTGACGAAGGGCAGCTGCTCCCGCACGGCTGTTTCCAGCTCCTGACAGTTCATCATAAAGCCGCCGTCGCCGGTTACGGCCAGCACGCGCTTGTCGGGATGCAGCAGCTTGGCGGCCAGCGCACCGGGGACGGCAATGCCCATGGTCGCAAAGCCATTGGAAATCAGGCAGGTGTTGGGCTCATCGCACAGGTAGTGGCGGGCAATCCACATTTTGTGCGCGCCCACATCGCTGAGCAGGATATCCCCGGCGCCCATCACCTTGCGGACATCGCCCAGAATGCGCTGGGGCTTGACGGGGTAGCCTTCATCCGCGCTGCAGGCTGCGTATTCCTGCAGCATTGCCTGCCGCAGGGCGAAGGCGTATTCCGGCTCCTGAATGCGCACGGTCAGCTGGCTGAGATGGCGCAGAGTTTCTGCCATATCACCCACCACCTCAATGGCGGGGGGATAGCAGCGGTTGACATGGGCGGCGCCGGTGGAAACGTGGATAATCTGCTTGTCCAGCCGTGTATCCAGCCGGGCGGGGGACAGCTCTACTATATCATAGCCCACGCACAGCAGCACATCAGCCCGGTCCAGCAGCAAATCCTGATAATCCCGCTGGGGGATGCCGATGGTGCCAAGCGCGTAGGGGTCATCGCTGGGGATGACACCCTTGGCCATCATGGTGTTGACCACAGGGATTTTGGCGCCATGGGCCAGTGCCATGATTTCCCGGGTGATGCCTGCCCGGGCGGCATCGGCCCCCACCAGCATCACAGGGCTGGCGGCGCGGGCAAGGATTTTGGCGGCCTGAGCGATGGTTTCCAAATCGGCGTATTCCGGCTTGCGGTGCTGGGGAAGCATGGGTCGGATGCCCTGCGGCACCTCCATTTTGGCCACATCCACCGGCAGGTCGATGTGGGTGGCGCCCATTTTACCCTCCTGCTGGGCATACTTGAAGGCCAGCCGCACGATTTCCGTGATGCTGTCCGGGCGCATGACCAGCTTGGTGCGCTTGGTGATGGGCTCAAACAGCTTGGCCAAATCAAGATACTGATGGCCGGTGATGTGCATCCGTTCGGAGGACACCTGACCGGTGATGGCCACCAGCGGCGCGCCGTCGGAATTGGCATCGGCCACGCCGGTAATCAGGTTGGTGGCACCGGGGCCGAGGGTGGACAGGCACACGCCGGCCCTGCCCGTCAGGCGGCCATAGACATCAGCCATAAAGGCGGCACCCTGCTCGTGGCGGGTGGTGATAAACCGAATGGGGGAGGCGGCAAGGGCTTCAATCAGCTCCAGGTTCTCTTCTCCGGGGATGCCGAAGACATATTCCACGCCCTCGGCCAACAGGCTTTCAACCAGCATTTCGGCAACATTCATGGGCTTTTCCTCCTGATAAAATCAAAAAAAGGATGGCATGCGCGTTTTCCGCGCCGCTCATCCTTGAACGGATATCAGTATACTCCATCTGGGGGAAAAGTCAATCCATATAGTGGAAGAAAATTTATTTCATTAAAGTATATGCATGTATCCAATGCACACTTTCACAAAATGCAGGAAAATTCACAAAATTGTTTTCGTTTTGCATTTTACAAAAATAATGCTTGCAAAATAAACAAAATCGTGCTATCATCCAAATTGTTCCGATGATGGAATGAGAAAAGTACGGCAAAGGCGTCGGAGCGAAGAAGCTTCGGCGCCTCTGCGTTTATAATGGGAGTGATGGTCTTGATTCAAATCAACAACTTGCACAAAAACTTCGGCAATCTGGAGGTGCTCAAGGGCATCGACCTGCATGTGAAGAAGGGTGAGAAGCTGGTCATTATCGGGCCCAGCGGCTCCGGCAAAAGCACGCTCATCCGCTGCATGAATGGTTTGGAACCCGTCAGCGAGGGCACGGTGACCATCGACGGCAAACCCATGAATCAGAAAAATCGGGCGGGGCTGAACAGGGAGTACTCCTCCATGGTGTTCCAGCAGTTCAACCTCTATCCGCACCTGACCGTGCTGGATAACCTGACGCTGGCCCCCACCCGGCTGAAGAAGGTCCCCAAGAAGGAAGCCGAGGAGCTGGCCATGGAAAACCTGAAGCGGGTGGGTCTGGCCCACAAGGCCAACGTGTACCCCACCACCCTCTCCGGCGGCCAGCAGCAGCGCATCGCCATCGCCCGGGCGCTGACCATGAAGAACCCCATCATCTACTTTGACGAGCCCACCTCCGCCCTTGACCCTGAAATGGTCAAGGAGGTGCTGGACATCATGGTGGAACTGGGCAAGGAAGAAATCACCATGGTCACGGTAACCCACGAAATGGGCTTCGCCAAGGAGGTGGCCGACCGGGTCATCTTCTGTGATGAGGGCAAGATTCTGGAGGAGGGCACCCCGGAGCACTTCTTCGAAAACCCCGAGCAGGAGCGCACCAAGGCGTTCCTTTCCAAGATTCTGCGGTAAGCCTTCTATTCTATATTCTTTCAATCGCTGACCGCGAAGGGCGGTTTCCGATAAACACAAAAATCAAGGAGGAAATGACAATGAAAAAGCTGTTTGCATTGGTTCTGGCTGTTATGGTTATGGTTACCTCTTCCGCCATGGCGGAAACCTTCCGTGTGGGCGTAAAGCAGGATGTGTACGGCTTCGGCTATCTGGATGAAGCCACCGGCACCTACACCGGCATGGAGATTGAGCTGGGCGCATTGTTGGCCGAGGCGCTGGGCTATGATGATGTGGAATACACCACCGTCACCGCCGCCACCCGCGGCCAGATGCTGGATAATGACGAGCTGGACTGCGTTATTGCCACCTTTACCATCAAGCCCGAGCGCAAGGAAAGCTGGGATTTCTCCACGCCCTACTACACCGATGCGGTCACCGTGCTGGTTGAAACCGCTTCCGGCATCACCGACCTTACCGGTCTGGCCGGCAAGACCGTGGGCGTATCCTCCGGCTCCACCTCCGCTAAGGCACTGGCCACCGCCATGGCCGACGCCGGTGTCATCCCCGCCTTTGATGCCGACACCTTCGACATCTCCACCTTCAACGGCGGCGTATCCTTCAAGCAGTTCGACGACTATCCCGCCATCTCCATCGCCCTGAGCGCCGGTGACGTGGATGCCTTCTGCGTGGATAAGTCCATCCTGGCCAACTACAAGACCTCCGACCGCAGCTTCATCGCTGACAGCTTCTCCCCCCAGGACTACGGCGTGGCCACCAAGAAGGGCAGCGAACTGTCTCCCAAGGTGGAAGAGCTGATCTGCACCTGGCTGGAAGACGGCACCATCGCCGGTCTGATTGAAGCCTGGGGCCTGTAATCCGCTTTCTCGTAAAGGGGCGTGCGGTATAAGCTGCACGCCCTTTCCTTTATCATGATGTTGTTGGTGGTGGATAGGGATGAATACCATCTTTGATGCGGCCTGCTGGGAAGTGGTGTGGCGCTATCGGGGAACATTTATCAACGGTTTGCTCAATACGCTGATGACGGCCGCTGCCGGTCTTGTGCTGGCGCTTCTGGTGGGCGTTGTGCTGGGGCTTTTCTCCACGGGAGAGAGCCGCGTGCTGCGGGTGCTTGCCCGGGTTTATGTGGAGTTTTTCCAGAACACGCCGGTGATTTTGCAGGTGTGCTTTCTGTATTATGCCCTTGCGTATTCCGGCGTGCGGGTATCCGTGGTGGTGGTGGGCATTATCTCGCTGGGTCTGTATACCGGCGCGTACATGGCGTAGGTCATCCGGGCCGGCATTACCGCCATCCCTCAGGGTCAGTTCGATGCGGCCATCTCCCAGGGCTTTACCCGGCTGGATACCATGCGGCTGGTGATTCTGCCCCAGACGGTGAAAATCATCCTGCCCCCCATGGTTAACCAGATGGCCAACCTGATTAAGAACACCTCCTGCCTGTTTATCATCGGCGGTGCGGATCTGATTGCCACCACCTACAACTTCGTCACCGGCGAAACCACCGGCGGCGCGTACGGGCCTGCGTATCTTGTCAGCGGCTTGATGTTCTTCTGTATCTGCTACCCCCTGTCCTGGGCGGCAGGCAAGTGGGAGAAGCGGCTGAAGCAGCAGGAGACCACCGTCAATCCTGAGGAGGTGAGCGCATGAGTGATTTCATGACCCAGCTGCAGGGCAGCTTCATGATGCTCGCCAACCTTGATGTGCAGCAGTTCCTGCTGAAGGGTACGCTGTTCACCGTGGGCATTTCCGTGATTACCATCCTCTTCAGCGTGGTGCTGGGGGCGATTCTGGCGCTGGTGCGCAACTACTGCACCCAGGGGCCTGCAAGGCTGCTGCGCCGCATTGCCATCATCTATATCGAGCTTTTCCGCAACACGCCTTTGATGCTGTGGGTGTTCGCCGGGTTTGTGCTGTGTCCCGCACCGGAATTCAGCAAGGCCATGGCCACGGCACTGGGCTTTTCCTCCGTGGTGGCGCTGAAAACGCTGTTCAAGGCCATCGTATCTCTGACGCTGTTCACCTCGGCGGTGATGGCGGAAATCATCCGCGGCGGATTGAACGCCGTGCCCAAGGGTCAGTTTGAGGCGGCCTACTCGCAGGGCTTCGGCACCGTGCGCACCATGGAGCGGATTGTGCTGCCCCAGGCCTTCCGGCACATTGTGCCCACCATGCTCAGCCAGATGATTACCACCATCAAGGACTCCAGCTACATGGCCAGCCTTGTGACGGTGGAATTGATGGGCTGCACCAAGCTGCTCATCTCCAAGGCCAACAACTACAACGGCACCTGGGTGGACCGCTTCGACCGCGGTACCATCCATGTAACGGATGTGTTCGTGCTTTTCGGCGCGGCCTTCCTGATTTACTTTGTCATCAACTTCTGCCTGTCCTGCGCCGTGCGAACCATCAAGCGCCGCTCGGAAAAGGGGAAGGCAGCGTAAAGGATAATATGAAGAAAAGGAGCTGTGAATCGTTCACAGCTCCTTTTTTGGACCTCACCCCGGCATTCTGTCGTCGCGGTACTGGCAGTCGGCAAGGAAGTTCTTGTGGGTCTTTTTGTACTCGTACATCATCCGGTCGATTTCCTGCAGATGCTGTTCCATGGGAACGGCGGTGTGGGGGTCAATCAGGCTGGAGGCAAAGCTGAAGCTGTGAGGATAGGGGTAGCGATCCTCGGCCATAAACATGGCGCGAAGGTTCGCCAGCTCATCCTGATGCTGCTGCAGCCGGTCATCCTCCTTGATGATGAAGAACTCGTCGCCGCCCACCCGGCACACATCACCGCCGTACTGGGTTTTCATCAGCGCGGCCACGGCCTTCAGGTATTCATCGCCCTTTTCATGGCCGAAGGTGTCGTTGCAGTACTTCAGGTAGTCGATGTCCACCATGGTCAGCACGAAGGGAGCATTGCCGCGGGACAATGCCTCCAGCCGGTCCATGGCATAGCGGCGGTTGTGCAGCCCTGTGAGGGGATCGGCATAGGCAAGGGAGTGGAAGAAGCTCTCCTGCTGCTTTTGCTGGGTGATGTCGGTGATGACATGGGCCAGCGCCGGTGTGCCGGACCACTGGATGGGATGGGTCTCGATGCGCAGGTAGGTATCGTCATTCTTGCCCTCGGGGCGAAGCACGATTTCCCATGTGTCGTGCCTGCCGTTTTCAGGGAAGGTGCGGCCGGAAAAGGATTTCCACAGCTTCTCCGTTTCCCCGGGATGAATCTTTTCAAACCATTGGGCGGTGCGGTTTTGGAAAATCAGCCGGTTGTCGTCGCAGGAAATCACATAAATCATGCTGTGGGTGTCATCGGCCAGCTCCAGCATCAGGTCAAGGCTTTTCTGAAGCTCGGTGTTCATGGCATCCACCAGCTTTTTTTCCTCCATCAGGCTTTCCGTTTTTTCGGCCAGCTGGGTGGTCATGGTGTTGAAGGCCTGGGAGAATTCGCCCATAAAGTCAACCCGCTGGCTGAAATCGCCCTTGGCCACCTGCTGGGTCTGCCAGCTGAGGTGGCGCAGGTTGCCCTGCAGCTCCTTTAAGGGTGCGGCCAGCATGTTGTCCACTGCAGGGGGCTCCTTGGAAAGCTATCCCCGGGCGATGGCTTTGGCGAAATCGTTGTATTCCGCCACCCAGTGGCCCAGCAGCTGCAGGCCCATGCCCAGCTTGCGGAAATCCTCGGGCAAGGCTTCGGGATCAAGCTGTGCGGCACCGGGCCGGTACAGGATGTCCTTCAGGTATTGAAACAGTATCTGTGCAGTCTTGTCCATGTTATCTCCGATTCAGTCCAGTCGGCTGCAGCGGAAGCGGCACACCCGGTCACCGGATGCCCAGCAGTCAATCTCGCGCACCTGATAGGGTTTGTGGGTGTAGGTCTGCAGGATGCCGGCAATAAAGCCCTCGTCATAGTTGCACACCACCTCGTTGGTGGGGGGCAGGCCGCTGCAGTCAAGGTCCTCGGCCACGGTGAGCACAATGGCCTCCTCCTGCTCGGTTACGCTTTCCACCCGGAGCACGCCGATGCGCAGCTCCCGCAGCTTGCGCTGCAGCTGAGAAAAGAAGGTGTTGACATCCACCGTCAGGTCAAGGTTGTTTTTGGCAAACTCCGAGCCGGCCAGAAAGCCTGTTTTGCGGAACAGCTCGTTGGCCTTGTCCACGCCGAATTCCTCGGCCAGCACATGGTTCATGCTGTACTCCAGCAGACGGTACACCAGCACGGGCATCTCTTCGCCCAGATCGCCGCGGCCTTCCTTGATGTTGCCCAGCTTTTCCCAGGCAAAAATGTGGTGGGATTCATCTTCCATAAAAATGTTCTTCATAACAGGGGGCTCCCTTTCTGCGGTATTTCAGACAATCGCCAGCGGAATGCGGCCTGTCGAAAAAATGGGATGTGAAAGAAGAAGCTTCACAGTCCCATTTTATTTTCTTTATATCATTCTGTACAGAATGTGTAAAATCCTGCTGAATTGATATATTTTGATACATATTGTGAAAATATTACCGATGTTCCTCCAACCAGCGCATGGCACCATAGGCGTACACCGCGGCGCCGTAGGGGAGGGCCTCGTTGTCAAACTTCACCATGGGATGATGCTGGGGATAGGTGTAGCCCTCCTCCGGATGACCGGCGGCCAGGGCCAGCATCACCGCGGGGACCTGCTGGCTGATGTAGGCAAAGTCCTCCGAACCGGCGGACTTGGAGGCGCCGCCGCCGCCCTGCTGCAGCTGTGCCACGCTGAAGGCCATGCGGGGCCCCAGCAGCTCCTTCATGTAGCGGTCGGCATCGGCGGAAAGGGCGGCGTTGTTGTCAAGGGTGGGGCAGCCGGTGGTAAAGCGAACCTCGGCCTTGGCGCGGTAGGCGGCGGCGATTCCTTCGGCGATGTCCACCATGCGCTGCTTGATGTAGGCACGGGTTTGCTCGTCAAAGGTGCGCAGGGTGCCGCCCATCACGGCTTCATCGGGGATGGCGTTGGCGGCGTTGCCGGCATGGAGGCTGCCGAAGGTCAGCACGGCCCGGTCGGTCAGGGCCAGCTCACGGGTCTGAATCTCCTGCAGGGCGATGAGGATATGAGCCGCCGCCGTCAGGGGGTCAATGCCCATGTTGGGCATGGAGCCGTGGCAGCCCTTGCCCTTGACGGTGATGTCGAAGTAGTCTGCCGCCGGTGCGCTGACACCGCCGCCGGAGACAATCACCGTGCCGGACTGCATGGGCATCCCGGCCATGACATGGATCATCATGGCGGCATCCACATGGGGGTTCTCCAAAAGGCCCGCCTTAATCATGTCAGCCGAGCCCTCAAAGGTTTCCTCGGCCGGCTGGAACATCAGCTTCACCGTGCCTTCGATTTCGTCCTCGTGCATCTTCAGCAGCTTCGCGGCACCCAGCAGCATGGCGGTGTGCATATCGTGGCCGCAGGCGTGCATGGCGCCGCTGCGGCAGGCGAAATCCACATCAGCCTGCTCGGCAATGGGCAGTGCATCCATATCCGCCCGGAGCATAAACACCCTGCCCGGCTTTTTGCCGCCGCAAAGGGCCACCAGACCTGCCCTGCCGCAGGGCTGCGGGTCATAGCCCATGTCCGTCAGCTGTTGTTTTACATAGGCCACCGTATTGGTCAAATCAAAGCGAACCTCTGCGTTTTCATGCAGATGCTTGCGGGCGGCGGTGATGTCGTCCCGGATGTCCTTTGCCTGAAGCAGCAATTCCTGTGCGTTCATGATGATTCCTCTTTTTCTGTGTCGTGGGGGATGACAGGGCTGTTCCCTGCAGCATCATCCTATCCATTATATATGAAGTTACTGTGACATTTACGGGGATAATTACAGCACCGTATACATGGCCCAGACCAGCACAAACAGCTGGATGACCAGCAGCACGGGGAAGAAAATCCGGAAATACCAGTGCTTTGTCTTGTGGCGGAAAAAGAACATGCCCAGCGTGCCGCCAAGGCCGCCGAAAAGGATGGTGGGCAGGAAGAGCATCTTTTCCGGGATGCGCCAAGCACCCTTTCTGGCGCGGCGCTTGTCAATGCCCATCAGGGCGAAGGCAATCAGGTTTATCACGGCGATGACAGCAAATAAAATGGTTCTCAGCATGGGAATATCCTCCGTTATCAAATCTTGTTCATGGTATGATTGTACCCGCGATGGCGGCTGTTCGTCAATGCTTGACGGCAAAACAGGGAAGGTTTATAATCGACCTATATTCGCCGAATGTGAGGGATGACGATGTTTTATTTCAATTGTGATTATATGGAAGGCTGCCACCCCGAGGTGCTGGCCAGGCTGACGGAAACCAATCTGGAGCAGTGCATCGGCTATGGCGAGGATGATTATTGCGCCCGTGCGGCGGAAATCATCCGCGACCGGTTCGACTGCCCCGGTGCCGCGGTGCACTTCCTTGTGGGCGGCACCCAGACCAACACCGTGGTCATCAGCTCCGTGCTGCGCCCCTTTGAGGGCGTGATCTGCGCGGAGACCGGCCACATCAATGTGCACGAGACCGGCGCCATCGAGGCCACCGGCCACAAGGTGCTGGCAGTGCCCTCCGAGGACGGCCTCATCCGCCCCGAGCAGATTGACCGGGTGATGAAGGAGCAGGGGGATGACGAGCACATCGTGCGCCCCGGCATGGTGTACATTTCCTTCCCCACGGAGGTTGGCACGCTGTATACCCTCAGCCAGCTGGAGGATATCTACGCCGCCTGCAGACGCTGGGGCCTGTATCTGTTTATTGACGGCGCACGGCTGGGCTATGGCCTGACCGCCGAGGAATGCGACGTGACCCCCGCGGACATCGCCCGCTGCTCCGATGCCTTCTACATCGGCGGCACCAAGGTGGGTGCGCTCTTCGGCGAGGCTGTGGTGATTACCCATCCGGACATGATGCCCCGCTTCCGCTACATGATGAAGCGCGCCGGCGGTCTGCTGGCCAAGGGCCGGCTGCTGGGCGTTCAGTTCATCGCCCTGCTGGAGAATGATTTGTATTTCGACATTGCCGAAAAGGCTGTGCAGCAGGCCGGGAAAATCCGGCAGAAGCTGCTGGACAAGGGCATCCCGCTGATGGTGGATTCCCCCACCAACCAGCTGTTCCCCATCTTCACCGCAGAGCAGATGGCCGCGCTGACCGCCGATTTCGGTCTGGCTGTGTGGAAGACCTATGATGACGGCCGCACCGCCGCCCGCATCTGCACCTCCTGGTGCACCCCCGACGAACAGGTGGATGCGCTGATGGAGGCAATTGAGAGGGTGTAAACCAAAAATAATCCCGCAAGGCGTAACTGCCCTGCGGGAATTTTTATTGCGCGGCTTCCTGCCTGTCCTTGCTGTTGAGCAGCTGCAGGGCCACGAGGCCCACCATAAAAATGGCCGTGCCGCCGATGACATAGCCGGTGATGGCTTCGCCGAAGAACAGCGCACCCCAGATGATGGCATAAATCACCATCATGCTCTGGATGATGGGCACCATGAACAGCGGCACCAGCGGGATGGCCTTGGCGTTGAGGTAAAAGCCGATGCCGGTGTTAAAGCCGAAGCCCAGCAGACCCACAATGCCCATGATGTCCATGCGCATGTCCGGCAGGCCGTTGGCGGCGGCATCGGGAATCAGGAACAGCGCGGACATGGCGGCGGCCAGCACGAACATGCTCAGGTTGCTGTCCACGTTGTCCATGCGGTCGGCCACCATCTTCTGCGCCAGCACATGGGCGCCCGCGCACATGCCGGAGATGATGAACAGCACCAGCAGCAGCAGATTCTCACGGAAGAAGGTCTCCATGGGGCGGCCGTTCCATGAAATCAGCAGCACACCCATCAGACACAGCGCCATGCACAGCAGCTTTTTGCGGGTGATTTTCTCCCGGAACAGCATGTAGCTGACGATGGTGATAAACACCGCCTGTGCCGGCTGGGTGATGATGTTGCCGTAGGAGGGGCCCCGCAGCAGGGCGTAGTTTTCCGTCAGGTAGGCAAGGGTTTTGGCGGCGGCGCCGATGACAATCCACTTGCCGCACTTTTTCAGGGATTGGAAAAAGTCCCTGCGGAAGCCCTGCCGCAGCACCAGCTTCAGCGCCAGAAGAAACAGCACACCCACCGCAAAGCGGAAAAAGGTGATGTAGTTGGAGGACAGGTAGGGCTTGAGCAGCTTGGCAAAGGTCCCGCCGAAGCTGAACAGCACCGATACGCAGACAAGATAGAAATAACCCATGGGGGAGCCTTCTTTCGTTGAATATGGCTTGGGGCAGAGAAATGGAGCTGTGAATGATTCACAGCTCCTTGCATATTACTTCTTCAGCCGCTTGTCGCTCTTGATGGCGGCCCAGGTGCCGGCAGACTGGAAAATCTGGGTCAGGATGACCAGCACAATCACGGCCAGATACAGCACGGCGTAGCGGTAGCGCTGGTAGCCGATGGTGATGGCAATCTTGCCGATGCCGCCGCCGCCGATGGCACCGCTCATGGCGGTGTAGCCCATGATGGTGGTGATGGCCAGAGTGAAGTTGTTAATCAGGGAAGGCACAGCCTCGGGGAGCATCACCTTCAGCAGAATCTGCATGGGGGTGGCGCCCATGGACTGGGCGGTTTCAATCAGGTTGGGGTTTACCTCGCGCAGGCTTGTTTCCACCAGACGGGCCACAAAGGGGAAGGCGGCCACCACCAGCGGAACCACGCTGGCCATGGTGCCCACGCTGGTGCCCACAATGGCGCGGGTCAGCGGGATGACCATGACAATCATAATCAGGAAGGGAACAGAGCGCAGCAGGTTAATCATCACGTTGAGGAACTTCATCAGCGGGGCGGGCAGGGGACGGATGCCGTCCTTTTCGCCGGCCACCAGAATCATGCCCAGGGGCAGGCCGATGACCATGGCGAATACCGTAGCCAGCACGGTGACATACAGGGTTTCCCACAGCGCACCGGGGAAGTCGTTAATCAGCATTTGCCAGGCTTCAGCCAGGCGTTCGGGGGTAAAACCGGATGCAAAATTCATTTACTCGGCCTCCTTCCGCTGCTTGGTGTAGCTGCTTTCCACCGATACGGAAAGCTCGGGCTCTTCGTTGAGGTACTTGATGACCTTGGCCAGATCATCGGGGCCGCCGGGAACCTCCAGCAGCATGTAGCCGTACACCTTTTCACCAACGGCGCGGGTGGAGGCGGAAATAATGCTGGGGGCCACGCCCACCTCGTTGACCATGGTGGCAATCAGCGGCTTTCTGGCGGTGGAGGCGCCGTTGAAAATGATGCGGACCATCTGGCTGTTGTTCATATCCACGGTGAGGGCGGCGCTGTCAGCCATTTCGGGGTAAATCAGGTTGCGGGTGGCGCGGGCCTTGGGGTGGCTGAAGATGGCAGAAACCTCGCCCTCTTCCACCACGGCACCGTTTTCCAGAATGGCCACGCGGTTGCAGACCTCCTGCACCACGCTCATCTGGTGGGTGATGATGATGATGGTGATGCCCAGCTTCTTGTTGATTTCCCGCAGCAGGGACAGGATGGCATGGGTGGTTTTGGGGTCCAGGGCAGAGGTGGCCTCGTCGCACAGCAGCACCTCGGGGTTGGTGGCCAGCGCACGGGCGATGGCGATGCGCTGCTGCTGGCCGCCGGACAGCTGGGCCGGATAGGCATTGGCCTTGTCAGGCAGACCCACGGTCTCCAGCAGCTCCTTGGCGCGCTTTTCCGCCTCGGCCGTGGGCACGCCGGAAAGCTTCAGGGGCAGCATGATGTTCTTCAGGCAGGTGCGCTGCATCAGCAGGTTGAAGCCCTGGAAAATCATGGTCACCCGATGGCGGACCTCCCGCAGCTCCTTGCGGGACAGGGCGCCGATATCCACGCCGTCCAGAATTACCTGACCCTCGGTGGGGCGCTCGAGCATGTTGATGCAGCGGACCAGGGTGGATTTGCCGGCACCGGACATGCCGATGATGCCGTATATATCGCCATTGTTAATGGTCAGATTCACCTGACGGAGGGCATCCACAGGGCCGTCAGCCGTGCGGAAGCTCTTGGACAGGTTGCGAAGTTCGATCATGGCGGAAAGCCTCCTGTCATTTGTTAAACGCCGTTTCTTCCTATAAAAAAGCGGCCATCTCTTATTATAACAGAGATGGCCGCCTGTTGTCTACTGCGGGTCGGTGAAAATTACTTCACGGTCAGGGCGGTCAGGTCAGCCTGCTTGCCGCCGTACAGAGCCATGGGCTCCACGTGTACGCCCAGCACGTTGACGATGTGGGTGCCGTTGTTGGCGTTGAAGTCATCCTGATAGGGGGTGTGAGCGAAGTAGTTGGCGAACAGGTCACCGGCTTCCAGAGCTTCGTTGGGCAGGATGTAGTCGGTGTACTCAACGATTTCCAGGGTGATGTCCTTGGCGGCCAGGATGTCCTTGACCACGGTCAGAATCAGCTCGTGGGGGTTGGGGGTAGCGCCAACCTTGATGGTGGTGCCGGCCAGAGCAGCGTAGTCAACGGTGGCATCGTAGCCGTCGCCGGGCTCGGCGATAACGGAAACAACGGAGCCGTCAGCCCAGTTGGCAGCGATGTAATCGGCAACAGCCTGGCTGGACAGAGCAGCGATCAGAGCCTTGCAGGCATCGGTGTCCTGGTTGCCGTCCTTCACGGACAGAACGTTGGCATAGGGGGAATCAGCGGATTCCTTCAGCAGGGAGCCGTCAGCGGGGTTCAGGCCGGCATCCAGAGCGAAGTTGTTGTTGATGATGGCATAGTCAACGTCAGCCAGCACGTTGGGAACCATGGCAGCTTCCACTTCGTGGAACTCCAGACCCAGGGGATTCTCGGCGATATCGGCGACGGTGGCGGTGATGCCGGCTTCTTCCTTCAGGGTGATGATGCCGTTGGCCTGCAGCAGCAGCAGAGCGCGGCCTTCGTTGGTGGCGTCATTGGGCAGGGCCACGGTCACAGCCAGAGCGGAGGAAGCAAGGGACAGGGTCAGAACCAGAGCCAGGACTACAGACAGGAACTTTTTCATAGCAGATACTCTCCTTTTTTGTTAGCGGCTTGCGCTTTCATCGTGTGTCAGAAAAACGGGACAGGGGATAAAAAACGTCACATTCGTCTGCTCTCGGTGTTGGCGCGAATCCGCAGCCTGATTGATATTGCCATGTTTGCAACCTACTTCAAAAAAATCGGGGAGCCTCTCGACGAGACTCCCCGTATCCGGATGAGCCGATTTGCTTCAATCGGTTATGTTCATCCGTTTATCTGAAAGCCCATCGAAAAATCTGCACAGCGACGCATGCACATGCACAACAGCATGCACATCTCCATGGACATCATAGCGGTGAACTGATTCTTCATGGTGCTTTCTCCTTTCCTGATGAAGATTACGAGACTGATGATAACAGCTTACCAAATCTTTGTCAATAAGGGCTATTGTTTTTTGAATGTTTTTCTGCCGGAAATCCCATGTCACTGCCCCAGTGCCTGCTGCAGCACGGCCATGTTTTCCCGCATGGCGGTTTCGTACTGACCCTTGGCATCAGCCGCACCCTCGGGGCCGGTGACCACGGGATCCAGCTGGTAGATGGGTGCGCCCGTTTCCTGAGAGATGGTCCGGGCGGCCATGTCGGCATACTGGGGCTCGGTGAACAGCGGCGGTGCGCCAAGGTCCACCACGGTCTTCACCAGCCGGGACAGCTGGGCGGGAGACAGTGCATCGCCGGGCTCCCGGTTGACCACGCCCACCACATTCAGGCCGTAGGCGTTGGCAAAATAGGGGAATGCCTCGTGGAAGGTGATGATGTCCTTCTTCGGCAGATTGTCAAGACCGGCGTGGAGGTCATCATCCAGCTGCTGCAGCTGTGCCAGA
Organism: Clostridia bacterium; assembly: GCA_030526225.1. Taxonomy (GTDB): domain Bacteria; phylum Bacillota; class Clostridia; order Christensenellales; family Aristaeellaceae; genus JAUNDF01. Next base: position 21,316 of record JAUNDF010000013.1, read on the forward strand.
TACCGGTCGCGGTTGGCTTCAAGGGCTTCGCGGTGCCGGGGCCATGCCTGACAAAGCCCCTCGCACAGGTTGGTGACCATAGCCTGTGCGTTTTTTACATCCAGCCACACATGGGCGTTGACCTCGCCGTGGTCATGGTCGTGGTCATCGTGATCGTCATGGCTGTGGTCACCCTCCAGCAGCTGGTTTTCCTCATCCAGCAGGGGGATGCCCTCGCTGGCCACCACCACCGGCAGATTGGGGAAGGCTTCGTACACATGGGCAAGGTAGCTTTCCATGCCCGCGCCGTTGACAAGGAACACATCGGCACCTGCAAGGGTCTTCATGTCGCCGGTCTGCAGCTGATAATCATGCAGACAGCCGGTGCCGGGAGCGGCAAGGTTGTACAGCTCAATGCCCTCGATGCCGTCGGTCAGGTTGGCGGCAAAGACATAGATGGGATAAAAGGAAGTGACGGCAGTCTCTGCCATGGCCAGCAGGGGCAGGAAAAGCATGGCGCCCAAGAGCAGGATGGCGGCAATCAGTTTACGCATGAATTCGTCCTTTCATAACAGCATTCCGGTGGATTACAGGGAGGGGCGCAGCCAGCTGCGGTACCGTTCCTCAGGGAAATTTTCGCGGATCACATTCTCCAGATACCGCTTTTCCTCCTCGGTCTGCATGCCGGCAAACTTGGTGTACAGAATGCGCATGGCCGACAGGGACATGGCGTGGAGGGAATAATCCTTGATGATGGTATAGCTGCGGGAGTAGGGCTCCATGCCCTCAAACATCACGCACAGCGCCTCATCAGCCAGTTGGGGCAGCTGGGAAAGCCGGATGCGGCATACGGTGCCGTCATCGAGGCGGAGCTTCATGCCCTCGCCCAGCAGCTCGTACAGGCTGTTGAAGATGGCGCTCTCCAGCTGGCGGAGCACATCCTCCAAAGTATCGCGGTAGGGGGCATAATTCATCAGCACATCCGTCAGGCGGGTGCAGAAATCGGTATTGTCGCAAATGGCGCTGCCCACAAAGGGCCGCATGGCCTCACACATGGCCTGGCGGGAAATTCTGGCCAAATCAGGCACCTCCGTATGATGATGGTAACATGTATATATTCGCTGTGCGGGGGAAAACTCCTTGCTTCAGGGCGGCGATTTTTGCCGAAAAAATAATTATTTTCACGAAAATGCATAATATGCATCAATTGGGAAGAATATGCACCGCGCCGTGACAGGTCTTGTGCCGCGGTGAAGCGGCGGCACAATTTGTTGGGACAGAGTTTTCCACAGCCTTGTTTTTTTAATCAGCAGGGGGAAATGCCGTATCTGTTGCATTTCCGGCGCTTGTGTGATAATATTTATCCCTGCGGAAAAAGTTATCAACATACAGCATGATGCTTTTATCATACATTCGTGAATGCACGAAAAAACATCGCAAAAAAGCAAGTTCATGCAAAATATCAGGAGGAACCATGGATATCAGGGAACTTTGGGAGCAGGCGTGTGAACTGATTCGTCAGGAAATGAGCGAAATCTCCTACAAAACATGGATTGTCAACGGCCTTAAGCCCAGCAGCATGGAGGGCAATCTGGTGGTGCTGTCCACCGAGGCCATTTATATGAAGACCATGATTTCCGGCAAGTATGCCACCCTGCTGGAGGAATGCCTCTCCAGCGTGGCCGGTCAGCCCATGAAGGTGCAGATTCTGACCGAGGAGGAAATCAAGACCAAAAAGGAAGCCGCCGTCGAGCCCAAGCGGGATGTCAACCGGGAAATGGACGGCTCCTCCCTCAACCCTGAATATACCTTTGATACCTTTGTGGTGGGCAACAACAACCGCTTTGCCCATGCGGCCTGCCTGTCTGTGGCAGAATCCCCCGCAACGGCCTACAACCCCCTGTTTATCTACGGCGGCGTGGGTCTGGGCAAAACCCACCTGATGCATGCCGTGGGCCACTACATCAAGGAGAATACCCCCAGCGCCCGGGTGCTGTGCGTTACCTCCGAGGCGTTTACCAACGATTTGATTTCTGCCATCCAGCGCGGCCGAAACAACGAGTTCCGTGAGCGCTTCCGCAACGTGGATGTGCTGATGGTGGACGATATCCAGTTCATCGCCGGCCGTGACACCACCCAGGAGGAGTTCTTCAACACCTTCAATGCGCTGCACACCGTGGGCAAGCAGATTATCCTGACCAGCGACCGTCCGCCTCAGGAAATCGCCAAGCTGGAGGAGCGCCTGCAGAGCCGCTTCGGCTGGGGCCTTGTGGTGGATATCCAGCGCCCCGATCTGGATACCCGCATTGCCATCCTGCGCAAGTATGCCGAGCGGCAGAGCGTCATCATCCCCGATGAGGTGCTGGAGGTCATTGCCACCCATGTGGACCGCAACATCCGTGAGCTGGAGTCAAGCCTGAACAAGCTGCGCCTGTACGCCAGCCTCACCGGCAAGCCCATCACCCCCGAGCTGTGCCACGAGGCGCTGAAGGATGTGTTCGCCGAAACCTCCTCCCACGCGGTAACCATTGAGAGCGTCATCAAGGCGGTGGCGGATTACTACAGCCTTGCCCCCGAGGACCTCACCGGCTCCTCCCGCCGCAGGGAAGTGGCCGTCCCCCGGCAGATTGCCATGTACCTTGCCCGTGATATGGTGCAGCCCAGCCTGAAGCAGCTGGGTCAGGCCTTCGGCGGCCGCGATCATTCCACCGTGGTGTACAGCTGCGGCCTGATTGAAAAGCAGCTTGGCACCGACAACAACATGGTCAACCTTGTCAACGATATCCGCAAGATGATTCGCGAAGGAAAGTAAATAAAAGCAGGGACTGTGATTTGGTTCACAGTCCCTGTTGTGTTATGGCAGTTACCCCTGCCTGTCATTCTTTTCATTCACAACATCCACTTCCTCCCGGCGCAGCTGGGGGGCGCAGCCGGGGCAGCGGGTGAGGGATGCGAAGGGGTCTTCATCCAGCTGATCGTAGCGGAAGGGTGTCAGGGGCCACAGGGCCTCCCGGACAATGGGGCAGTTTTCCACGGAATGGTACTGCTTGCCGCCGTTGGGGTTGTAGTACAGCGTCAGGTCATCGGAGGGATAATCCAGCACGCGGCCGATTTCATCCCAGATGATGACCTTGGCGTTTTCCTTTTTGCCAAGGTTGTCCCACAGCCATGCGGCGTTGACATAGTTGATGCCCTTCTCCTTCTGGATGCGGACGCAGCCGTGGCTGGCCTTTTCGCCCAAATACCGCTCACAGCGGAAGTAATCCCGCTTTTCCGAGCCGTCGGGCTGAATCTCAATGGTGCAGGGGACCTCGTGGAGCAGAATGCCGTCATTGATGCGGATGCCCTTGTCGCAGAACAGGCTGCCGGACCAGAAGCCGCCCGTCCAGCTGATGGCGATGAACTCGCCCGCGGGGGTTTCGTTCCATGGGGTATCGGCGCGGGCAAAGCCGGTGGAGCAAAGAAGCGTGGAGTACAGCTGGCCGTCCTTGAAAACGTACAGGCGCTGCTGCAGCTTGTCAATCACAAGGCCCACCTTCTGGCTGACCTTCTTTTCCTGCAGGAGGCTGGTCTTCACATAGCCCTGAAAATGGGTGGCGTAAACCTTGACGGATGAGCCCTCCACGGAGGAGGAGTAGGCTTCGATGAGGGACCATGTTTCGCCCCGCTCCAGCACATGCACGGCCTGACTGGCGTAGGTCACCTCGCCCACATATTCCCTGCAGCCTTCGTCCGGCAGGGCACGGACGCGGCACTGCTTGCGCTCATCGCCCTTGAGAACGGTCACTGGCTGGGTCAGCACCTGCCAGATGAGGTCCTCGTTCAGTTCGCCCATGTTCATCTTCCAGTAGCACACATCGTGGTCACACAGCACCTCGCTGTTTTCGTTGGGGGTATGGTATTCCACATCCCGGGCCAGATGCGGCTCGGATACGACCTCAAACCACACGGACACGATTTCCGGGCTGGAGGAAAAGCCGGTGTCATCCGTCAGGCGGAAGACAAGGTCGAATTCGCCCTCGGGCAGGGGCTGCTGGGTGTCATTGGTCCATGTGACGGTATGGGTGCCTTGGGTAACGGGGGTGTCAATCAGGGTGAGGGCGTCATCCTCAAGCATAGCGGTGACGGTGAGGGTGCCGTCCATGCCGGCTTCGATGTCGGCAGACCAGCTGCTGCCCAGCTCCTCATCGGCGGTGATGACCGATACGGTGGGGGCTGGGGCGCCGATTTCAATCAGGCGGTAATCCTCCCTGTCGCCGCACACAAGGTCCAGATAATAGTAGCCGGGCAGGAGCGGCGCGCCGTCGGCACAGCCATCCCAGATGATGGCGCCGGGGCCTTCCGCGGCGGTGATGCCCTGGGCCGGGACGGTCATCTGCTGGCCGAATTCGTCGCTGACCCGCACGGTTACATCGCCGCCGTCCACGGTGTAGTGCAGCCGCACCGTCTTGCCCGGGCGAATCAAATCCGGCACATCCGTCCATGCGGTTTCGGCCAGTGCAGCGGGGCACAGCAGGAGAAACATCATCAGGCACAACAGCTTTTTCATCTATATTGCATCCTCACAGAAAATTCGTTTGCTTCGGGCGGAAAAATCCGCCGGAATGCTATTGTAGCGTATCTGTCCGCTGATTGCAACACCATCAAATATATGATATAATGATAAGTGGCGAAATTCGCGCAATACGGAATACAAGGAGCATTTGACCTATGAAGAAAATCATCACCCCCGGGCGGATTTTCTGCCTGGTGATGGCGCTTGCCTGCCTGATTGTGGGCATGACGGGGCGCATTTCCGGCAACGGCAATGACATGCTGATTAACAAGCACAAGACCGGCATCGGTGCCTTGAATCAGGAGACACCGGCAAGCCAGCGGTTCACCGCCGCACAGGACGGCCTTTGCGCTGTGGAAGTGATGTTCTCCAACTACCAGAAGAAAATCCGCTCCGGCACCCTGACCCTGACGCTGGAGGATGAAACCGGCAAGGTGGTGGGCAGCCAGACCTTCAACGCCGCGGATTACAAGAATAACTCCTTCATCACCATGCAGCTGCCCGCCCCTGTGGCAGGCTCTGCCGGCAAGCAGTTTGTGCTGAAGGCTACCAGTGACTGCACCGAGCAGAAGGGCGTTACCCTTCGCTGCGGCCCCAGTGAGGGCAGGGACAGCGCTGCTGTGCTCGTAAAGCCCGACGGCACGCAGGAGACGGAAAACTGCCTGTACCTGCGCACCACCTACCGCACCAGCAAGGTCAACAGAATGTCCGTGATGACCGGCATCCTGTTCGCGCTGTGCTTTGCCGTGTGCATCCCCATGGCCGGAACGAAGGAGGGCAAGCGCCGTGCGTAATGTGAAGAAATATCTTGTATGGGTTCTGCTGCCCCTGTTTGTGGCGGCGATGATGTTCGGCGTGGAGCTGTCTCTGCAGAAGGACACCCTGTCCATCCCCGCCGACCAGCGCAAGGTCACCGACATCAGCCTTGCGGAGATTGAAGCCGACGGCGTGATGAATGACGGCGAGGCGCTGATTGCCGAGGGCAATGCCACCGTTTCCCTGCCTGTCACCGGCTATGTGCACACACTGGTCCTGCAGGGCAATGATGCCCGGGGCAGCGATGTGACCGTCACCTGGGAGGGCGGCCGGAGCAAGGTGATGTTCCTTGCCGCGGGCAACGAGGTCTCCGTGCAGGTGAAGGCTGATGTCAACGGCATCACCGTTGATCTGCCTGCCGGTGTCACGCTGGAAAAGGTGCAGGTGGATAACGCCCTGCACATGAACGGCAGCCGCATGCTGCTGGTGGCCCTGCTGTCCGCCGCTGTGTATCTGCTGCTGGCGCTCAACAAGGTCATCGGCAAAAAGATGGAATACGGCTTCCTGATTGTGGCTTTGGCCATCGGCATCTTCATGAGCATCTGCATGCCCATGGGCACCAACATCTCCTATGACGACCAGATTCATGCCCAGAATGTGCTGGAGCTGAGCCGCGCCGTTGTACCGGCCAAGAACACCAACCAGCTGGTCTCCGAGTTCTGGTCTGTGCTGGAGGGCGGCCGCGCTGTTGCCGCATCTGCCGCAGACAGCGGGGAAGAGGTGGCGGTCAATGCACCGTGGCAGTTCTCCTACACCGGCTATGTGCCCTCTGTCATCGGCATGACGCTGGCCCGCGTGCTGGGCATGAGCGTGGTGGTGCAGATTATTGCGGCACGGCTGTTCGGCATGCTGTCTTATGTACTGCTGGCGTTTATGGCCATCAAGGCACTGGGTCGCTTCAAGCTGCTGTTCTCCGCCATCGCTCTGATGCCCACCCCCATGTTCCTTGCAGCCAACTTCTCCTATGACCCCTTCGGTCTGGGCCTGTGCTTTGCCGGCATCGCCCTGACGGTGGATGCCATGATTGACCCCAAGCATCCTGTCACGTGGCAGCGCGGCCTGTGCATGCTGCTGGCCCTGATGGCCGGCTCCCTGACCAAGGTGGTGTACATGCCCCTGCTGCTGCTGGTGCTGCTGATTCCCAACCGCAAGTTCGGCTCCACAAAGCTGGCAGTGTGGTTCAAGCTGGCGGCAGTGGTCATCTGCTTGCTGGGTCTGGTGTTCATGGTGGCCGACGTGGCCGGCGATGCCGCCATTCTGGAGGACAGCCGCGGTGAGGATGTGAATTCCGCCGCGCAGATTCAGTTCATCCTGTCCCATCCCTTCCAGTATCTGGGCTACTTCTTCACCTACTTCTGGGAATACTTCAAGGCCTATGTGTTTGATTATTCCCGCACCGTGATGGCCTACCTCGGCGGTCTGACCGGCACCTGGAGCGATATCTCCCTGTGGGTGCTGCTGTTCGTGGCCTTTACCGACAACGATCCCGAGTACCGGCAAAAACTGGGCATGCGCAACCGCATCGCCTTCCTGCTGATTGCGGGCGTGGTCATCGGCATGATTTTCACCACCATGTACGTGGCCTTCTCCCCCGTAGGCAAGCTGAACTTCGGCGGCGTACAGGGCCGCTATCTGCTGCCTGTGCTGCCCCTGTGCATGATGGTCCTCAGCCCCGACGGCATCGAGAATAAGATGAACAAGCGCCTGCTGGCCAGCTGCATCTTCCTGTTCAACCTGCTGATTCTGGGCATGCTGTGCTGGAACAACATCCTCAATTATGTGCCCGTTGTGGTTGTATCCTGACGGACGCTGACAAAAGGAGCGAACTGCCTTGAAGCATCTTTACGCTGTATGCGCCTATAAAGAAAGCCCGTTTCTGCGGGACTGCATTGTATCGCTGAAAACGCAGACGGTCCCCTCTGACATCATCCTGTGCACCTCCACGCCCTGCGAGCATATTCAGGGCGTGGCAGATGAATTCGGCCTTCAGGTGCGGGTAAACCCCGACGGCCCCGGCATCGCTCAGGACTGGAACTTTGCCATGGCTGAGGCCAAAAAGGAAGGGGCCGACTTTGTGACCCTCTGCCATCAGGATGACCTGTATCTGCCCGGCTACGGCGAGGCCTTCCGCGAAGCGCTGAAGGAGGATGCATCCCCCCTCATCTGGTTCTGCGATTACGGCGAAAAGCGCGGGGAGGATACGGTGACGGAAAGCACGCTGCTGAAAATCAAGCGCATGCTCCGCTGGCGGCTGAAGGTAAAAGCATGGCAGACCAGCCGCTTTGCCAAGCACCGGTCCCTTGCACTGGGCCAGTGCATCGGCTGCCCCAGCGTAACCTACAATCTGGGCCGCATCGACCTGCCCCTGTTCCGGGTGGGCTACAAGAGCGACCTTGACTGGGAGGCCTTTGAAAAGCTGAGCCTGATGGAGGGCCGCTTCTGCTACGAGCGGGAAACGCTGATGCTCCACCGCATCCATGAGGAGTCCACCACCTCCCATCTGCTCAATGACGGCATCCGCAAGCAGGAGGACTACGAAATGTTCTGCCATTTCTGGCCAAAGCCCCTGGCGAAAATCATCACCCGCGCCTATGCCCTCAGCGAAAAGAGCAACAACCTGTAAGGCACAGGTCACAAAAGAAAACATCGGAAGTTGTGGAAAATAGCTCTTCCATTTCGGGGAAATATATTATATAATGTCTATAACATCATCAACCGGAGGTGGCCATCGTGTCTGATACCTTCAATACTGTCAAATTTTCTCCCATTCAGGAATCCGACAACGAAGCGCAGGATATCCTGATGTACGTGTACCAGGCCCTGCAGGCCAAGGGATACGACCCCATCACGCAGATTGTGGGGTACATCATCTCCGGCGATCCCACCTACATTACCAGCCACAATCAGGCCCGCAGCATGATCTGCCGCCTGGAGCGCGACGAAATCCTGGAGGAGCTGGTGCGCTACTATCTGGCCGGCCACAATTCCTGATTATTTTGTCCATCAAGCCGCCTGTATTTCGGGCGGCTTTTTTGCTTGCTCCCCGTTGCGAAAAAGGGGTCAAAATGCTATGATATCAATCGACAAATTCTGTTAAATCATGATGGGAGAACATCACCATGCTGAAGCAATCAAAGGGGATTGTGCGTGTGCTGCTTTGTTCGGCGGCCGTGCTGTGTGCCGGTGTTCTGTTGGCCTTTTTTGCCGTGTCCCTGTTTTCCTATTCCTCGGTTACGCTTACCGGCTGGTATGAGACCATTAAAATCAAGCCCGCGCCGTGGTACATGGTGATTCTTGCGGCTGTGCTGCTGCAGGTGCTGATGGCTGCCCTGCGCTTGCTGAAAAAGGTGAAAAACAGAACGCTGTTTATGGTGCTGGGCCTGCTCTACGCGGTGCTGGGCGCAACGCTGGTGCTGGCCGCTGATGACAAGCTCCGGGCGGATGCATTGCTGGTGCTCACCGGTGCGTGGGATGTCAACGCCGGCATCTACAAGAATTTCGAGCCCGGCGGGTACTTCTTTCAGTATCCCCATCAGTTGGGCACGGTGACCTTTGAACGCATCCTCACCGGCCTTGTGCCCACCATCCGGGTGCTGTACGGGGCGAATCTGCTGTGCATTCTTGCCACAAATGCTTTGTTGTGGCAGATGACGGACATTCTGTGCGGCAGGGAATCCACGGCCTCCCGGGCGGTGATTCTGCTGTCCTTCCTCTTTGCACCTTCGCTGTTCTTTATCCTGTTCCTGTACGGCCTTGTGCCGGGCATGTGCCTGACGGCGGCGGGCTTCTACTGCTGGATAAAAACGGAGCAGTCTGAAAAACCGGTGCTGTGGTGGGTTGGCTGCATTGCCGCCATGACCCTTGCGGTGCTGCTGCGCAAAAACTGCCTGATTGCCGTGGTTGCCGTGGTGATTCTCACGCTGGTGCGCATCCTGCGCGACAGGCAGTGGAAGCCGCTGATTGCTCTGCTGGCGCTGATGGTCTGCGTGACCCAGGCAACGCCCCTGCTGGTGAAGTATTACGAGCATGAGACCGGCATGACCCTCGGCAAGGGCTTTCCCACCTCCTACTGGATGGCCATGGGCCTGCAGGATAACCAAAGGGAAAAATTCGGCCGCCGCGGCTGGTTCAACGGCTATGACGGCGTACTGATTGGCAAATGCGACAAGGACTACGAAGCCATGGACGAAATGGCAAAGAAGAACATCGCCAAAAATCTTGAATACATGGCGCGCTATCCTGACCGTGCCGCCGCCTTTTTCGGCTACAAGCTGGTGACCATGTGGTGCGATCCTCTGTGCGAATCCATCGTATCCGGTCCGCAGACGGAATGCGGCCAGAGCCTCAGCAATCCCGTGTGGCAGTCCATTTATGACGGAAAAGGCGCCCACGGGGCCATCCTTGCCTTCAGCCACGGGCTGATGGCGCTGGTGTTCCTGTTTGCGGGGCTGGGGGCGGTGAAATTCATCATCAGCAAAAACGGAGATGTGCGCCCGCTGATTTTCGGCGTGTACTTTTTGGGCGGCGTGCTGTTCCACCTTGTGTGGGAGGCAAAGAGCCAGTACGCCTATCCCTACATGGTGCTGCTGCTGCCGCTGGCGGCCATGGGCATGGCCTGGGTGCGGGACAGCATCAAAGGAAAACATACGAAAGAATCAAATGAGGAAAACAAATGAACCGTTGAGGGAGGACTTGTCATGAAGCGCAATGCAGGTGCCATGGCGGGCAATTCCATTACCGAGGGCAGCATCTGGAAATCACTGCTGGCCTTCTTTTTCCCGATTATGCTGGGCACGGTGCTGCAGCAGCTGTACAACACGGTTGACGCCATGATTGTGGGTCAGGTGGTGGGCAAGCAGGGGCTTGCGGCTGTGGGCGGCACCACCGGCGCACTGATTAACCTGATGGTGGGCTTCTTTGTGGGCCTGGCATCAGGTGCGGCGGTAATTATCAGCCAGTATTGGGGCGCAAAGGAGCATCAGCGGGTGGAGGAGGCGGTGCACACCTCCATGGCACTGGCGCTGGTGGGCAGCGTGGTGCTGATGGTGTTCGGCATCCTGTCGGCACCCACATTGCTGAAGTGGATGAACACCCCCGACGATGTGATGGGCATGGCGGAATTGTACATGCGCATCTACATGTGCGGCATGATTCCCTCCATGGTGTACAACATCGGCGCGGGCATCCTCCGTGCAGTGGGTGACAGCAAGCGGCCGCTGTATTTCCTTCTGGCGGCCTGCGCGGTGAATGTGGCGCTGGATATTGTGCTGGTGGTATGGCTGAAGCTGGGCGTGGCCGGTGCGGCACTGGCAACCATCCTGTCCCAGCTGGCCAGCGCGGTGCTGGTGGTCATTTCTCTGGTGCGCACAAAGGAGAGCTACCATCTGGAGTTCCGCAAAATCGGCTTCCAGAAGCACGTGCTGCGGCAGGTTATCCGCATCGGACTTCCGGCCGGTGCCCAGAGCGTGATGTACTCCCTGTCCAACGCGGTGATTCAGGCCAGCGTCAACTCCTTCGGCACGGACATCCTTGCGGCATGGACGGCCTTCGGCAAGCTGGACGGTATATTCTGGGCCATGGTCAATGCCTTCGGTGTGGCCATTACCACCTTTGTGGGGCAGAACTACGGCGCGGGCAAAATCGACCGCATGCGCAAGGGCATCAATGCCTGCCTGCTGCTGACGGCAGGGGCAACGGTGGTGTTCTCCGCGGCGCTGTACTTCTTCGCCGCACCGCTGTATCAGCTGTTCTCCAACGACAGCGCGGTGGTGGAGCAGGGCGTGTACATCATGCATCTGCTGGCCCCTACGTTTATCACCTACATCTTCATTGAGGTGTATTCCGGCGCACTCCGCGGCGCAGGCGATGCGGTGATGCCCACCCTGATGACGCTGCTGGGCGTGTGCGTGCTGCGTGTGATTTGGGTCATGGGCATTACCCCCATGCACAATGATGTAGGCTTCATGCTCCTCAGCTACCCCATCACCTGGACGGTGACCTCGCTGGCGTTTTTGGTGTACTACCACAAGGGCACATGGCTGAAAAAGCGAATGGCCGCCAGAGCGGATTTGTGACGGATGAGGTTTCCCCAAGGGCTGTGAAGATTGTTCTTTCACAGCCCTTTTTCTATGCCCGAAAGGATAACGGCCTATTTCACAGAGTATGTATAAATAATGTATAACGATGAATCGCAAAGGAAAGGGTGTCGTGTATAAATTGAGAGGCAGCGCGAATAAATATCAGTAATTAAATGGAAATAACGAAAAAATATTCAAATATATCGACGATATTGGCACAAATGGTCAGTAAATCGCCATAACTGCTATTTACAAAAATATACACCAAGAGTTAATATATATGCATCACGAGAGAGCGCTTCGCGGTGCTTCCCCCGCGAAGTTTTGAAAGGCGGTATATGTTATGAAAAAGCTTTTGACCTCTGTTATGTCTCTGATGACGGCGCTGTCCCTGACCTTCGGTGCCTCCGCTTGCACAGCCATTTACGTGGGCGGCGATTATACCGAGAGTGGAAACCCCATCTTCTCCAGAATTGAGGACCTGTCCAACAGCTACAACAAGGTGTACAATGTGGTGCCCGCCGGTGTGCACAAGGCCGGCGAAGCATACGAGGGCTGCTACGGCTTCACCTACACCTTCACCCATGACAGCTACGGCTACAATGCCTTCCAGGATGACAACCTCTCCGGCACCTGCCCTGACTGTGACGGCACCCACACCCACACGCCTTATCAGGCCGCCGGTACCAACGAGATGGGCGTTTCCATGACGGCCACCGAAACCCTGGGCAACAACGAAGCCATCGACGCTGTTGACCCCATGAATTATGACACCGGCATCGAAGAGGCCGACATCACCACCGTGATTCTCTCCGAAGCCGCCACCGCCAAGGAAGGCGTGGAGCTGCTGACCAAGATTTATGACGAGAAGGGCTGCCAGGGCGGCTCCGGCATCTTCATCGCCGACCAGAAGGAAATCTGGTACATCGAAAACACCACCGGTTCCCAGTATGTGGCTGTGAAGCTGAACAACGGCGTGTGCTTCCTGGAGCCCAACATGTCCGTTATCGGTCTTGTTGATTTGGACGACACCGACAACGTCATCGCCTCCAAGGACCTGATTGCCAAGGCCAAGGAAGCCGGCACCTTCGTGGGCAACGAAGAAGAGAATCAGATCGACTTCATGCAGTCCTATGAAACCGGCTATGTGGGCATCCGGATGATCAACGGCCTGAACTTTGTTACCGGCAGCAACTATGCCGAGGGTGATGTGAAGGCTGAGGACTATGTCATCTCCAACGTGGGCGAGGATGGCAGCATCGTTCCCTTCGCCTCCAAGGTGGTCCCCGCCAAGAAGTTCACCGTCTCCGATGTGGCTGCTTATCAGTCCCTGCCCACCATCGGCACCCCCCGGAACCTGGAAACCCACATCTTCGAAATCAACCCCGATGCTGATGTAAAGGTCGGCGCTGTGGAATGGGTCAGCATGAACGACAACGCCTTCTCCCTGTTCGTGCCCTACTATCCCATGATGACCACCGATGTGTTTGATGCCTACAAGGTTGGCACCGAGCCCGCTGTGTTCACCGAAGAAAAGCCCGAAGAAGGCTTCTTCTACCCCACCACCAGCAAGAAGAAGGTTGATGACGAATGGGTCACCGTTGAAGGCTACAAGACCCTGCCCGCCGGTTGGGAAACCAGCTACTACTGGACCTTCGACGCCCTGAGCAACTACTGCGAATATGTCAACCCCGACTGCGCCGAGGAAGTCAAGGCCAAGCTGGCTGATGTTCAGGCTGAAATCGATGCCGAATTCCTGGTGATGAAGGCCTCCGTGGAAGATGGCACCGCCACCCCCGAAAGCCTGACCGCCGCTTCCAGCGCACTGGCTGAAAAGGCATTCACCGCCGCCGGAACCATTCTGGCTGAGCAGATGAATAAGTAATCAATAAAACAAAGCGCATCTCCTGCAGAATATGGCAGGGGATGCGTTTTTGGTTTTGTGATGATATGCGGAATGAATGTTGCCGGAAACCCTCTCAGTCTTCGCTTTGCTCAGACAGCTCTCCCAAAGGGCGAGCCTTTATTTTTGCTCGACTAACTAAAAAAGGCTCCCCCGCTGGGGGAGCTCAGACCGCTGACAAAGAGACTTGGTCAAAAACCAGGTCTCTTTTTTGCGCAAAA
>JAUNDF010000101.1:0-4294 GCA_030526225.1 Clostridia bacterium
AAGCCCTATTTTGTTCTTGTTCGGTATTGTTTTTTCTTAAGTTGACGGCATTGCCATTGACGGCAGGCAGACGGAGCAGGATGCGCTGATTTGCTCTGTGGCCAACGGACGGTACATCGGCGGCGGCATCCCCATCTGCCCGGAAGCAAACCCCGATGACGGCAAGCTGGATGTGGTGCTCATCGACCATGCCAGCAAGTGGAAAATCGTCCGCTGCCTGCCTGCACTGCTGATGGGCCGGGTGCTGAAGCTGGATGTGACCCACCACATCCGCTGTGAGCAGGTGGAGATTTCGTCTCCCGGCATGCATTTGAATGTGGATGGCGAGGTCTTCCTGATGGACAAGGCTGCCTTCGGCATTCATCCCGGCCGCCTGAAGCTGATTTGGTAAAACAAAACTGCAGTCCGCCAAGCTGGTGCGGACTGCAGTTTTTTGATTGAAGAAAGGTTACAGCAGAACGATGCTCTCCCTTGCCGTTGCACAGCTCCAGCAGCGTTCCCAGCGGGGCTTCAGGGCGGCACAGGCAGCATCGGCATCAGCCTGCGAATTGAAAGCACCAAATACGGCAGAGCCGCTGCCGGTCATCCATGCAGTCACGGCACCGTGCTGACGCAGTGCTTCGATGGCCTGTTCGATGGGCGGGCGCTTCTGCACGCTGACGGTCTGCATTACATTGCCGGCAGCCTTGTCGAAGGCGGTCATGTCATCTGTCAGCAGGGCGGACAATGCATCATCCGTTGCGGGATGTACGATGTCGGGCATGGCGTGATAATCGGTGAAGACCTCCTTGGTGGAAAGACCCTCGCAGGGCTGAATCACACAAAGGGGATGGATGGGGGCGTGGGGCTGATCTGCCATCACATCGCCGATGCCGGTGGTGCGGGTCAATCCGCCGCGCAGGCAGAAGGGAACATCAGCGCCAAGGGTCAGGCCGATGGCTTCCAGCGCTGCCGGGGAAAGCCCAAGCTCCCACAGAATGTTCAAGCCATAGAGAACACCGGCGGCATCGGCACTGCCGCCGCCCATGCCGGCGCCCACAGGGATGTGTTTTTCCACATGGATGGCGCAGCCCTTGCTGCAGCCGGTGGCCTTCTGCAGTGCCAGCGCGGCGCGAAGGGCAAGGTGGTGCTCATCAGCGGGCAGCAGGGGAGAACCGCCGCAGGTCAGGGTAACGGTGTCGGCAATCTCAAGGGTGATTTCGTCTGCGAGGGTCACCGGCTGCATCAGCATGTCCATCAGGTGATAGCCATCCTCACGGCGGCCGGTAATGTCAAGGGTCCAATTGATTTTGGCCCGGGCAAGCAGCTTCATATGGATTCCTCCTTGTGTGGGGATTGTGCAACAGTGTGCGGCAAAAACGCCGGAAAACAGGGGAGCGGTGGGGGCTTGAGGGTGAAAAACTTTACGAAACTGAATTCGTGTGGTATAATCGTACACGCAGAGGCGGCAGACGGCAAATTCCGGCACAGTGCGGCCTTTGCGAAAGGAGACGAAAATGTATCGCTATTCCAACAACAGACCCATGGGTTCTACCGGTGAGCCAAGGCTGAAGGAACGGATCAAGACCGTTGTCATCATCCTGCTGCTGGCTGCGTTGGTGGTACTGGGAACGGTTTCCATCCCCGGCATGAGGTACAAGCAGGAAGCGAACGAGCTGTTCGTCCACAGAATTCAGGTAGAATGCGGTGAGGCGCTGAATTATTCTACCGGTCTCAGCCGTACAGCAGGTGCCAGTACCAGCAGTATTTTGGCCAACATCAGAAGCCGCGTATATGCCATGGAGACCATCAATGCCCTCAGCGTGGGCATGGACGGTGCTGCCGGCTACATCATTCAGGAGGAATGGTTCCGGACGCTGTATGACATCCTCGACCAGTACAACAACCGCATTGTTACCGGCATGACCACCGGCGATCAGGCAACCAGCCTTCAGAACAGCCTGCAGATGCTGTACAATCAGCTGGAGCAATTATAACCCATTATCCAAAACAGGCCGCATTAATTGGATGCGGCCTGTTTTTTGATGGTCATCAGGGTGAAAAGCCCCATGGCCAGCGCATCGCCGCCGGCACACAGATACATGGCAAGGTTCATGCCGTCAATGCCCATGCGGGGAATCAGCAGCATGGAGCAGACGGTGGTCATGGCAACAGCGATGATGTGAATCACCGTCATTTGCTTCAGGCGGCGGATGACCGTCAACGGCACCTCGAAGAAGTAAATCATGGCCGAGCAGAAGCAGGTCATCAGCACGGGAATCAGATATCCGGCATAGGGAAGGATGTCTGCGCCGAAGAGCAAATTCAAGCCCCAGCGGCCCAGCAGTGCGGCACCGGCAATCACCACTGCTACCATGGCACATACGAACAGGAATGCCTTGCCCACCGTTGACAGGAAGCCCTTGTAGTTCTTTTCCCGGAAGCGGTCGGTCAGGGGATTAATCAGCGGCGTGTAGATGAAGCTGCAGCCCGCCTGAATCACCACGGCAGGGGTGGCGATGGAGCCGTAAATGCCCATCAGCTCTGTGCCCATGTAGTATTCCAGAAAATAGCGGGGGATGGTGGTCAAAAGCGTCAGCAGGGATGCGTTGAGCACCAGCGGGATGGCTTCCTTCAGCAGTGTTTTGCTGGCGGAGAAATCAGCCTTCAATTTGAAGTCGGTCAGCCGCTTGACGGTGGGCCAGTCGAACAGGAAAATCACCGCGAAGGTGGTAACGGACATGGTCAGGAAGGCATATACGATGTTGTGGGTCAAAAGCATCATCCCCACAAAGCTGCCCAGGGAGGTGATGGCGCGCAAGATGAAGCTGATGCCCACATAGTCCATGCGCCATGCCTTCTGCTATTCGGCGGCCAGCGTATCCACCAGCGCTTCCGTCAACCGGAAGGCCATGTACAGCACGATGCAGATTTTTTCAAAGGCTGAATACT
Organism: Clostridia bacterium; assembly: GCA_030526225.1. Lineage (GTDB taxonomy): Bacteria > Bacillota > Clostridia > Christensenellales > Aristaeellaceae > JAUNDF01. Next base: position 2,932 of record JAUNDF010000101.1, read on the forward strand.
GCACATTTGCCAGCACAAAGCCTGCACAAAGCACAAGGCCAAGACAGCAGGTCATCAGCCGGGTGGTGATGTATTGCCCCGGGGTATACTTGCCTGTATCCGATACCTGAAAGAACCGGATGCCGAAGGTGGACAGGGTGAAAAAGAAATTCGTCAGCGATGCGGCCAGCGTCAGGATGCCGATTTCATAAAAAGAGCCCAGACGCATGGAAAAAACGGAAATCAGCCATTGGCATGCCAGATAGAACAGCGAGCCAACGGAGTTGAACAGCATGTTCTTTTTAAAGGAAAGGCGTTTGTCGGTCATTCGATTAATCACTTCTTCTTCAGTGCCTTGGCGCGGTGGCGCATAAAGGCGGGAATCAGCGCATCAATGATGTGATAGCGCAGCACGGGGAAGGGTTTGGTGACGGCATTGAACAGGTAGAAGGCGCGGAAATACATGCGCCAGCCCTCGTCCTGGGGATGGTCCTTCCAAGGGGTCATGTTCAGATACAGCTGATACACCGGCGTGTAGGGGTGCTTGTTGCCGGCGCGCCAGGGCCGCTCTTCACCAAGGAAATGCACAATGGCGGGCTGAGCCACGGCAGACTTGTATTCCTCCTCAGTCATAAAGGGCGTCGGGGAGGAAATCTTCTTCTGCGTCTTCCAGTTGTAGTATATCTGTACGGAGCCGTAATTGTAGCAGGGCGGCAGGAACTTGATGCGGCCGGCGAAGGCGCAGTTCAATGCATCCTGATCGGGTGCAACCAGCTTGTCGAAATTGGCGGCGTAGTAATCGATAACCGTCTTCTCGGCATTTTCTTTGCGCCACAGGTCGAGGTTAATCAGCAGTACACCGGAATTGCAGTACTGCTGTTCATCGGGCAGCTGCAGCTATGCACGGCGCTTTTTACTGATGGTAGGCTCCACCACCATGCCCAGATAGCAATCCGACAGGTCGGTTGCCCACAGCTGCTCAAGGCTGCCGGTGACCACGGTGTCGCAATCAAGATAAAGAATGCGGTCAATATCCTCCGGCACGATGCGGGCAATCAGCAGCCGTGCCATGGCAGAGGTGCTGAAGCCCTTGGTATCAAAATCAAAGCCGAACCAGCTTTTGATATCACCCAGCTCGTGGATGGTAAAGCGTCTGCCATAATCGGTGCAAAGCTTTTCCAGCGCGTTGCGGCTTTCGTCGGTGATGCCCATGGACAGCATATGGATATGAATGGTGTCAGCCTTGCGGTTATGATCCATCAGTGAAACCATGGATGCGGCAGCATGGCGGACATAGTTTTCATCGGATGCGTAAAAAACTTCCATGATGTACTCCTTTGCGGGATTTTTCTACATTATATCATTTCTCATGGGGGAATGCAAT
>JAUNDF010000101.1:4304-5563 GCA_030526225.1 Clostridia bacterium
GCCGAATGCGGTTGAACAGGATGGCGCCGAATGCGGTTGAACATCCATTGCCTTTATGGTACAATATGTTGAACGAAAAAGAATCAACGGAGGCAAAATATGCCGAAAGTGCTGGTGATTATTCCTGCCTATAACGAGCAGGATGCCATCCTGCAAACGGTGCAGGATATAAAGACGAATTATCCGCAGGCGGATTATGTGGTCATCAACGACTGCTCCCGGGATCATACCCGTCAGGTACTGCGGGAGAACCACATCAACCATATTGATCTGCCGCTGAACCTTGGCATTGGCGGCGGTGTGCAGACCGGCTACAAGTATGCCGTGGAAAATGATTATGATGTGGCTGTGCAGTTTGACGGTGACGGTCAGCATCGGGGCGATTGCCTTGAGAAAATCGTTGCGCCTATTCTGGCCGGGGAAGCGGATATGTGCATCGGCAGCCGGTTTATCAGCAAGGATAAGGAAGGCTTCCAGTCCACCGGCATGCGCCGGATGGGCATCAACGTCATTTCCACGCTGATTCGAATCTGCACCGGCAAGCATATCTATGATGTGACCAGCGGCTTCCGGGCATCGGGCAAGGAGATGACGAAGTTCTTCTCTGAAAACTATGCGCAGGATTATCCGGAGCCTGAGGCCATCGTGTCCGCCATCGTTCACGGCTATGATGTGAAGGAAGTGCCCGTCACCATGAACGAACGGGCGACGGGTGTCAGCTCCATCCGCGCTTTCAAGTCTGTCTACTATATGATTAAGGTCAGCCTGGCCGTGGTGATTACCAGTGTGCGGCTGAAGCACTCCAAGCAAAATAATATGAAGGGAAGTGGCGGCAAATGAGTATCCGGTTGAGAATTCTGCTGCTGATTGCAGTGCTGCTTGCCTTCATCTATATTATTAAGATGATTCACCGCAAAAAGCTGAGTGTCAATTATTCGCTGATGTGGCTTGGTCTTGGCTTTGTGCTGCTCCTGTTCGTTCTGTTCCCGGAGATTGTGTATTCTTTGGCCAGATTGAGCGGTGTCCAGCTGCCGATTAACATGCTGCTGATTGCTTTCGCGTTTTTTGCGATGATTATGCTGCTGTTCCTGACCAGCATTGTATCAAAGCATAACGAGAAAAACAGAGCGCTGACCCAGCAACTGGCACTGTTGGAGAAGCGTGTTCGCGAACTGGAAGGTCAATTGAAAGAGAAAGAGTAAACTTGTTACAAATCTATCGAATTATCCGAGCGGTTCTTGTGCAGAATCGTTCGGATT
>JAUNDF010000014.1:0-16123 GCA_030526225.1 Clostridia bacterium
GCAAGCGGTGCACAGCATTGCGACTGCCATGACCAGGGACAGGAACTTCTTCATACAAGTTTCCTCCTTTTTTATTTGATCTTCACACACGCTGTGAAGTATCAATCAATCTGTAATGGGGCATACCGTTTCACCGGCCCACAGCTTGCTGGGTACGGTGATGACCTCCTGCAGGGTGGTCTTGGGCTGTTCAATCAGCCGGATCAGCTGCAGGGCTGCCTCCCGCCCGATGGTTGCCGTATCCTGATGCATGGTGGTCATCCGGGGGCTGCACAGCTGCAGCAGCGGCACACCGTCATACCCGACCACGGAAATATCATCGGGGATTTTGAGGCCCGCCTCGCGGATGGCCTCCATGCCGCCAAGGGCCGCATAATCATCAGGCATGAAAATGCAGGTGGGGCGGTTTTTCAGCTGCAGCAGGCGTTTGGTGGCCTCTCTGGCAGCCTCGGGGTTGTGAAAGCGTCCATCCACCAGATATTCATCCGGCATCTGCAACCCGGCCTCCATCATCGCATGCAGGAAGCTGGTCAGCCGGACCTCTGTAACGGGAATCATCTCGCCGTGGATGTAGGCAATGCGCTTGTGGCCCATTTGGGCAACGTACCGGACCAGCTCGGTCATTCCTTCCCGGTTGCAGGACTGAATGCAGCTGCGGTTGTTGAAAATGTGATCGATGGTCACCAGCGGCAGGCTCGACTGAATCAGCTGTACAACCTCCGGATCGTCGAAAAAGGCGTTGACAATGCAGATGCCATCAAGGTTGCGCACCATGCAATGCTCCAGATAGGTCATCTTCGCGTTGTGGTGGCGGTTGGTGATGAAGGTGATGTCATAGCCATGCTTTTCGGCTTCGCTCTTGAAGGCTTCCAGCACGGGGGAGAAGTAATTGTGGGTAAAGCCGCTGTCCGTTGCATCGGTGTACAGCACGCCCAGGTTCCAGGTGCGGCCGCTCTTCAGCCCCCTGGCCAGCGCATTGGGGTGATACCCCAGCTGTGCCGCTTTTTCCCGCACAAAGCTTCTCGTTTCCTCGCTGATGTCAGGGTAGCCGTTGAGGGCTTTGCTGACCGTGGAGGGAGAAAGTCCGCACGCCGCAGAGAATTCTTTCAGCGTCATAATCTGTTCTCCGCCTGTCTCGAAAGCGTCTAAATCGTTTTCGTAGCTTTACTATAGCACGCTTACACGGAGAATGCAAGTACTTTGTGAAAAAATTTTTTATGGAATTTTGCAGATTGTATTTTACCAATTCACTCATGTTTTTGAAAAATTATTTTACATGCCCCCTTGCAATCCGGGGTGGGAGTGTGTATTATAGCATTGGAAAACCTTATTTTTTTACCTGTGTACTAAAACGATTTCGTAACAATCGTTTCCCATACGCCCATATGATAAAGGAGGAATCCCCATGAACTACGGTCATTTTGACGACCTCGCCCGGGAATACGTTGTCGAGCGGCCCGACACACCCTACCCCTGGATCAACTACCTTGGCAGCGAAGAGTTTTTCACGCTGATGAGCAACACCAGCGGCGGGTATTCCTTCTATAAAGATGCGCGCATGCTGCGCCTGACCCGCTACCGCTACAACAATGTCCCCACCGATGCCGGCGGCCAGTACTTCTATATTAAGGAAGGCGATACCGTATGGACCCCCGGCTGGATGCCCGTGAAGACAGCACTGGACAGCTACGAGTGCCGCCACGGTCTGGGCTACACCCGCATCACCGGCGCGAAGAACGGCCTGAAGGCCACCGAAACCGCCCTTGTTCCCCGGGGCACCAACGCACTGGTAACACAGGTGAAGCTGACAAACGAAACCGATGCCCCCAAGTCCGCCGTACTGACCAGCTTTGTGGAGTTCTGCCTGTGGAATGCACAGGATGACACCACCAACTTCCAGCGCAACTACTCCACGGGTGAGGTTGAGGTGGAAGGCAGCGCCATCTACCACAAGACAGAATACCGCGAGCGCCGCAATCACTTTGCCGTGTACGCCGTCAACGCCCCTGTGGACGGCTTTGAAACCGACCGCGATGCTTTCCTTGGCGCATACCGCGGCTTTGACGATCCCCGCGCCGTGAAGGAGAGCGCCTCCAACTCCATGGCCAGCGGCTGGGCACCTGTGGGCAGCCATCAGATCAAGGTGGAGCTGGCCCCCGGCGAAACCAGGTCCTTCATCTTTGTGCTGGGCTATTGCGAAAATCCTCAGGACAAGAAGTTCATCGCCCCCTCTGTTATCAACAAGGAGCCGGCGAAGAAGCTGATGGATGCCTTCCGGACCGATGACCAGTTTGATGCCGCCCTTTCTGCCCTGAAGGCCTACTGGAGCGAGCTGCTGGATACCTACAATGTGGTCAGCGGCGATGAAAAGTTCGACCGCATGGTGGATATCTGGAACCAGTACCAGTGCATGGTCACCTTCAACATGTCCCGCTCTGCCAGCTACTTTGAAAGCGGCATCGGCCGCGGCATGGGCTTCCGCGATTCCACCCAGGATCTGCTGGGCTTTGTGCACCTGATTCCCGCCCGTGCCCGGGAGCGCATTCTGGATATTGCCGCCACCCAGTTCCCCGACGGCAGCGCCTATCACCAGTATCAGCCCCTGACCAAGCGGGGCAATTTCGAGGTCGGCTCCGGCTTTAACGATGACCCCCTGTGGCTGATTTTCGGTGTGGCCGCCTACATCAAGGAAACCGGCGACATCTCCATTCTGGGCGAATCCGTGCCCTTCAACAATGATGAATCCCTGGCCCAGCCGCTGATGGAGCATCTGCGCCGCTCCTACCACTACACCATCGATCATCTGGGTCCGCACAAGCTGCCCCTCATCGGCCGCGCCGACTGGAACGACTGCCTGAACCTGAACTGCTTCTCCACCACCCCCGGCGAAAGCTTCCAGACCACGGCAAACTTTGAAAGCGGCGTGGCGGAGAGCCTGTTCATCGCCGGCATGTTCATCGGCGTCAGCCCCGATTACGAAAAGCTGTGCCGCCTGTACGGCTGGAATGAGGAGGCCGACACCGTGGCCGGCTACAAGCAGGCCATGACCGATGCCGTGATGAAGGACGGCTGGGACGGCGAATGGTTCCTGCGCGCCTATGATGCCTACGGCCAGAAGATTGGCTCCGACAGCTGCGAAGAGGGCAAGATTTTCATCGAGCCGCAGGGCTTCCTGGTGATGGCCGGGGTGGGCAAGGAAACCGGTCATGCACAGAAGGCGCTGGATTCCGTGCGCAAGCATCTGCTGGGCGAGCACGGCGTGGCCATCCTGACGCCGCCCTACACCCGCTATCATGTGGAGCTGGGCGAAATCAGCTCCTATCCTCCGGGATACAAGGAAAACGGCGGCATCTTCTGCCACAACAATCCCTGGATTGTCATCGCCGAAACCGTGCTGGGCCGCGGCGGCAACGCCTTTGATATCTATCGCCGCACCTGCCCGGCCTATATCACCGATCAGGAGCTGCACAAGACCGAGCCCTATGTCTACAGCCAGATGATTGCCGGTCCCTATGCGCCTCGCTCCGGTCAGGCCAAGAACAGCTGGCTCACCGGCACCGCCGCCTGGACCTTCAACGCCGCCAGTCAGGCCATTCTGGGCATCAAGCCCGACTATGACGGCCTGCGGGTTGACCCCTGCCTGCCCGGCTTTATGACCGACGTGAAGGTGAAGCGCAAGTTCCGCGGCAGCACCTACAACATCACCATCAAAAACAACAGCGGCGACACCAAGGGTGCCATCTCCATGAAGGTCAACGGTGTCCCCGTGGAAGGCAACCTGATTCCCCTGCCCGAAGCCCCCGCATCCTTTGATGTGGAGCTGGAGCTGAACTGACCCCTCTGCCCCCGCAGAATTGCCTGCGGGGGATTTTTTGACGGAAAGGACCATCCATGGAACTGACACAAACCCCATTTTTTCATATTCTTGCAGGAATCCCGGAATTTTCGGAGAACATATAGAATTTGGATTGAGATTGCCCCACACAAATCACCCGACGGAGGTGACCCCTTGATTCTGCAAGCCATCGGCACCGTGGGTGCCATCGTGCTGTGCGAGCGGTATCTGGACGGCATCCGTGCCGCCAGCCTGACCTACGCCATCATCGCCGGATTACTGGTGGCAGCGGTGTATCTGCTGCTGCGCCCACTGGCCCGTGTGCTGACAAAGCCGCTGGGCTGCCTGACCTTCGGCCTGTTCGGCACGGTGGTGGATGCGGCGCTGATTATGCTGATTTCCCGGGTGATGGGGAATCTGTTTATGGTGGATTCCATCGTGTGGGCCGCTGCCGCAGCCGTTACGGTCAACGTAATCCGCGGCATATTAAAGCTATTGTTCGACGATTAATTTCTTTGGGAGGATTTATCATGATTGCATTGGCAAATGACCACGCAGGCATCGAACTGAAGGAAGAAATCAAGAAGCTGCTGGACGAAATGGGTCTGGAATACAAGGATTTCGGCACCAACGAGCATGCCAGCTGTGACTATCCTGTATACGGCTACCGTGCCGCCAAGGCTGTGGCCAGCGGCGAGTGCGACCGCGGCATCCTGATTTGCGGCACCGGCATCGGCATCGGCATTGCCGCCAGCAAGGTGAAGGGCGTGCGCGTCTGCACCTGCTCCGATGTGTACTCTGCCGAGCTGAGCAAGCGCCACAACAACAGCAACATCCTGACCATGGGCGCCCGCGTGGTGGGCATCGATCTGGCCAAGATGATTGCCACCCACTGGCTGACCGCCGAATTCGAGGGCGGCCGTCATCAGCGCCGTGTGGACCTGATTACCGCCATTGAGAATGGGGAAGAGCTGTAATTGAAGAAAGCACAAGAGGCTGTGAAAATCACTTCACAGCCTCTTTTTTATTACTATATTGACCTTTTTAAAAACGCGTAGACACTATGACCAGCAAGCGTTTTAGCAGCAAGCAAACATTCTCACATCACAATAACCGCATTTCAATTCTCAGTTAAATCGTGCGGAGTCAACTTCGCGGTACCGTTATCAATTTCCGCTGTCACCTTTTCAAGGTGTGTGATATTTGATGTACAGTAAAACGGGTCTGCATTTCGTTTTCTTTTATGTTCCTCCGCCAGCTTCCGGTATGTTTTCTCCGTAAAGTCCATATTCAGCTTGCCAAAGACGATGTTCAGCACGATGCTTGCGGCGATGGGCCAGCCCCAGCCGAAGTGGATGCCCAGCAGCACCAGCAGGGGAATCATCACCAGCCAGAAGCCCAGCTGGAACAGGCCGCTGCGGATGTTCACCCCATCCAGCACACCGCGGTCCTCCGTCTGGTGCGGTGCATTCTCGATGAATGCCGCGGCACCCTCCGCACCGGATGCCTGACGGAAATCGCGGCTGCGGCCTTCCGCCGCCGTGCGATAGGAAGCATCGTTCAGCAGTGCCTCCACCGCCTTGCGGATGCCATCCGCCGTGTCATCCTTCAGCATCACACCGGCGCCCAGCTCCTGCACCCGACGGGCCACGGCGAACTGTTCGCCCGTCTGGGGATACAGCACCATGGGCGTGGCCATGTACAGGCTTTCGCTGGCACTGTTCATGCCGCAGTGGCTGATGAACACATCCGCGCGGGACAGCACCTCCAGCTGATTGACATAGGGCAGCACCTGTACATTTTCCGGCAGGGGAGAGAGGGATGCCGGGTCCATGTACCTGCCGCAGGCAATCAGAATGTCCACCGGCAGGCCGGAAAGAGCATCAATACAGGTGCGGTAGAAATCAGGCCGGTCGTTGATAATCGTTCCCAGGGAAATGTACACCAGCGGACGGTCCTTCTGTTTCTCCGGCACAAGGTCGGTCATCACCGCCGGGCCCACAAAGGCGTAGTGGCCGGAAAAGCTCTCGCCGTAGGGCTGATAATCCCTTGTAGCGTACACCACGGAATCGGTGTTGTTGTCGCTCTGAATCAGGCTCATCACGCCCTTGACCTGATAGCCGTAGGGCTTGAGGGTTTTCATTTCCCGGCTGATTTTCGGCATGCCGCTGATGATGTCCTTCAGCTCCCCGAGGCTGTTTTTCATGTATGTGCTGGACAGCTTGTTGAAGGCGAAGGTGGATGTGGATACCACCACAGGCACATGATGCCTGGCGGCGCTCAGCTTGCCCCAAAAGCACACGGAATCGGTAAACACCACATCGGGTCTGAAGGAAGCGAATTCCGAATTGAGGAACGCATCCATGCGGATGGTGGTGCGGATATCCTGCAGGGACATTTCCGTGGCGGAGACCTTCATCAGCCGCCCCATTTCCGCCTATGATACCTCGGGGAGAAATTCGTCACAGGGGACAAATTCCGCGCCTGTGGCTTTGATTTTTTCCTCAAATGCCCGGAAGGAGTAAAACCGCACCCGGTTGCCCCGCTTCACCAGCGCAGCTGCCACCACCGTCATGGGGTTGGTGTGTCCGTGTGCCGGGATGCAGAAGCAGGCAATGTTTTTCATTTTTCGTCACGTTCCTTTTCCATAAACGCCTGATTGAAAATTTCGTTGAAGGCTCCCTTGGGGGGAATGGCAAGGCCCCGCTGTTCCTCCCCCAGAATCAGCAGTGTATCGCCGGGCTTGATGCCGAACAAATCCCGCGCCTGCTTGGGAATGACAATCTGTCCCTTTTCCCCCACGGTGGCATTCCATGCATGATATCCATTTCCAGCGTTCATATTGATGTCTCCTTTTGTTTGTTAAGTATGATTTGTTATACTTATTATACCGCTGGGTGTGGGATTGTCAAGACAGTTCGCTGCAGATTAAGGACTTGTTTCCAATAAAAAATCCGGGATTGCAACCATATTCAGTCGCAATCCCGGATTGATGTTTTATTCCTTTTTCCCCAGCTTGCCAAAGAACCTGAAGGTCAGGGGCCACAGCACACCGGCGGCAACCGCCATGACAAAGTAGCGAATCAGGTCGGCAGGACCTGCGGCCATGACAGACAGCAGCGGAGCCTTCAGCAGGGACTTCAGCCCCACCACCAGCGCCAGACCCAGCACGGTCTTCAGCACCTGTGCCCACCACACGGCCTTGGTTTCAAAGTGCAGCCACTTGCGGTCGATTTCCCAGGAAAGCCATACACCGGCCGCCATGCCCAGCAGCTTGAAGGCATTGCCTTCCGCTTCATGAAGGTTCTCCAAATCAATATCCGCCGGGAAAGCCGTGACGGACATGTACACCGCAAAGGCCACCGCAAAGGCGGTAATGGCGGCAAAGCAGATGCGGACGGCATGCCCACGGTCATCCCGGAAGAAGGAGTACAGCATCAGCATGGCACCCAGGCCGCACAGCGCACCCACCGCAATATCCTGCGGAGTGTGCACGCCAAGGTACATCCGGCTGAAGGGCACCAATATGCAGATGATGATGCAGGTCACCCGCACCCATGTCTTTTTCCACCACAGCGCAATGCCGCCGAACAGGCCCACAGACATCTGGCTGTGGCCGCTGGGGAAGGAGTACCCGCCGGCACCGGCCCGGGCACGCTCCACAATGGTGAACTCAGGGTCCAGCACCCAGGGTCGGGGGACACGGCAGACAATCTTCATCCACTGGCTGAGCACCGTTCCGACGCCGCCCACCGTCAGCAGATAGAATCCGGCCCGCTTGTTGATGCACCACAGCACCACAATGGCCAGCGCCATAAAGGTGATTTCCTCACCCAGATACGTAATGGCAAAGAAAACAGAATCTCCCGCCGGAAAGCGGATGCCCTCCAGCAGCTTCAGCAATGCCATCATCATCACCGTCCTTTTCTATTATTCCCCTGCGGGCATTTTGGTCACATCCACCCAGCCGCGGGCGCCGCTGTATTGCTCCAGCTCGGGCAGCGTGACCTCAATGGCGGAGTTGGAGGAGCCGCAGGCGGGGTATACGGTTTCCCATGCGCGGAGGCTTTCATCCAGCCAGATGGCCACATTGTCGGGGATGGCAAAGGGGCACACGCCGCCGAACTGCAGACCGGTAAAGCGGTCCAGCTCCTCTGCGGTCATCATCTTTGCCTTGGCCCCGAAGGTGCGCTTGTACTTGCCGTTGTCGATGCGGGCATCCCCGGCGGCAACAATCAGCAGGGGCTGTTCACCGGCCATGAAGGACAGGGTTTTGGCAATCTGCCCCGGCTGGGTGTTCAGTGCTTTGGCGGCCAGCTCCACCGTGGCGCTGGATACATCAAACTCCAGCACACGGCTGTCCGCATCAAAGCGGCGCAGGTATTCTCTGACTGTTTCAATCGCCATGGCGGTTTCCTCCGTTCATCAATTGCATGTACAGCAGCTGTGCCTCGTCATCGGGCAATCCGGCACCCTCCCGGGCCACTACCTGTGCGGACACATGGTTGGCCATGGCGGCGGCCTCCTGCAGGGAGAAGCCCTGACTGCGAAAGGCCATCACCGCGCCGATGTGCGAATCACCCGCGCCGATGGTATCCGCCACGGTGACCTGTACGCCGGGCTGACGGGTGATGCTGCCGCCCTCCACCACCAGCGTGCCGTCCTTGCCCAGCGTGACGATGACGCTGCCGCCCGTTGCCCTGTGCAGCGCCAGCGCAGCAGCCTCCACATCCGTTGTACCGGCCCATGCGCAGACCTCTTCGTCATTCAGGTGCAGGATGGGGTGCAGGGCGAAAATGCGCTCCATCAGCGAAGCATCAATGCGGGTGATGCGTGGGCCGGGGGCAAAGAACAGCTGCCGCGGCGGATGCTCCTCCAGCCATGCGGTGATGTTGCCGCCGGTGGCTTCCTCGATTTCCAGCCCGCAGATGTACACGCCGTCGAACACCTCATCGCCCAGCAAATCAAACCATTCCCGGCGGAACAGATACTCCGCGCCGTGGTCGGACAGGAAGGTGCGCTCGCCGTCATCCTCCACCAGACAATAGCAGCAGCCGTTGGGCGCCTGAACCTGTGGCAATGCCGATGTGATACCGCGCTCTGCCAGCCGCCGCTGCACCCATTCGCCGTACAGGCCCGTGCCCACCGGGGCAAACAGCACCGCATTCCCGCCCATCTGCCGGGCAGAAAGGAAGGCATTGTAGCCACAGCCCCCAAGGGCGAATTTCTGGCTGGATACGTGCAGGTCATCCCCGGCATGATGGGGCAGGGAAGGGATGCGCACCAGCACATCCGCCACCACCGAACCGATAAATAGAAGTCGGGACATGGTTTGTCACTCCGTTATGGTTGATAGCAAAACGCCGGAAGCAATGCCTCCGGCGCAGGTGTACATACAGTTGACAGCCGATTGATGGAAATCAGACTGTTCTTTCTTTGCCGATAAAGCAGATGGCCAGCGCACCGGGACCGGCATGGGCACCGATGACCGGGCCGATGTTCTCGATGCGGATATCTGCCTCGGGCAGGCGCTCCTTCAGGGCATTGGCCAGCTTTTCGGCATCTGCCATATCATCGGCATGGAGCACAAAGTAGGGGGACTCGGCCACATCCTGAGTGTTTTCCACGGTCTTGTCCACCAGGAAGTTCAGTGCCTTTTTGCGGCCGCGAATCTTTTCGATGGCCACCAGCTTGCCCTCGCGGTTTTCCACCAGCACAGGCTTCAGGTCCAGCAGGCTGCCCATCATGGCTGCGGTGGCGCTGATGCGGCCGCCGCGCTTGAGGTACACCAGGTCATCCACGGTGAAGAAGGCCTGAGCGCGCAGCTTGTTGCTTTCCAGCCATGCGGCAACCTCGTCCAGAGACTTGCCGTCGCGGTACATCTCGTGGGCCTTGAGCACCAGCAGGGCCTGAGGGCCGGAGATGGACAGGGTATCCACAATCACGATTCTGCGCTCGGGATAGGTTTCCTTCAGGGTTTCGGCGGCCTGCTGTGCAGACAGAATGGTGCGGGACAGCTGGCTGGAGAAGGCCACGAACAGGATGTCCTTGTCAGCCTTCAGGTAGGGCTCGAAGTAATCGATGTAGTTCTGCTCGTTGAGGGCGGCGGTTACAGGGGCTGCACCGGCGCGCATCTTGTCAAAGTAGGTCTTGCTGTCCAGGGTCTGGCCCAGATCATCGTAGTATTCCACACCGTCCAGGGTGTAGGGCATGTGCACAACGGGAATGTCGTACTGCGCCTTCAGGGCAAACGGCATATCGCTGTCGCTGTCGGTCATGAGTATGTAATTCATGGTGTGTTCTCCTTTTGAATGAATCTTCCGGGGTAAAAAAATGAATGAATCATCTTATATTTTACAGGGATATGGGCGAAATTGCAAGAGCGGATGTGACTGGCACAACCGCTCCCCCATGGTGATTATATGATTTTCAGCAGCTGAACCAGCGGCATGCCTTCCCCGTTTGCACCGGATGTCTCCCGCACATCAAACTGCTTGAAGCCGTTTTGCTGTCGGTAGAATTCCATCAGCGGTGCTTTGTTTTCTGCCTACAGAAACGCAACCGTGCCGCCGGCCATATACTGTGCTTCCCTGATTGTTTCCATGGCTGCCTGAAGCAGCTGCGCCCCGGTGATTTTCCTGTTTGCACCGTCCCGGTAATTTTTCCCGAGCTGGGCAATCAAATAAGCAGAGAGGGTATAAGAGCCGCTCTCTTCATCCAACCGGCTGACCCTTGCGATTTTTCTGTTGACCGTGTTGCTGAAGCAATCGGCCTTCACCGTAATCGGTTTCACGGCCAGTGTAAAATAGCCCACCAGAGACGCATCATCATTGGAAAACACAAGATATGTCACAGACTGATTGCGTTTGGTAAATTCGATAGCCTGCTCCTTGAGGAATCGTTCCACATCCGGATTCTTATCACATAAAAATTCGGAAAGAATTTGCCGCAGCTCATTCTCTCCGAATTCCTGTTCGCCGTTGGCAGATAAGTATTCACGAATGTTCATGACGGTAATCCCGTTAAACATTTGCTTTCTTCCTTCTTGCCATAAATTCCTTGATGTTCTCTGCACCGCGCAGGTGAGAGATTTTGAAATCAGAGGCCGGTTCTCTGCGAAGAGATTCCTGATAGGACTCCTCAATGGCATCAGCAAAGCGCTCTGCCTGCCGGCTGCCGGATACAACAAAATTCTTGGTAATGCTTGAGGTTGCCATATCAAACACCTCCTTGTTTCATCCTGTATGGCATTCCATTGCTTTCCAATCTTATTATAGCTGTATCCGACCGCTTTTTCAACATTTCTCCTGTCCTTTGTTGAAAAAAGCCGCTCGTCGGAAAAAGGCTGTGCCCTTGCACCTTCCCCTGCAAAATGATACAATACAATCGGAGGCGAATACGCACATGCTGAACATTGTTTTGTTTAACCCTGAAATCCCGCAGAATACCGGCAACATTGCCCGCACCTGTGCGGCAACGGGCGCGGAGCTGCACCTGATTGAGCCCCTGGGCTTTTCCCTCAGCGACAAGTACCTGAAGCGGGCCGGGCTGGATTACTGGGGGCTGATGAAATACCACGTGTATTCCGGCATGGATGATTTTCTTGCAAAGCACCCCAACGCCCGGATGCACTTTGCCTCCACCAAGGCACCCAGAGGATATCACGAGGCCGCCTATGAGGACGGCGACTTTATCGTATTCGGCTGTGAAACAAGAGGCCTGCCGGAAAATCTGCTGGAAAAGGTGTATGACAAGTGCATCCGCATCCCCATGCGCCCGGAGGCACGGAGCCTGAACCTGTCCAACTCTGTGGCGGTTGTGCTGTATGAGGCACTGCGCCAGCTGGATTTCCCGGGGCTTAGCAGCGAGGGTCACCTCACCGGCCGCAATGAAAGCGATGCCCCATGGCTGGACTACGTTTGATGGGAGGAAACTCCATGCAATATGATTCTGACAATCAGGCCACGCGGGCCTATGCTCCGTCCCCTGCACCGGAGCAGACACAAGCATACACGCCGGGCTATGAGGATGACCAGCCCCGGTATTATGTCCCCGGCAGCGGCTCCTGGGTCACCGACGAAGCCCCGGCAGAGGAATACGCCGGAGAATATGATGACCTGATGTACGATGAGGAATACGACAACGCCCGCCGGCAGGGACGCTTCCGGGTGGTGGCCGGTCTGGCGGATTTCTTCGGGGTCATTCTGGGCACCATTGTGATTCTGGTGATGATTACCCTGCTGATTTCCCTTGTGACCTGGCTGAGGACCGACATCGCCCAGTCCTTTGCGCTGGTGATGAAGTAACACGCGAACTGACACAAAGAAGGTGACCCCATGGCTGATGTCAATTGGGAGCTGTTTGACAGACAGGTGGCTGCCTGCACCATGTGCGGTCTGTGCCGCGGCATCCGCCACAAGGTTCCCGGGCAAGGGGACAGGGAAGCCCCGCTGATGCTCATCGGCGAGGGACCCGGACAGGTGGAGGATGAGCAGGGGCTGGCCTTTGTGGGCCCTGCCGGTCAGCTGCTGACGAAAATGCTGGCCGCCGTTTCACTGCCTCGGGAACGGGTGTACATCTGCAACATCGTCAAATGCCGCCCGCCCAACAACCGTGTCCCTCTGCCGGAGGAGGCCAACGCCTGCAAGCTGCATCTGCGCATGCAGGTGGCACTGGTGCGCCCGAAGGTCATTGTGCTGCTGGGGGCCACGGCGGCGAAAAACACCATCGACCCCGCGTTTTCCATCACCCGGCAGCATGGCCAATGGATTGAGCGCAAGGGCGTGTGGATGATGGCCACCTATCACCCGTCGGCACTGCTTCGGGATGAAACGAAAAAGCGCGATGCATGGCGGGATCTGCAGTCCCTGCGGGAAAAGCTGCGGGAGCTGGGCCTGTATCAGGATTTGCTCTCCGGTTCACCTTGACTTCACGATGATGTGATAACCTTGTGGCGGCAGGAAACAGACTGCCCTATGGTAAGGGAGGATACAGCGTATGAATAACTTTTTGCAGCGGCTCCGTGTCGCCATTGTCCGGTTTATGGCCGGCCGTCACGGGCTGGATGAGCTGGGCCTGTTCACCTTTGTGCTCGGCTTCGGCCTGTCCTTTGTGGATATGCTCTTCCGCACGGGCTTTTTGAGCACCCTTGGCTTTATGCTCTATCTGGTCACGATTTTCCGCATGCTCTCCCGCAACAACGCACAGCGCAGCGCAGAGAATGCGAAATTCCTGCACTTCAAGCAGAATTACAAGGTTCTGTGGAAGCAGTTTGTCACCCGCACGAAAAACCGCAGGGAGTACAAGTACTTCCGCTGCCCCGGCTGCAAGAGCCTGATGCGCCTGAAGCGCGGCGCCGGCGAGCGCGACATGACCTGCCCCAAGTGCCATACCCGGTTTAAGCAGAAGGCGTAAGGGGGAACCCAATCGCATAACCCACCCGCAAAATACAACATCAGGAGCAACACCATGTCCACCAATTCCCCCAATCCGTATCAACACAAAATCATCACCATCCCCAACCTCATCAGCCTGTTCCGGCTGCTGCTGATTCCGCTGTTTGCATGGCTGTACATGAAGGGCGAATATGCCTGGACGGTGGCCGTGCTGGGCATTTCCGGGCTGAGTGACATTGCGGACGGCATCATCGCCCGCAAGTGCAACATGACAAGCGACCTTGGCAAGGTGCTGGACCCGGTGGCCGACAAGCTGACCCAGTTTGTGATGATGCTGTGCCTGCTCACCCGCTTTCCCTCCATGCGCACGCCGCTGATTGTGCTCATCGTCCGGGAAATCACCAACGCCCTCACCGGCGCCATGGTCATCCGCAAAACGGGCATGGTGCTGGGCGCGGAATGGCACGGCAAGGCCGCCACGGTGATGATTTACATCATGATGCTCACCCACGTCATCTGGTACAGCATCCCCGTGAATGTCTCCGGGCTGCTGTGCACTTTGGCCACGCTGATGATTATTATTTCCCTTGTTCTTTATACCCGCCGCAACGTGGAAGCCGCCGGCTGATGCTTTGGCTGTCCGCAGAAAGGAAACGCAATGCTTGATAAACTCCAGCGGAAGCTTGGCCGTTATGCCATCCGCAACCTGATGACCATCATCACCATCGGCATGGCCGCGGTGTATGTGCTGGACACCTTCTTCTCCGTGTTTTTCGGGGGTGCGCTGAGCAATCTGCTGTACTTTAACCCCTACATGATTCTCCACGGACAAATCTGGCGGCTGGTGACCTTCATCTTTGTGCCCATGCGGGGGAGCCTGCTGACCATGGCGCTGTCGCTGTACTTCTACTGGATGATCGGCTCCGCGCTGGAGCAGCAGTGGGGGACCTTCCGCTTCAATGCCTTCTACCTGTGCGGCATGCTGTGCACCATCATCGGCGGCTTTATCACCGGCTATGCCGATGCCAGCTGGCTGAACATGTCCATGTTCCTTGCCTTCGCGCTGATGTGGCCCGATTTCGAGGTGCTGCTGTTCTTCATCCTCCCGGTGAAAATGAAGTGGCTGGCATTGCTGGATGCCGTGCTGCTGGTCACCAGCGCCCTCCGCGGCGGCTTCAGCGGCATCATCCTGCTGGTGATGTCCCTGCTGAATCTGGCCCTGTTCTTCGGCAAGGATGCCATCGACAAGGCCAAGTACGCATACCGCCGCTACAAGTGGAAGCAGAACTGGAAAAAGTAAGGATGAGGTCCTTTATGAGGGGATTGTGAAAATCATTTTTCACAGTCTCTTTTTTATTTGCATTCCCCATCCGCATCTGATAAACTGATTGTATCATCTGTACCGGAGGCTGCCTATGACATCCAGAGAGCTGCTGTACATCAAGACCATCGCGGATGAAAAGAATATCACTCAGGCGGCGAAAAAGCTGTTTGTGACCCAGCCGTCCTTAAGCCACTGCATCAGCGGCATTGAAGCCCAGCTGGGGGAGAAGCTGTTCCGGCGGACCTCCTCGGGGCTGGTGCTGACCTATGCGGGGGAGCAGTACTACCGCATGGCCTGCGAGGTGCTGCGCATCTACACCGATTTTGAGACCCGCATCAAGGACATGGGCTCCCTGACCCACGGCCGCATTACCTTCGGCATTACCAACTACCTGTCCATCAACCTGATTCCCAAGGTGATGCCGGCCTTCCACAGCCGCTATCCCGGCATTGAGCTGAACATGGTGGAAAAGACCTCCGCGGAAATGGAGGACGGGCTGATGAAGGGCGAGCTGGATTTTGCCATCATCCAGTCGGGCCTCGGGGGCGAAATCTCCGCCAACCCGGATATCTGCGCCGATGTGCTCAGCCGCGACCCCTTCCTTCTGGTAGCGCCATGGGATACGCCCTACGCGGCGGAGGACCATCCTGCATCCGGCACCCTGCCGGTGCTGGACCCGAAGGTGCTGAAAAACGAGCCCTTCCTTTTGGGGCTGCCCACCCAGAGAATCCGCCAGGTATCCGACTGCATCCTGCGCAAGGCAGGCATCGAGCCCCATGTGGTGCTGACCAGCCGCAACTTTGAAACCCTGCGCCGCCTGTGCGCCCACGGCATGGGCTACACCTTCCTGCCCCGGCAGTACGCGGGCATTCTGGGGGGCAATGAGCATCGCTGCCGGTATTTCGCCCTGCCGGAGAAGTACGGCGCCTACTGGGACCTGACCATCTCCTATGTGAAGGACAGCTATCTGTCCAACGCCGCCCAGACCTTTCTGGATATGCTGCGGGATATTGTCGCGCGGGAAGAGGCCGGCATCCTATAAGCTATATCTTTTCTCAAAAATAGCCGAATACTTATTTGTCTGTGAACAAAACCCGTACTATAATGAAAATTGTTCATTGAAACATTCGTTTTTATGGAAAAGAGGCATAAGCGCACACCGTTTGATGCCGATTTTTCATCTTGCATGTGTGGAGGAAATGACCATGGGCAAAATGAAGACCATCGCATCCATGTTCTGGGATTTTCTGAAGTTCGGCCTGTTCACCTTCGGCGGCGGCTGGGGCATTGTGGCCCAGATGCAGAAGCTGTATGTGGAGGACCGCAAAACCCTGACCGATGAAGAGCTGATTGACATGACCAGCATGGCCCGCAGCCTGCCCGGCACCATGATTGGCAACATCGCCATGATGTACGGCCATTCCCAGGCCGGCTATCTGGGCGGCGTTGCCTGCGTCATCGGCATGATTATCCCGCCCATGGTGCTGCTGACCTTTATCACCTACTTCTACTCCATCTTCCAGACCAACGAGTGGGTGATTGCCGCCATGAGAGGCATCCGCGGCGCGG
>JAUNDF010000014.1:16133-34514 GCA_030526225.1 Clostridia bacterium
TATCGGCGTGGCCGCCCTGAAGATGGTGAAGACGGCCTTCCGCCTGCCGCCCTGCATTCTGGTAACGATTCTGGCGGCTGCCCTGTACCTGTTCCTGAATGTGAACTGCGTGTACCTGATTCTGATGGGCGCGGTGCTGGGCCTTGTCATCAGCGAGATTTACGAGCGCTGCGGCAAAAAGGAGGGCAAGTAAATGCTGTATCTGGAACTGATCTGGAGCTTCTTTAAAATCGGCATTACCAGCTTTGGCGGCACCTCCATGATTCCGCTGATTAACAGCGAGATGATTTCCCACGGCTGGATGGCCGCGGCCGAGGTCAGCGATATTGTGGCCATTGCCGAAATGACCCCCGGCCCTCTGGCGCTGAACTGCGCCACCTTTGCGGGCATCCGCACCGCCGGTGTGCTGGGCGCCATCTGCGCCAACTTCGGCATCCTGATTCCCACCTTCACCCTGACCTTTCTGGCGGCCATCTTCATCGAGAAGTTCCGCACCAGCACCCTGCTGGAGAAGCTGCTCACCGGCATCCGTCCCGCCACGCTGGGTCTGGTGGCCGGCGTGATGGTCACCCTGTCCATGTCCTCCTATGTGGTGCACGATGCCATCTCCATCCCCGCGCTGCTCATCGGTGCGCTGGATGTGGTGCTGCTGATGAAGTTCAAGCTGTCCATCCCCAAGGTGATTTTAATCAGCGGCGTGCTGGGTATTATCTGCTTTAAGCTGCTGGGGTTGTAAGAAAAACATGCAAACCTCATCCGTCTTCGCTTCGCGAATCCACCTTCCCCTGAAAGGGGAAGGCAAGAGGGGACGGCGTTGCTTCCGCAGGGAACAATTCCTGCCTTCCCCGTGTCAGGGAAGGTGGCGCGCCGCTTGCGGCGTGACGGATGAGGTCTTTAAAAGGGACTGTGAAACAATTTTCACAGTCCCTTCTTCTATTTAGAATATTTGCTGAAGCAGGTTTAAATCATAGTCATCCAATTCAATCTTTTCCAATTCCACAAAACCTCGAACCGGCTTGTTGTAAGCCTGTGTTTCAATATACACCATCGGTTTTCCTTCAATAATTTCGTAGCCGATATACTTAATAGGCTGTCCTTCGTCCATCACATAAATAGCGTCTCCCTGCATCGCAATACTGTCATACAACACACACATATCGCGCGTTATTCCTGAATACATTTTTTTAGAAATAACAGGAAGCTTGTCGAAGAACTTTTTGCCTAAAGTATTGTGAATATCCTCCACCGCTATATATCCAATTTGTCTATAACCTGCATCGTTAAGGAATTCAATCATCAACCACCGACCGTCATGTGCCATTACATTTACGCTGACACGATGCAGAGAAATCTTTGAGCCGTCGAATACAAAATACTCACGACCAGGACCGGAGTAAACAGTAATTGTTTCGCGCAATGGATTGGAAATCGTCATATGCTGTTTCAAGTTCAGATACATGCGCGAATTTTCCAGCGTAATGCATCTCTCGCTTAGACTGCTGAAATAAGGGTTTTCCCGTGTTCCGCTGCCTTGGTCAAATTTGAGAATTTCAGTGTTGATTCGAAGCACCGGAGCAATACCAAGCATCATCGTACGCGTTACGGGCAAAATTGCACCGTTAGGGTTCACATAACAGCTTGTATGACCATCGTTTGTCCAATAGCTTACATTTGAATTTTCATTCTTAATACCCTTGGACATGGCGTAGGGTGTTGCTGTCATGATGCGGGTATCGTCATTCATGATACCTTTTCTGAAACCATACACCTCGTTCTCCAAGTCTGCCATAGACAGCATAGAACCTGTTAACAATGCATCGCGTTCAGCTCTTGTAAACAAAAACTTGTTGAGCATTTTATAAACAGTTGTTTCATTAGAATACTTCGTTGCTTTGCACACATCAATAATTTCTGCACTCTGCACATAAGCTGTGGTGCCATTGACAGACAACACACGCCATGTCACTGGGAATTCTTCCCCATCGGTTTCATACGCATAAGAACCAAAACGGACATATTGATATCCATTTTCTTTATCCCAGCCCTTTAAATCAATTGTCTCTGCAGAACATACCGAGATTATAAGCATGCATCCGATATCTTAATGCTTGCCCGGCAGCTTTTTAGTACATATAAAAAGACAGGCGAAATCACTTCCGCCTGTTTTTGTTCGATTGGTCCGTGAAGGTTAGTTGTTTTCCTCAACCTTTACCTTGCCCAGAGCGGTCTCCAGCAGGATGTTGATCAGCTCGTTGCGGGATCTGTTGGTGGACTTGGACAGGTCCTCCAGCTGGTTGATGGTTTCGGTGCGCATACGGACGGAGATAACCTTGTGGCCGTCATCCTCACGATTCTTCTTGGTAATCTTAATCTCGTTCATTTCTTTTTCTCCTTGATGGGTTCTCCCCAAGTCGGTTTTGCTTCCGGGGGGATTATGCCATTATTTTATTCTATCTATAGAAAAAAGTAAAGTATTCATTTTATGACTACATTACCGTTTTTTCCATCTTTTTGTAAATTTGTGTAAAACACAGCGCATAAAGCTGTTTTTCGGCCAAAAAAGCGGCTTGTTTCCGGCTTTCATATTGACACGATTTTATCGCATGAATCATTTTGTTCAGAATTCATTTTCTGAAATTTTGTGCAGGAAAGATACCATTTTGCAGCATACGGCTGTTTTTGAATAAACATCAATTTCTCCTGCACATCAGCCAGAAATGACATTTGATTGATGACTTAACCGGTCTGGTGATGGCGCATCCGGTCTGGGGCGCCTGAAAAAACAAACCCAGAACAGCCCTATCCTTTTCAAAACGGCAAATTTGCGGTATAATACACCTATTATTTTGTCAATAGCAGGAGGCAATTCGCCATGAACCTGATTATCCCCAAGGATTATCAACCCGCCCTGAATCTGCGGGACACGGAAATCGCCATCAAGCTGGTGAAGGACTTTTTTGAAGAAGCACTGGCCAAGGCCCTGAACCTGACCCGTGTATCCGCGCCCATTATGGTCACCCCCGAATCCGGCCTGAATGACAACCTCAACGGCGTGGAGCGCCCTGTGGCCTTTGACGTGCTGGAAACGGGCAAGAATGTGGAAATCGTGCATTCTCTGGCCAAGTGGAAGCGTCAGGCGCTGAAGACCTACGGCTTCCAGCCCGGTGAAGGCCTGTACACCGACATGAACGCCATCCGCCGCGATGAGGAGACGGACAACATCCACTCCATCTTTGTGGACCAGTGGGACTGGGAGAAAATCATCCGCCCCGAAGAGCGCAGCGTGGAAACGCTGAAGAAAACCGTCCGCGCCATCTATCTGGCCCTGCGCAAAACCGAAGGCTATGTGTGCGCCCATTATCCCCACATCAAGCCCGAGCTGCCGGATGACATCACCTTCATCACCACCCAGGAGCTGGAGGACCGCTACCCCGACCTGACCAGCAAGGAGCGGGAGTATCAGGCCGCAAAGGAATACGGCGCCGTGTTCCTGATGGGCATCGGCGGTGTGCTTCGCTCCGGCAAAATTCATGACGGCCGCGCCCCCGACTATGATGACTGGTCCCTCAACGGCGATATTCTGCTGTACGATCCGCTGCTGGACATCTCTCTGGAGGTAAGCAGCATGGGCATCCGCGTGGACCCCGATGCCCTGCGCCGCCAGCTGAAAATCCGCGGCTGTGAGGAGCGCGCCGGTCTGCCCTTCCAGAAGGCACTGCTGGACGGCGAGCTGCCTCAAACCATCGGCGGCGGCATCGGCCAGAGCCGCATGTGCGTGTACTTCCTGCGCAAGGCCCACGTGGGCGAGGTGCAGGCCAGCCTGTGGCCCGACGATGTGGTGGAAGCCTGCCGCAAGGCCAATATCCAGCTGCTGTAAGCATCAACAGAAAGCATACCGTGACTGTGAAGCGATAATCTCACAGCCCCGTTTTTATGTGTTTTTCCCGCACATTTCTTTACATCCCCCGATTGTTGGGATAAAATGGTATCGAGTATTTTTCGGAGGACACGATGGATACAATGAACAAGCTGTATCGTTTCGCCTATGGCGATGGTTATGTAGATGTTCCCCTGCCCGAAAAGCAGGTGCTGGGGGTTTTGTCCGGCAACGAGGTGGCCCCTTTGGCGGATATTGCCGAAGCAGCGGCTGATGCGCTGGACCATCCGGTGGATGCACCCGCATTGCGAACCCTGCTGAAGCCCGGCATGCGCGTGGCGCTGATTATCAGCGATATGTCCCGCTACTGGATGCGGCAGGATCTGGTGGTGCCCCATGTGCTGGCTTACCTGGGCAGCTGCGGCATTGATGATGCCTCCGTGACCATCGTGATTGCCAACGGCACCCATGACGGCGGCCCGGAAAGCGAGCTGCGGCAGCTGGTGACGGATGCTGTCTTCGACCGGGTACGGGTGGTCAATCATGATTGCGACGATCCGGAGAGCGTGTACATCGGCACCACCGCCCACGGCAACCGGGTCATCATCAACAAAGAGGTCGCTCAGGCTGATTTTGTCATCGCCCTTGGCGCCTGCACCCATCATGTGATGGCCGGCTTCGGCGGCGGCAGAAAGAGCATCCTCCCCGGCGTATCCGCCAGAAGCACCATCTGCTATAACCACGCCTTTGCATTGGATGAGCATCAGCTGATGTCCAGCCCGAAAATCGGCAACGCCAAGCTGGAGGGCAATCCCCTGCACGAGGATATGTGCGAGGCAGCGGCGCTGGTGAAGAACCTGTTCGTCATCAATCTGGTGATGAATGCGGACATGAAGCTGGCGGACATCATCGCCGGTTCTCCCATGGCATCATGGCAGAAGGCCTGCGCAAGGGTGGATGAAATCTACCGCGTACCCATCAAGGAAAAGGCGGACATTGTGGTGGCCAGCTGCGGCGGCTTCCCCAAGGATATGTCCCTGTATCAGGGGACGAAATCCATCGACAATGTGGAGTTCTGCCTCAAGCCCGGCGGTACGCTGATTCTGATGATTGAAGCCCGCGACGGCGGCGGCCCTGAGGAATACTTCGGCTGGTGCAGGGATTATGTGGGCGGCACCATGAACCGCCGCATCCGGGATGCATTCACCGTGCCCGGGTACATTTTCCTGCTCAACTGTGAGCAGGCACAGCGCTACAACGTGATGATGCTGACCAGGGTCCCCAAAGAGACAGCCGCGCCCATGGGCATCCATGCCTATGATGACATCTGCACCCTGCTGGCCGATGTGGATTTTGCCGGCAAGAGCATTTACGTCATCCCCAACGCCTCCACCACCGTGCCGGGCATTGTGGAAAACGAGTAACACCGCCTTCTCCGGAAGGGAAATAATATAATATTGTTCAGGAGTACAAGCATGAGAAGCAGTTATGTAGCAAAGCGCTTTGCCGCCTGCAAGCCCAGCCTTTCTCTGGATACGGAAGCGCTGAAGAAATACACCGACATCATTGACCTGTCCATCGGCGACACGGATTTTATCACCGACGAGCGCATCATTTCCGCCGCCTTTGCTGATGCCAAGGCCGGCTACACCCGCTACGGCGACCCCAAGGGTGACCCCCAGCTGATTGAAGCCATCCGCACCGCATGGGCGGAGGATTTCGGTCAGACCGTTCCCGCAGAGGAGGTGCTGGTCACGGCATCCTCCTGTCTGGGCATGTCTCTGGCCATGATGGCCCTGCTGGACCCCGGTGACGAGGTCATCGTGTTCGGCCCCTACTTTGCCATTTACCGTCAGCAGATTGAAATGGCCGGCGGCGTTTGCGTGGAGGTTCCCACCTACGCGGAGGACGGCTACGACATCCGTCAGGAGCTGCTGGAAAAGGCCATCACCGATAAAACCAAGGCGGTGATTATCAACAACCCCTGCAACCCCACCGGTGCCGCCTATGACCGCCCCTGTCTGGAGATGCTGGCCAAGGTGGCGCAGGAAAAGGACCTCTTGGTCATCGCCGACGAAATCTACACCCGATACCTGTATGACGGCGAATCCATCCCCATGCGCACCCTGCCGGGCATGGAGCAGCGCACCGTGACCCTCAACAGCTTCTCCAAGAATTTTATGATGACCGGCTGGCGGGTAGGCTTTGTGATTGCCCCCGCGGAAATCATCGGGGCCATCAGCCACATCAACGGCGCCATGATTTACACCACCCCCGCCATGAGCCAGCGCGCCGCCATCAAGGCACTGGCACTGCGCAATGAAATGGAGGAGAAGTACATCCGCCATTTCCGCGAGCGGGTGATGTACGCCCATGACCGCCTTTCAAAGATGGACTACATCTCCATCATCCCGCCCCGGGGCACCTTCTACCTGTTCCCCGGCATTGAAAAAACAGGACTCACTGCCGGTGAATTCTGTCAGGTGCTGCTGGAAAAGGCCCATATCCTTGTTTCCCCCGGTGATGCCTTCGGCGCCGCCGGCAAGCAGCACTTCCGCATCGCCTGCACCACCGACATGGACAAGCTGAAGGAAGCCATGGACAGGATGGAAGGGCTGACCTTTTGATGGTAATTCTGCCGCGTATGTGATATAATAGAGTCAACAAGGCCGGGGAGGTGCAGCGTATGGCCGACATGAAGCAAATTGAACAGCTCGTCCAAAAGGCATACCACGCCTGTTTGCAATTGATGCCCGTTCGTGCCTGCTGGCTGTACGGCTCCTATGCCCGGGGCGATTATGACAGCGAATCGGATGTGGATATCCTTGTCACCGTTGATCTTCCGCAGGATGATTTGCGCCTTTATCGCCGACAGATTGCCGCCATCTGCAGCCGCCTGAGTCTGGAATACGATGTCACCGTATCCATCACCGCCAAGACCTCCGAAAACATGGCGCAGTACACCGGATATGTACCATTCTATCAGAGCGTGGTGAGGGAGGGGAAGCTGATTGCAGGATAAGCAGGCAGAACTGTTTTTCAACAGCATTTGTGAATATTTGAAATGAAATAACCCCAGCCGCGGCGCTTGTACACTGCGGTTGGGGTTTATTGTTTACACCCCCAGCGGGGCCTTGCTTGGTGTGCCGGCTTTGCGGGGGTATTTTTGCGGGGTGCCGCCGGTTTTGTCCATCATCAGCAGACGATGGTCCCAGTCGCGGCCGGGGATGACAAGGCGGATGGGGTCGCGGAGCTTTGCCTCCAGCAGATGGGCGGCACGGCGGCCGGCGGTGAGTTCGTCATCCAGGGCGGGACCCTTCCAGCACAGGGCGTGACCGCCGGTTTTGACGAAGGGGAGCAGGTACTCGCACAGCACCGGCAGGGGCGCCACGGCGCGGGCCACGGCCCAGTCGAACTTGCCGCGCCAGGCGGAGTTGTGGCCGCCATCCTCCGCACGGGCGTGGACGAGGGTCACGTTGGTCAGCTGCAGGTCATCAATCACCGCCTGCAGGAAGGTGAGGCGCTTTTGCTGGGCATCCATCAATGTGACGGAAAGGTCGGGGCAGGCCATGGCCAGGGGAAGCCCGGGGAAGCCGGCACCGGTGCCCACATCAATCAGGCTGCCGGAAAAGGTGATGCCCTCCCGCAGGGGCATCAGGCTGTCCACATAATGGCGGTCCAGCATTTCCGCCTCGTCGGTGACGGCGGTCAGGTCCATGCGGGTGTTCCAGTCCAGCAGCAGCTCGTGATACCGGGCGATGCGGGCGGCCAGCAGTTCATCGCAGGGGATGCCGCATTCGGTCAGGCGGGCGAGAATATCGGTATTGTTCATGTTGTTCCTCACAATCTGTTCGTGTTACCAGGGGAGGTTGAAGTGCTTCTGCCCCCAGTATTTAATCCAGCTTAAGGATTCCCGCAGGTGATTCTTCAGCCAGTATTCGGGCTTGGTGGGCGCACCGATGCCGGTGGCAATCAGCCCTTCATCCTCTGCCAGCGCCATGGAGCGGGGGAGGTGGTAATCACTGGTGACGATAACCACCCTTGCATGCTCCAGCCCGCTTGCCCGCAGGATTTTCGCGGCGTTGCGCAGGTTTTCCCGGGTGTTGACGGAATCGGGATCGGTCATGATTTTTTCCGCGGGGATGCCCTGACTGATGAGGTAATCCCGCATGGCATAAGCCTCGGGCTATGGCTCATCCGCGCCCTGACTGCCGCAGGTGATGATGAGGCAATCGTGCTTTCGCCATGCCTCCACCGCCGCATCCAGTCGCCACTGCAGCTGCACGGACAGCTTGCCGTCCTGCCGGACCTGTGCGCCCAGCACCACGATGGCATCGTAATTCTCCGTGGGCGGCACGTGGGCCTATTGCCACGCAATCCACATCATCAGCCCGCCCAGAATCAGCGCGCCGATGAGGGCAAGGGTCAGGGCGGTTTTGAAAAGGAATTTGATCAATCGCATTCGCGGTTACTCCTCTTTTGCCATTTTCTTTTTGATTTTTTCCTGCATCAGGCGGATTTCGCCGCCCGGGAAGGTCATGTGGGGGATGAGCTTCAGCACGCCCTTCTGCGCCAGAGAGACGGTGTCGTCCCCGGCCACAATCACATGGTCCAGCAGGGTGATTTCCATAAAGTGCAGCATTTCGTTCAGCCGCAGTGTCAGCTCGATGTCCTCCACCGAGGGCTAACGGCTCCCCGCCGGATGGTTGTGGCACAGGATGACCGAGGCGGCATTGTGGTTAAGCGCAATCTCCGCCACCTGCCGCGGGGGCACGGCACATTCGTTGATGGTGCCCTCGCCCAGCAGACGGGCTGCAATCACCCGCCCGTTGACATCCAGTGAGATAACATAGAACCGCTCCACCCGCAGACCGCCCAGCAGTGCCTTGCAGTAGGCCGCCGCATCCTCATAGGAGCGGATTTGCTTGCGCGCTGCCGCCTTGTCCATTTCGTACCGGCGGAACATGGGGACCATCATGGCCAAAAGTGCCGCGGATTCATCCCCGATGCCCTTCACGGTTTTCAGCTGGTCGGGGGATGCCTCCAGCACGCCCTTGATGGAGCCGAAGGTGTCAATCAGGTCATGGGCGATGACATTGGTATCTCCCCGGCGCACGGAATAAAACAGCAGCAGCTCCAGCACCTCATGAGGGGCAAAATTGTCCAGCCCCTCCAGCCGGAAGCGCTCCCGGACCCGCTCCCGGCGTCCGTCATGTTCTGCCATAGGCGGTCTCCTTTCCTGCAGGCGGCTTATACCCCCGTCATCTGCGCAAATACCTCGTTGACCTGATCCCCAAGCCGGCGCACCTCGCCCAGCACCATATCCTGTCCGGCGCGGGTGCGGTGCCAGTCATCCCGGTCACAGCCGGGCCACGGGCAGGGGGAGACGAGAATCTCAGTATCGGGGAACGCCGCTTGATAATACAGCAGCGCCCGGCGCGCATGGAAGGGCTTGCAGCACAGGATGGCCCGGCGAACATTCAGCCCCATGCGGTCGGTGAGCGCCCTTGTCATCAGCGCGTTTTCCCATGTGTAGGTGGCTTCGTTTTCCTTCAGGATGGCGCTGTCCGGCACACCCTCGCGGCGGAGAACATCGCGCAGGAAATCCCACTCGGTGTCATAATCGCCGCTGTAGATGGCCCGCACATCAGCCCGGACACCGGCAAAGCAGCCCGCGACCTTGCTGTAGCGGCCGGAGGGAATCACATAAGGTGCCCAGCCTGCCTGCCACACCTTTGCCGCATGCAGTGCATGCTACGGGTCGGCAGAGCCGGGGAGGAAGATAACATCCGCATGCTGCAACTCATCCCGGACGAACACAAAGTCCGTCACCGCGCGGATGTAGCCTTCCGCACAGCCCATATCGTTAATTCTGTCCATAGTAGCGCCACAGGTCCAGACAGACCTGCTTCTCCATGGGCGGCAGGGGACGGAAGGCCGCCCGGTAGATATCCTCCAGCTCCTGCTGGGTCAGCTTTTCGGGATGATTGCCCAGCCGCTCGGCATTGACCGATTTGCTCAGGGCGGCGATGAGTTCCTCATCGGGCAGCTTGTCGGGTATCATGTCCAGATCCAGCAGCATGCCCTGCAGCAGCTTGGGACCCATCAAATCGCTGCCCATGCGGATGATGTTGGACAGCTCCATCAACGTGGCCAGCTGGTCTTCGTTCTTCAGCATATGCTGCCACAGGTGAGGC
Source organism: Clostridia bacterium (assembly GCA_030526225.1). Lineage (GTDB taxonomy): Bacteria > Bacillota > Clostridia > Christensenellales > Aristaeellaceae > JAUNDF01. The sequence goes on from JAUNDF010000014.1 coordinate 26,208, forward strand.
AGCGTCAGGGCACAGGCATGGCCGTGGGCATAGCCCAGCTGCTTGGCCAGACCGTAGCTCATGGCATGGGCGGCGGTGGTGCGGCTGACGGCAATGGCCTTGCCGCTGCGCCAGGCGGCATCCAGCATGGCTTCGGCGGCCTTTTCATCACCGGCAAGGTATGCCTTGATGTTGTCCAGCACCCCCAGAATGGCCAGATACGCATCCACCCGGCTGTCCTCCGTGGCACCCTTGGCCCACCAGGACTCAATGCCCTGACAGAGAGCATCCAGCGCGCAGGACTTTTTGTGATACGCCGGCAGGGTGGCCAGCAGCTTCGGGTCCAGCACCACCGCCTCCGGCAGCAGGGCCGGATGGCTGAGGGAATACTTAACCCCCTGCAGGTACATCACCGCAAAGGGCGTTGCCTCTGCGCCGGTGCCGGCCGTCGCCGGGATGGCAATGTGGGGCAGAGCGCGCTCGGGCAGCTATAGCTTCAGTGCCTTGTCCGCATCGCCGTCTGCCAGCAGCCGTGCCTTGATGGCCTTGGCCGTATCCATGGCAGAGCCGCCGCCAAGAGAAATCAGGCCGTCACAGCCCTCGCGCAGATATTGCCCGCAGGCAGGGGCGCAGTCATCCCACTCGGGATTGGGCTGGTAGCCGCTGAACACAGGCATATCTGCCAGCGCAGGCACAGCCGTCTTCAGGGTTTCATGCAGGCGGCTGCCGGTGACAATCAGCGGCCGGGTGATGCCTGTCTTTTCCATCAGCTCCGGCAGACGGGCAAGGGAGCCGGCACCGCGAATCAGCTTTTGCATGGTCATTTTCCTTTCAGCTTTTCAATCACCCGCTTCACCAGCCGCTTGGCCAGGAAGGGGATGCTGTCGTAGTGGTTGATTTTATCCTGCATGGCGATGATTTCGCATTCCTTTTCAAACACGCGATACCGCTATGCCACAAAGGCCTCCTTCAAGGCAGGGAAGACAAGGTCAAGGTTGTCTAAATACAGCTGCTTGTGCTTGTCATACAGCATCTGATAGGTGGCGCGGTACTTCTCCGTGTCATCCACCATTTTGGTGGTGCGGGACACGGGCTTTACGCGGCAATAGAACAATGTTTCCGGCAGCTGAACGATTTCCCAGCCATGCTCCAGCAAGCCCAGAAATCCATCATAATCCTCAAGTCCTGTACGGAAGGCTTCATCATACAGGCCCGCCTGCTCGAAGGCACTGCGGCGAATCAGCGCGCTGACGAACACCACATTGTCCACCAACATATCCCGCAGATTGTAGTCCTTCAGCTTCATGGGGCCGGTGACCTCGCCGAAGTAATCCCCGTGGGCATAGACCGCGCCTACCTCGGGGCGGCTGTCCAGCACGGCGGCGGCTTTGGCAATGTAGTCGGGCTCGATTTTGTCATCGGCATCCAGCGGCATGATGTATTCGCCCTTGCCGGCGCGGATGGCCGTATTCCTGGCGGCACTGGGGCCCTTGGCCTGTTCGTGGCGCAGCACCGTGACACGGCTGTCCTGACGGAGGTCATCCAGCAGCTTCAGCGTGGCCTCGTCGGCGGAGCCGTCATCGATGATGATGATTTCCTTGTTCTCCCATGTCTGGGCAAAGGCGCAAGCCAGTGCCTCCGGAAGGTACTGCCCGTCGTTGTGGCAGGGGATGATGATGGATACTTTTTTCATCGTCATTGCCTTTCTGTGTGGTTACTTCTCAATCATTTCCAGCGTTTTCCCGTCGCGCCTGCCGGCGTAGTACTTGTCCAGCACCTGACCGAACAGGGGCTCATGGGGGCATACGGCCTCAAAGAGCGTCATGCAGGAGCGGACCTTGCGGTCATCGGGATAGCCCACAATGCGGTCGATGCGCGTTTCGGGCACAGCCAGCAAAGCACGGGTGATTTCAATCAATCGGGGATACAGCAGAGGATGCGCTGCATACTGCTTTGCCTCCGCCAGCCCGTTGATGCCGAAGAACCATGCGTATTCGCTGCTGCCCAGCCCTCTCAGCTGGGGGAAGATGTACCAGATCCAGTGGGAGGTTTTCCGCCCCCGTCTGATTTCCCCAAGGGCGGTGGGGTAGTCCTGCTCCTGCGGGGCCAGAAAGCGGCTGATGTCATCCGACAAGGCAGAGTTGATGCCGTCAATCATGCTTTGTTCCCCTTCAGCCGGTCAATCAGCGTGGTCATCAGCCCGGAGGACAGCACAGCCCGCTTGGTGAAGTAGTTCCACACCATCACCAGAATCGTGGCCAGCACCTTGTTGAGCATATACATGGTGGCGGTAAAGCCGAAGAGGGTGAGAATCACCGCGTTTTCCCCAAACAGGGTGCAGAACAGCCACATGAACAGCTGATTGAGCAAAAGCCCGATGAGGCTGGTGACCACAAAGCCCACCTTGGCCGCAAAGCCCGCGTCCTTGGTGCCCTTGAAGACCCACATCATGCACAGGAGATAATTGACAATCACGGAAATCAGGAAGGCCACCGGCGTTGCCACCATGGTGGAAAGACCCATGGTATCCCGCAAAAGCACCAGCGCGATAAATTCAATGACAAAGCAGAAGCCGCCGGTGAACACAAAGCGGATGATTTCACCCAGACGGGATTCTTTTTTTGTTTCGGACATGGGGTTTTACCTCCTTTCATCAGAAGCGGCCGAAGAAAATAAGTCAGCCGAAGAAAATAAATCAGCCGAAGGCTGTTTCCACCAGCTTCACATTCGCTTCGCCGAATACGGTCACCAGCTTTTGCAGCAGGTCAGCGTCGGGTTCGCACCAGCCGGTCTTCGGGGCAAGGAAGGTCATCTTTTCCTCGGGGATATGCAGATACACCGGCGTATTGCCGCGGCTTGTGTTCAGCAGGGCCATGGCATCATCCATCTGCGGACGGGAAAGCTTCAGGTACAGCTTTTTCGGGCTTTCCTTGGCCAGCTGGGCATCAGTCTTCTGAGGCTGGGGCTTTCTTGCAAAGCCGCGCTGGGCTCGCTCCAGCTCCCGGCGAAGGGGCGCCTGACTTTCCCAATCCTCCAGAGGGGTCACACGCTCCACCAGCAGCTTGGGCGCTTCCTCCTCGCGGATGGACAGCTTGCCGGTGAGCACCACCAGCGCATCGGTGTTCAGCTGACTCTGGCACCGCTCATACACCTTGGGGAACACCAGACACTCAATCTGCCCGGTCAAGTCCTCCAGCGTGCAGAAGCCCATAAAGGCGCCCTTCTTGGTGGCCTTGCCCTTGCTTTCCACCAGAATGCCGCCCATGTCCACCATCTGTCCGTCCAGCTCCACGGCAAGGTCGGGGTTTTCCTCCAGCCCTGCCAGATCTTTGGTGGAGAACTTCAGCTTGTCCAGCACGGAGCGCACACCCTCCAGGGGATGGCCGGTGATGTACACGCCGGTGTATGCCTTTTCCATGGCAAGGCGCACCATGGGCTCGTAGTCGGGGAGATTGGGGAGGACGGAGGGCGCGGCGGTCTGCAGCATTTCATCCCCAAAGGCCATGTCGAACAGGCTCACCTGTCCGAGGACATTCGTTTTGCGGCGGTTGATGTTGCCGTCCAGCTCCGTTTCGTATACAGCCATCATCTGGGTGCGGCGGGCACCGGTAAAGTCGAAGGCGCCGCAGCTGATCAGGCTTTCCACCACACGCTTGTTGACCTGCTGGGTATCCACCCGGCCGCAGAAATCGAAGATATCCTTGTAGGGGTTGATGTTCCGCTCCCGGATGATGGCTTCCACGGCGTTTTCGCCCACGTTTTTCACCGCACCGAGACCGAAGATGATGTACTGGCTGCCGTCTTCATCCACCTTGACGGTAAACTTCCAGCCGGAGCGGTTGACATCCGGCGGGGCCACGCGGATGCCGTGGCTGCGGCAGTACTGGATGTAGCCGGCAATCTTGCCCGGGTTGCCCAGCACGCTGTTCATCATGGCAGCCATGAAGGACACCGGATGATGCCGCTTCAGCCATGCGGTCTGCATGGTCACCACACCGTAGGCCGCGGCGTGGGATTTGTTGAAGGCGTAGGACGCGAAGGAAATCATCTCGTCATAGATGCCGTTGGCCACATCCTCCGGCACACCGTTGCGCACACAGCCGGGGATGATGACCTTGCCGTTTTCATCCACCTGACCGTGGACGAAGCATTCCCGCTCCTGCTCCATCACCTTGTGCTTCTTTTTCGCCATGGCACGGCGCACCAGATCGCTTCGGCCATAGCTGTAGCCCGCCAAATCGCGGACAATCTGCATGACCTGCTCCTGATAGACCATGCAGCCGTAGGTCACTTCCAGAATGGGGCGCAGCTTTTCGGTGGGATAGCGCACAAGCTATGGTGTTTCCTTGCCGGCAATGTAGCGGGGGATGGAATCCATGGGGCCGGGACGGTACAGGGAAATGGCGGCGATGATATCCTCAAAGCAGGCGGGCTTCATGTTGGTAAGGAAGGACCGCATGCCGTTGCCTTCCAGCTGGAACACGCCGTCGGTATCACCGGCGGAAATCATATCGTAGGTGGCCTTGTCATCCAGCGGGATGTCCTCGGGCTTCATGTCGATGCCAAGGTCCCGCATCATATCCAGCGTATCCCGGATGACCGTCAGGGTGCGCAGACCCAGAAAGTCCATCTTCAGCAAGCCCAGATGCTCCACCGTATCCTTGGGGTACTGGGTGGTGATGATGTCATCGTTGCGCTGCAGGGGGACGTATTCAATGACGGGCTTGCCGGTAATCAGCACACCGGCGGCATGGGTGGATGCGTTTCTGGGCATGCCCTCCAGCGTAAGCGCCGTGTCGATAAGCTTTTTCACCCGCTCATCCTCGTGATACATGGTGTTCAGCTGGGGCGAAATCTTGATGGCCTGCTGCAGCGTGATGCCCAGCTCCGGCGGCACCGCCTTGGCCACGGCATCCGTTTCCTGATAATTCATGCCCAGCACACGGCCCACATCGCGGATGACACCGCGGGCCGCCATGGTGCCGAAGGTGATAATCTGGCTGACGTGATCCGCGCCATACTTGCGGGCCACGTAGTCGATGACCTCCTGCCGGCGCTCGTAGCAGAAGTCCACGTCAATATCGGGCATGGATACGCGCTCGGGGTTGAGGAAGCGTTCAAACAGCAGCTGGTACTTCAGCGGGTCCAGCATGGTGATGCCCATGGAGTAGGCCACAATGCTGCCTGCACCGCTGCCGCGGCCGGGGCCCACCATGATGCCGTGGCTCTTGGCATAGTGGATAAAATCCCACACGATGAGGAAGTAATCCACATAGCCCATGCCCTTGATGACATTCAGCTCGTACTGCAGCCGCTGATAGGGCTCATCCTCTTCCTTGGCCTCGGGGTACAGCCGCGCCATGCCCTCCCGGCAGATGCGCTCCAGCATCTGCTCCGGTGTTTCGCCGGTTTCGATGGGGTAGTGGGGGAGGCGGGTTACGCCAAACTCAAAGGTGACATTGCAGCGCTCGGCGATTTTGTGGGACATGTCCACCGCCTCGGGCACGGAGGCAAACAGGCGGCGCATCTCCTCCTCGCTTTTCACATACAGCTCCCGGGTCTCCATGCGCATGCGGCTTTCATCGGCCAAGGTTTTGCCGGTCTGGATGCACATGAGCACTTCCTGGGCATCGGCATCCTTTTCGTCGATGTAGTGGCAGTCGTTGGTGGCCACCAGCGGCACATCCATCTCCCGGGCGATTTTAATCAGCCGGGGCAGCACCAGCTTTTCCTCCCGGATGCCATGGTCCATGATTTCCACAAAGAAGTTGTCCTTGCCGAAAATCTCCTGCATGAAGCGGATGTACTTCCGCGCATCCTCCCAGCGGTCATCCAGCAGCAGCTTGGGCAAATCACCGGAAAGGCAGGCAGACAGGCAAATCAGACCCTCGGCATGCTCCTTCAAAAGCTTGTAATCGATGCGGGGCTTGTAGTAGTAGCCGGTGAGGAAGCCCTGGGAAATGAGGTACATCAGGTTTTCGTAGCCCTTGTTGTTTTCGCACAGCAAAATCAGGTGGCTGTACTCGCGTCCTGCACCGGAGCGGTCCAGGCGGTCGCGGCAGACATAGGCTTCGCTGCCGATGACAGGCTTCAGCCCTGCATCCCGCATGGCAGTATAAAAATCGATGCAGCCGTACATCACGCCGTGGTCGGTGATGGCACAGCTGTCCATGCCAAGGCTCTTCAGCTTTTCCACCAGCGCGTTGATGCGGCAGGCACCGTCCAGCAGGCTGTATTCGGTATGCAGGTGCAAATGCGTAAACATGATGATTTGATAATCCTTTCCCTTACGGAGAAGTGGTGATGGAAACGAACTCCCTCAGTCGCTTCGCGACAGCTCCCTCAAGGAGGGAGCCTTAGATGGTCATGACGAGGCCGGAAGGAGTTCTTCGAAGCAATCCTTCAGAAATTGATATGAGACTGAAAATTATCCGAAAATCATTTGACCCATGCGGGTGATTTTGCTTTGCATCAGGTAGCCACCCCGACGGATATGCATCAGGCGGCGGGGCTTCATCATGGTTTCCGTGGCCAGATAGTCATCAATGATGCGGGCGGCTTCTCTGGGCAGATTGTCGCCGCAGGCATCCCGGAAGGCACGGGCGTGGGTATAGGTCAGCTTGATTCTTGCCTTGCCCTTTTCCCATGCGGACAGCGCCTTAAAGCCGCGCTTCGTCAATGTTTGGCGGCTGGCACCCAGCACATTTTTTCCATGCTGGCGGTAATCCACCAAAGGCTCATTCACAAACACAATATGCCCGAAGGCGGCTGCGGTCAGCGCCAGAAACCAGTCATGCATGTGCATGGTTTCGGGTCTGCCGTACTTGGCAGCCAGCTGCCGCAGAGGCGCATTCATCAGCACGGTGCAGCCGGTTACGTTGTTCTGCACCAGCAGACGGGGCAGGGTGACGGCCGATGTATCCCACCCCTGATGGGCAAAAAAGCTCTCCTGCAGAACGGTGCCGTCCTCCGCCATCACCCGGCAATCGGAATGCACCAGCAGGGGCGTATCCTTGCCATAGGCTGCTTCGGCCTGCTTCATGGCCTCCATGCAGCGGGCAAGGCGGTCGGGCGCCCATGCATCATCCTGATCGCACAGGGCGGTGTAGGGGGCATCATCTGCACACAGCAGTGACCAGAAATTGCCGATGGCGCCCAGATGACCCCCGCCGGACATCACCTGAAAGCGGCTGTCCTTTTCTGCCATGTCTGCCAGCAGGGAAGGGGTCGCGTCGGTGCTGCCGTCATCCTGCATCAGCACCCGGAATTCCACCCCTGTCTGGGCGGCAAGGCTTGCCAGCTGACATGGCAGATACGTTTCGCCGTTGTACGCTGCCAGCAGCACGCTGATGCTGTTTACCATTTCAATCCCCATTTCGCAAAGTACTTGACCACCGATACCAGCTGGCGGCATGTGCCCTTCAGGGTGCGCACATTTTCCCGGGCCCACTCATGGGTGATGTGCATATCCGGATGATAGATGATGGTGCCGATGCTGGAGGCGCGGCGGCTGAGGTCGCTGTCCTCCTGATAGAGGAAGAAGCGCTCGTCAAAGCCGCCCAGCCGGCGGAAGGCCTCCGTGCGGATGAGCAGGAAGCAGCCGGTGGCAAACTCCACCTGCACCGGGCGGGTGATGGTTTTATCCGCCATGGTGTACTCCTGCCGGAGCCTTGCAAAGGCGGTGCCGAGTTTCTCGAAAAAGCCGCCGGCCAGATAGCGGACAGTGGGCTGCTTTTTGGGCAGGAACTGCTCGCTGCCATCGGCGTTGAATACCCGGGGGGTGAGAATCACCGCATCGCGGTGGCGGTCCATGTAGTCCATCATCCGGGCCAGCAAATCCGGCTCAAAGGTGACATCGGGGTTGATGAGCAGGTGATAATCGCTGTCCAGCTCCGGCAGGACAAGGTTGTTGCCCCGGCCAAAGCCCAGATTCTTTTTGCTCTGGTGAATATGCACCCCGGGGAAGCGCCAGCTGATTTTCATCTGGTCCCCTGTTTCGGGGGAGTTATCCACAATATGTACATCCACCGGCACCGTGGATTTCTCCAGGCATTCCAGAGCCCGCATGGCTTCCTCACCCGAATGATACAGGACCATGCATGCCGAAATTCTGCAGTTGCCCATGATGATACTTCCTCCTATGCCGATGCGTGATAGATATAATTATACAGAATATATTTTACCTTTTTCGCAGGGATTTGTAAAGGAAGAACAAAAATCAGCCATCCGGCGATGGATGGCTGACAGAGCTTATGCAATTATACTTCCTCGTCCTCAAAATCCTCCAGCAGGGCCAGATCGTCCTCGTCCTCGGAGACATCCTGGGCG
>JAUNDF010000102.1 GCA_030526225.1 Clostridia bacterium
TCTACAACAGGAGGTCTCTTTTTTCACTGTCCGTTCCTTGGGGAACAGTCCAATTCGCAGAGGGATTTTATATTTCCTTTGAAAGCACGAAATCCTGCTAATACACGAATTGGTCTTATTAGCAATTTGCTAATAACGCATGTCAGTCACTTCTCATGAAACTGCTAATATTGGTGGCAGTTGCTTGCTAATAGAAGCGTTAGATGAAAAAGTCCATAGACAAAAAGGCTGTGAACATCTGCGTTTTTTCACCGCCCCTTTTTATCCCACCAAAACAGCCCGTGGGCCGCACATTGCATGCAGCTCACGGGCTTTGTTTCAGTTGGGGAGCGCCATCAATACCCCAGCACATGGGGCAGCCAGGTGGTGAGGGCGGGAATCAGGGAGATGGATACCAGCACCACCACGTTGCACAGCACGTAGGGCAGGGCGCCCTTGAAGATGCTGATGATGGGCATGCGGTTGATTTTGTTGCAGGCGTTCAGGCACATGCCTACGGGCGGGGTCACCAGGCCGATGGCCAGGCCGGTAATCATCATGGCGCCGAACTGCAGCTCGCTGAAGCCGAAGTACTTCATCACGGGCAGCATGATGGGGGTCAGCAGCAGGATGGCCGGGCTGACATCGATAAAGGTGCCGATGATGAGAATCAGCAGGTCGAACATCAGCGCAATGCCCCAGGGCGGCAGGTTCATACTCATGAACAGATTGGCCACCAGGTCCGGCACCTTCTGGATGGTGAGAATCCAGGTGAAGATGCTGGTGAAGCCGATGATGATCATCACGGAGGAGGAGCTGATGAGGGTCTTCTTCAGGGCAGTCCAGACATCGGCCCACTTCAGCTCACGGTAGAGCAGGAAGCCCACCAGGATGGAGTACAGCACGGCCACACCGGCGCTCTCGCTGGCGGTGCAAACGCCGCCGGATACGCACACGATGATGAACAGGGGCATCAGCAGGGCAGGGATGCCGCTGAACATGGCCTTCCAGAAACGCTTCCAGGAGAAGGGAATCTTTTCCGGATGCCAACCCTTGCGGGCGGAGATGAGGTACACGATGACCAGCTGGGTCAGGCCGATAAGCAGCCCGGGCACAGCACCGGCCATAAACAGCGCACCGATGGATGCGCCGGACACCATGGCGTAAACCACCATGGGGGTCGAGGGCGGGATAATCATGCCCATGGTGGAGGAAGCCACCGTAATGCCGGCAGACACGGCCGGGGGATAGCCCTTCTCCTCCATGGCGGGGATGAGGATGCTGCCCAGGGCGGAGGTATCGGCCACGGAGGAGCCGGAGATGCCGCCGAAAATCATGGAGGCAACGATGTTCACCTCGCCCAGGCCGCCGCGGATGGGCCGCAGCAGCTCGGTGCAGAAGTCAATAATGCGCTTGGTGATGCCGCCGGTATTCATCAGTTCACCGGCCAGCATGAACAGGGGCATGGCAATCATCAGCTCGCTGTACACGCCGTTCCATATGCGCTGGGGCATCATGGACAGGAACATGGGGGAATTGCCCATTAGGTAGGTGATGCAGCTGGCACCGATGGAGAAGGCCAGGGGCACACCGATGGCCGCGAATACAATCAGGCCCAAAAGCAGAAATACAATGGCCACAGTCTCAACTCCTTCTCAATCAATTGTCAGCCTTGGTGACGGGGGTGTCCTTCGGCTCGAAGTGGGATACGGGCGCGGTCACGGCCTGGACGATTTTCACAATGATGCACAGGGCGCAGATGACACCGCACACGGGCATAATGCCGTACATATACATCATGGGAATTTCCATGCCCATGCTGATTTGCTTGCCCATCTTCATGGTGTAGTCCCAGGCGTATTTGACGAACACGCAATCAACGGCCAGCATAATCAGGCAGTTGATGACGCAAATCCACCGCTTGACAGAGGGCTTGATTTTGTCGTAGAGGATGTTGATGGATACGTGCTCGTCCCGCAGCACGTTGATGCCCATGCCCCAGAAGGTGGTAAAGGCAAACAGGGTGACGCAGAACTCGCTCATTTCCTTCCAGCTGAGGGCAAAGCAGTAGCGCATGATGACCGTGAAAATCACCAGCAGGGCCAGCAGACCCATGGCTGCGGCGCCGATGCCCATGTAGATTTTTTCTACCATGCGGCCAATGTTGGCAAGCTTTTTCATCGGCAGCTCTCCTTCCTTATATAGGATACATTTTCAGGATGCATAAAAGGGTCAGGGCCAAAGCCCTGACCCGATTGGTTTTGCTTTGTGGGATTACTTTGCGTTGGCAACGATGGACAGCATTTCGTCCAGCTCGGCCTGGGTGCAGATGCCCTCGGCCACAACCTGCTCATACACAGGCTTGCAGGCTTCCTGGAAGGCAGCCAGCTCTTCGGCGGTGGGTACGTACACCTCAGCACCGCTGTCGATGATGACCTGCTTGGCGGCATCGCTGTTTTCGTCAATCAGCTGGTCGTTGTACTCGCCCATGGCGGTGGCGCACTCGCTGATGATGGTCTTGAACTCTTCGGGCAGGGTGTTCCACCAGGCGGCGTTTACATAGAAGGGATCGGGATGGAACTGGTAGTTCACCTGGGTGAAGTACTTCTGCACCTCATAGAACTTCATGCCCATCACGTTGACCCAGGGGTTTTCCTGGCCATCGGCAATGGAGGTCTTGAGGCCCATGTACAGGTCGGCATAGGGGACGGACACGGTGTTGGCGCCCATGGCCTGGAAGGTCATGTCGATGGTCTTCATGCCGTTGGTGCGCATCTTGAGGCCCTTCAGGTCGTCGGGCTTGGTGATGGGATGGGCGTTGTTGGAGAACTGACGATAGCCGCCGGCATCGCACAGGTTCAGGATGATGGTGCCGGTGGTCTCCTCAGCCTCGGCGCACACCTTCTTGGCCAGGTCGGACTGCAGCAGGGCGGTCACTTCGGCGCGGGTGTTGGTGAGGAAGGGCAGGGTGAACATCAGCAGACGGGGGCTGAAGTCGAACTGGCCGCCGCGCATGCCCTGGATGACACCGCCGACAACCTGCTCGAGCATTTCCTTTTCGGTGCCCAGCTGGCCGTTGCCGAATACTTCAACGGTCACGTGGCCATGGGTCTTCTCGGCCACGTCAGCGGCAAAGGACTCCATGGAGATGTAGCGGGGGTTGGTCTCGGGCTGGGCATGGCCCACCATCATGGTGTAGCTGCCCAGATTGGCGTAGGGATCGGCTTCTGCCAGCGCAGCAACGCAGGTCAGGGCCATGATTGCGGACAGAACCAGAGCAATCAGCTTTTTCATGGGGATACCTCCTGAAAAAAATGAATTTGGTGTTTCCGGCATCGCGCCGGGCTTGTATACATACCATAGCACAACTTCGGACATCTGACAAGTGGTTTTTGTGAAAAAATTGCTGATTTTGCAGAAAAAATGTTTTATCAGTCGAAAAATATCCCATAACATATCGGTTATATAGGCAAAACCCAGTTAAATTCTAAACAATTCTTGTATACAAGTTGACATTCTGCCGGAATGATTCTATAATAGAGGAAGGTTACGAGAAATGCAGAAAAGAACGAGGCACAACTATGACGCAGACCCTTTCACCCGATTATGACCGCATGTACAACCAGCTGGCCGGGGAGATTCTCCGCTTTGAAATCAAGCCCGGCGATACCCTGAGCGAAAATCAGCTGTGCCAGCGGTTCGGCCTGTCCCGCACACCGGTGCGCAGTCTGCTGCAGCGGCTGCAGGAAAACGGTCTGGTGCAGATTATCCCCCACAAGGGCAGCATGGTAACCCGGCTGGACTACGACATTGTCAATCAGCTGATTTATGAGCGTCTGGCGGTATAGGCCATGGTCCTGCGGGACTTTATCCGCACCTGTACCCCACGGGATGCGGAGAAGGTGCGCATGGCCTATAACCGGCTGGAGCAGCTGGCCGCCGAAGCCGACAGCTTTGATGTGGCCCGCTTTATGGAGGCCGATCTGGCCATGCACGAAATCTGGTTTGCGTCCACCGGCAAGAGCTTCCTTTGGCGGAAGCTGTCCGCGCCGGAGAGCAGCTACACCCGCTTCTGCACGTTGGATGTAATAGAAGGAAAAAACACTCAGGACGTGCTGCAAGAGCACCGGGAAATGCTGCGGATGATTGACGAGCACACCACCGACGGCATTGAGGAGCTGATGTCCCGGCACCTGTACGGCGGCGTAAGGCGCTTGCGGGGGCTGGTGTATACCAAGTATGCCGATTACTTCGTTCCCTTGGAGGATACGCCGTGAACATCAACCGCAAACGGGGCCGCATCACCCTGGAGGGCATGTACCCCTGGGCCAAGTACATGGGCGCGGCCTTCATCGCCCTGTCCATCCCCCGAATGCCGGGCAGCATCTGGCTGATACCCGGCATCACCGGCAGCCGCCTGTGGCTGATGGCCTGGGTCGTGCTGCTGTTGGGCGCGGCCATCCTCATGGACCGGGCCTGGCTGAAGGCGTACACGAAGGATGTGTACGAAATCCGGCACAACATCAAAAACGGCAATCTGAACCGCTCCACCCTGCTGGCCATCGGCGTGCCGCTGATGTTCATCGCTGATATCGGGGCCATTGTTCATATGTACTTCTGCCTGTACCGCAGCGGCATGGCTGTGCAGGCGGGCAGCACCGTCACCGCCGCCACCGTGCTGATGGCCGCCGGCATGGTGCTGTGGATTTACGGGCAGCTGCTGCCGCGCATTCCCTTCGGAAGCATCTGGGGCATCCGCACAAAGCAATCCCTGTCAGACACCGCCGCCTGGGGACAGGTTCATCTGTCCTGCGTGAAGTGGTTCTGCCTGGCAGGCGCCGTGCTGATGCTAGCCGGACTCTTCATATAAATATGTTATCAATTGGACTTTGTAAGGAGGACACCCCAATGGACATCCGTTATTCCTGCAATCAGCGCGACTTCAAGCGTTACACCACGGAAGAAACCCGCAGCGAATTCCTGATTGAGAAGCTGTTCGAGGCCGACACCGTCATCCCCGTGTACAGCCATGTGGACCGCATGGTCACCGTGGGAATCATGCCCGTGGACGAGGTGGTGCCGCTGGATAAGGGCATTGATGTGTGGGCCAACTTCGGCACCCACTACTTTCTGGAGCGCCGGGAGCTGGGCATGTTCAACGTGGGCGGCGCGGGCAAGGTGACCGTGGACGGCACCGTGTACGAGCTGGGCTACAAGGACTGCCTGTACATCACCAAGGGCGCCAAGGAAGTGCTGTTCTCCAGCGATGACAAGGCAAACCCCGCCAAGTTCTACATTGTGTCCGCTCCCGCGCACTGCTCTTACGAGACCAAGCTGATTAAGATTGCCGATGCCGCCAAGAAGCCCCTGGGTGCCCTGGAAA
>JAUNDF010000103.1:0-1943 GCA_030526225.1 Clostridia bacterium
ATGGCCTGCTGGGGGCAGATCTTCACGCAGCTGCCCAGACCCAGGCAGCCATATTCGCAGCTCATGAAGGGCAGACCGCTGAGGGCGGCGGCACGGCAGTCATGAATGCCCACATAGTTTGCCTTTGCCTTGGTGGCATTGCAGGTGCCTGCGCACTGGACAAAGGCCACCTGGGGGTCCTGATCCACGGACTCGATGTTCATAATGGCGGCGATTTTGGCGATGTTCTCGGAGCTGTTGCCGGGGCAGGCATCCGCATGGGCCTCGCCCTTGACAATGGCTTCGGCAACGGCATCGCAGCCTGCATAGCCGCAGGCGCCGCAGTTGCTTCCCCGGAGGCAGTCGCGCACCTGGGGAATCCGCTCATCCACTTCCACATAGAACTTCTTGCCGGCGGTGACCAGTGCCAGGCCCAGGACCAGACCCACCAGTCCAACCACCAGGGTAGAAATCAGAATCAGACTCATTCCGGTCACCTCCTCAGGACAGGCCGCTGAAGCCCATGAAGGCCATGGCCATCAGGGTTGCGCACAGCAGCACAATGGGAGCGCCCCGGAAGGGAGCAGGAATCGCTTCCTCATCCAGGTGCTCACGGACAGCAGCCAGCAGGACAATGGCGACGGTAAAGCCGATGGCGGTGCCGAGGCCGGCAGTCACGCCTTCGATCAGGTTGTAGCCGTTCTGCACATTGGTCAGCGCCACACCCAGCACCGCGCAGTTGGTGGTGATGAGGGGCAGGTAAATACCCAGGCTCTGGTAGATGGCGTGGGCGTTCTTCTTCAGGAACATCTCCACCATCTGCACCAGGGCGGCAATGACCAAGATGAAGACGATGGTCTTCAGGTAGTCCAGGTTCAGCGGAGCCAGAACATAGGTGTACAGCAGGGATGCCACAGCGGAGGCCGCCACCAGAACCACAGTGACTGCCATGCCCAGAGAGAAGGATGCCTTTTTCTGCTGGGACACGCCCAGGAAGGAGCAGATGCCCAAAAACTGGCTCAGAACCACGTTGTTCACCAGTGCGGTGGTTACAATAATCGTAATGAGACTTTTCATACGTTAGCCTCCTTTTTGTCGCAGACGGAACTGCAGCTTGCGCAGCAGCCGTCGCAGCCCTCGGTGATCTTGTTTGCCCGGGTCTTGATGCCGATGGCGTTCATGATGGCCACCAGGATGGCCAGCACCAGGAATGCGCCGGGGGCACGGACGAAGAAGGCAATGGGCTCAAAGAAACCGACCTGGAAGCCGAAGATGCTGCCCGCGCCCAGCAGCTCCCGGATGGCGCCGATGATGACCAGCGCGCCGGTGAAGCCCAGGCCCATGCCCAGGCCGTCGAACAGGCTCAGCAGCGGGGGATTCTTGGAAGCAAAGGCTTCGGCTCTGCCCAGGATGATGCAGTTGACGACAATCAGAGGAATATAGATGCCCAGAGCGGCATACAAAGACTCCATGTAGGCCTCCATCAGAAGCTCCACCACCGTAACGAAGGACGCCACCACGACGATGAAGGCGGGAAGCCGGACTTCATCGGGGATGATTTTGCGCAGCAGGGAGATGACCACATTGGAAATGGCCAGAACCACCAGAGAGCTCAGGCCCATGCCCAGGCCGTTGATGGCGGAGGTCGTGACTGCCAGCGTCGGGCACATGCCCAGCATCAGGATCAGCGCCGGGTTTTCCTTAAAAATACCGTTTGTAATTCGTTCCCAATAAGCTTTCATGTCTTCCCCTCCTTACTTCAGATTTTCGGAATAGAAGCGCAGCGCCGCGTTGACCGCGTTCACCACGGAATTGGATGTGACGGTGGCGCCGTTGACGGCATCGATGCCGTCGGGGCCGGAGGAAGCGCCGCCCTTGTTCAGGGTGAACTGCTCAGCCTGAGCACCGACGAACTGATCCATGAACTCCGCCTCGCCGCAGCGCATACCCATGCCGGGAGTCTC
>JAUNDF010000103.1:2043-5336 GCA_030526225.1 Clostridia bacterium
TCCGCCAGCAGCACCGCATAGGTGGTGGAGTCGGCGGAAGCGCCCTTGACCCGGAACAGGCCGATCAGGATGCCGGTGAAGGCGCCGAAGATCAGCTGGCCCTTGGTGGTGGAGGGACTGCTGACGGGATCGGTGGCCATGAAGAAGGCCGCCATCAGCAATCCGCCGCCCAGGATCTGGGGCAGGATGTACGCGGCAGACAGGCCATGACCGCCGAAGATGGCCACAAAGGCGGTGAAGGAGACGATTATGGAGGTGGGAATCTCCCAGGTGATGCCGCCGGAGAGCAGCAGATAGATGCCGCCTGCCAGCAGACCCAGAGCGGAGCTGCCGATGACGCCGCTGGTATTGCCGATGCACAGCGCCAGCAGATCCACGGTCTGACCCGCGGCAACCTGCGCCAGAGGCGTTGCACCGGCCACGGAGTCCAGGGTGTAGCCCGTCATGGCGGTGCCAAAGGAAATCAGCAGGAAGCTGCGGCCTGCCAGGGCGGGGTTCATGATGTTGTGGCCCAGGCCGCCGAAGAGGCACTTGACCACAAGAATGGCAAATACCGCGCCCAACACCGGGATATACACCGGCACTCTGGCGGGCAGCGTCAGCGCCAGCAGCAGACCGGTGACAATGGCGCTGCAGTCAGCGACGGTATTCTTTCTCTTGGTAACCTTGTCGAACAGGTACTCGGTGAGCACGGCGGTGGCAATGGACACGGCGATGATCATGGCAGAGTAAGCACCGTGGGCCCAGATGCCCAGAACCGTGGTGGGCAGCAGCGCAATCAGCACATCGTGCATCACCGCTTTGGTGGAAAGCGGATTGCGGATATGGGGGCCGCTGGAAATATTCAGAAGTTCACTCATTCGCGCATCCCTCCTTACCGTTTTTTGGCGGCCATGATCTCGGCCTTGGTCAGCTTGAACAGCTGCATCAGAGGCCGTCTGGCAGGGCAGATGTAGCTGCAGCAGCCGCAGGCGATGCACTCCAGGCCGTAGAGCTTCTTCTCGTAGCGCTCGTAGTCCTTCCGGTTGGCGGCGACCTGCATCAGCTGGGGAGAAAGACCCAGGGGACAGACGCGGCTGCACCGGCCGCAGCGCAGGCAGGCGGTCATATTGGCCTCCGCCTCCTCCACCTCGTCAAAGGTCAGGGCGGTGATGGCATTGTTGTTCTTGCAGATGGCGCAGTCCAGAGTCGGCATAGCAATGCCCATCATGGGGCCGCCGAAGAGGATCTTGCGGGTACCTTCCTTCAGGCCGCCGCAGGCTTCCACCAGCTCGGAGGCAACGGTGCCCACCCGGACCATGTAGTTGCCGGGGTTTGCCACAGCATCACCGGAGACAGTGACGCTTCGCTCGATCAGGGCTTCGTTCCACTTGACGGCGCGGTAAATGGCCCGGATGGTGGCCACATTGTCCACCACGCAGCCCACATCCGCAGGCAGCTGGGTGGCCTTGATACTGATATCCGCCACCACTTTAATCAGGCTGCGCTCACCGCCCTGGGGGTACTTGGTCTGCACAGGCATGACGCTGATGTTGCCGGAGCAGGCAGCCTGCATGGCCGCGATGGCTTCGGGCTTGTTCTTTTCGATGACGATGACACCCTTGGCATTGGGGAACAGCCGCAGCATGATCTCCATGCCGCCGACGATTTCCGCTGCCTTGGTGCGCATCAGCTGGTCATCGCAGGTGATGCAGGGCTCACACTCGGCACCGTTGGCGATGACGTACTTGATCTTGTCGGGCTCCTTGGGGCTGAGCTTGACGTTGGTGGGGAAGCCTGCGCCGCCCATACCCACGATGCCGGCAGCCTTGACCCGATCCAGTATCTCCTGATTGCTCAGGGAATCCACGTCGGTCTCCTGGCCGAAGCCCTCCACGGTGGTGTAGGCGCCGTCATTGGCAACGACGATGGCCTGACCCATGGCTCCGGTGGCTGTGGGCCGGGGCTCGATGGCTTTCACAGTGCCGGAAACGGAGCTGACCACATTGGCCGAGATGAAGCCGCTGGCTTCCGCGATGATCTGTCCCACCAGGACAGGGTCTCCCTTCTTGACGATGGGAACCGCGGGTTTGCCGATGTGCTGGCTGGTCATGAAGACCAGATCGCCCACCGGAGCATAGGGGGTCAGAGGAATTTCCCTGGTCAATTCCTTCCATCCATCGGGATGGACACCGCCCCGGAATGTTCTATCTCCCATAGACATCTCTCCTTACTGATATGTTCTGGAAACATCCCGGCGGGCTGGGGACACACCCCGCCGAGTTTACGAATACATTATAATTACAAATTCGCCAAATTGCAATTGCGTTCGCAGAGTGATTTCGCAAAAATCCACTTCCAATTTTTGTGCACTTTCCATGTAAAATGGCAAAAGCGTAAACGTTTGATATGCTTTTATCAATAAAAATGCATCGAATGCCCGATTCGCACAATTCTTTTGATATAAATACAATAGATATGATATACGAAAGGCAAATACTCTGGTATACTCACGCCGCAAACCAAGCAAACCCTTTTTTCAGGAGGAAAACCAAAATGAAGCTGTTCCAATTCATGAAACATTCCGGCAACCGTGAGGAAATCCGTCAGGATGCCAAGGTGCACTGCTATGTCTGCATCAACGGCATCATCATGCCCGTACTATAAGGCATCCCCGGCCGAAGCATAACGGCTGCGGTATTCCCTGGGCGTCATGCCGGTGGCTTTCCGGAACACACTGGTAAAGTGGCTCTGGGAGCAAAAAGCCAGATAATTTGCAATGTCCGAGTAGCTGTAGTCGCTGTAGCGGAGCATTCCCTCCGCCGCCTCGACCCGGCGATGGCGGATATAGTCGGAGACCGCTTTGCCGGTCTCCTTTTTAAATAATACGGACAGGTAGCTTTCGTTGAGTCCCACGGCTGCCGCCAGGTCCGTCAGCCTGATCTGCTCGTACAGGTGATTGCCGATGTAATCGATGCAGTCCTTCACCTGTTTGGAGCAGATTTTCTGTTTTTTGACGGCGGTCATTTCCTTCAGGTAAAATTCCAGCATATCCCGATGGAGGGCGATGACCTCCTCCTCGGTCTGAAGCTCGTCCATTTTTCGGATATAGAGGTCGCTGGCGTTGTAGGCCCGCTCCTCGTCCATGCCGCCGTCCATGCAGGCCCGGCAGCACAGGGTGATGCTGGAAACAAAGAGATACTTGTAATTGCGTACCGGGTCCTCAGACAAGTGCCCCTGGATTCCGGCGCAGAAGGACTCCGTCCCCAGCTCCACAGCCTGGGGGTTGGCATCGCGCAAAAGCGCAAAGGGCA
>JAUNDF010000015.1:0-10337 GCA_030526225.1 Clostridia bacterium
CATACACAATTCCTCCTTGACCAAAATATGTTTCATTTTCGAAAATGAATTTCGAAAAAAACAAACTGAATCGTTTCGCGCCGGTGATTAATGCGGCGCTTCTGTTTTGGGTGTATTTGCGTTCATGAATTCACAGTACCGGTCCAGTACCTCCTGGGGGTCGCCATCCATCTTCATCACGCCGTCATGCATCCAGATGACCCGGTGGCACAGCTCCAGCAGCGTGGGGATGGAATGGGATACAATCAGCACCGTTTTGTCATCGCGCCGGATGAGCTCCTTCATCTTTGCCAGACTCTTCTGCTTGAAGGCGATGTCGCCCACGCTGAGGGTCTCGTCCACCAGCACGATATCGGTTTCCATGATGGCGGTGATGGAGAAGGCCAGCTTGGAGTGCATGCCGCTGGAATAGCTGGCAACCGGCTCATCAATGAAGCTGCCCAGCTCGGAGAAGTCGATGATTTCCTGCTCCTTCTCCTGAATCTGCTTTTTATTAAAGCCCATCAGCATGCCGCTGAGATAGATGTTTTCCCGGCCGCTGAGCAGATTCTGAAAGCCGACGCCGATGGCCATCAGCCCCACGGTATTGCCGTAGGTATCAATGCTGCCCTTGTCGGGGGAGTAAATGTTGGCAATGGCGCGCAGCAGTGTGCTTTTGCCGCTGCCGTTTTTGCCAATCAGACCAACGATTTCGCCGCGTTTCACCTCGAAGGAAATGCCCTTGACTGCATGGAATTTCTTTTGCTTCGGGGTGCTTTTCAAGGCATTTTTAATCAGTGAGGACAACCGGAGCGGCTTGACCACACGATAGGCGATTTCCACATCCTTTACGGAAAGGGAAACCGGCAATTCTTTTTCATCCATGTGTTACACCGCCTTAATGTAGTTCTGTTCGTGCTTGCAAATCAGCCGGATGCCGATGTAGCACAGCAGAAGGCTGATGACCAGCCAAATGCCCAGCATCAGCACGTCCGGCGCCTGACCGTAGACCAGCACATTGCGCAGCTCGTTAATCAGCGAAGCTGCAGGGTTTACGCACAGCAGCCACTGGCCGTAAGGAGCCGGCACCCGCAGGGGAATGCTGTAGAAAACGCCGCTCATGTAGAACGCCAGCTTCAGCACGATGCCAATCACGTTGCCCATGTCCTTTACGTACACGCCGACGTGCAGGAAAATGCAGGAGATGCCGTAGGTCCCAAGGAACAGCAGTGCCACGATGAAGGGCGTCCACAGGATGTGCCAGGTGAAGGTCACCCGGTCGAGGATGCACATCACCACGGTGATGGCAAGGGTAATCATCAGCTGGATGAAGAAGCTGTACATGTTGCTCAGCAGGAGCATGGTTTTCGGCAGGTAAATCCGGCTCAGTACGCTTTTGTTGGCGCGGACCATCTTCACGCTGCCGGTCAATGATGAATTGATAAACTTCCACATGCACTGACCCACGAATACAAAGGGGATAAAGTGCGGCTCAGAGCGGTTGAAGACAATCAGAGAAATGAAGGCGTATACCATCATGTGGAGGAACGGATCAAGAATCCACCACAGCCAGGTGAGGAAGGAGCCGCTGACCTCTGCCTTCAGCTGGGAATAACCGGCAAATAAAACATATTCTCCATAGCACTTTAAGTCTTTGAAAAACCGATTCATGAAAAACCTTACTCTCCGTACACAAATATTATATTATTACCTAATCTTATCATAACATATATCTTGTTTCTTGCCAACAACAATGCAAAAAAATCGTGATGTTCTTTGCCTGTTTGACTGATTTGGTAAAACAAGACTTTGGTCTGAAATAAGGGGTTTTTCCGGGAAAAAGTCTGTTTCCGCAAAACGGAGCGACCTGGTCGCTCCGCTGTCAGGTCAGATTTTCAATGGGGGAAGGTAAATGTGTGCCTCTCTTGCGTTCATATCCTTTGGCGGAGGGGTCATATAGCAGGGACCGTATCGATGGGCCAGATAACCGGGGGTGTCATTGGGGCAGCGCACGGTTGTGTCCTCAAAGGGCAGAGGACGAGGCGGATAGAACATTTCTCGAGGGTAAATTTCCCCGAAAAAGTGGAGCCGCCCCACCGGGATGGTCATCAGTTTGCTTTTGTTGTTTTTGCAAATACCGTTCCAGCGGTCGGCCAGTCTGGTCCATGTTTCCAGCTTCATAAAGGAGAACAGCGTACCGATGGCCGCCTTGATGCGGAGCGTTTTTGCCAGTGCGGGATCCTCCAGAATATTGAGAAATTGCTTCAGATCTCTTTTGTAGCGGCGGCAGGAAACGCAGAACATCAACCCCATGGAACCGATGCCGTGAATGGCCCGCAGCACAGGGTTGTCAAATGTATTTTCCACAATGAACAATTCGATAAACACGCCGCATTCATCGGTGTTGTACAAGTCCTCGCGGGAGCGCAGGCTTGTATTCTTCAGGCGGATTCTGGCGATTAACAGACCAAAGTCCGGACGCGTTTGCGGTGTCTGCAGAATGTACTTCTCCCCCATCTCCTTGGGGAAGACTTCCACAAAGCGTTTGAAATCCTCTCTGGTGATGGTCAGGTCAATGTCATCATCCCACGGAATGAAGCCCTGGTGGCGGTATGCACCCAGTGCGGTGCCGCCGCCGGCAAAATAATCAATGCCGTGCTTTTTGCAGCAGTCTTCAAAATCGCAAAGAATCTCCTTCAGCCTGATCTGCAGCTGTGACAGCTGTTCAGGGGAAAGGTCGATGCCGGCCTTGACATGCTTGAATGCATCAACGGTACTCAGTCCCATTTCTACCTCCGGGAATGGGCTGTGCTGTATCAGCCCTTGTAATAATCAACGGTTCGTTTCAGACCGGATTCCAAATCAAAGGAGGCGCTCCAACCGGCCTGCTTTGCCTTGCCGGACTGCAGGAAGCCAACCTTGTGCTGCAGGTAACCGCTCTTCTGTGCAGCATCTGCCAGATGAATCACAACCTTTGCCCCCTGCGCCGGATACAAGCCGCACAGCGTTTCCGCCAGCTGACGAACGGTGACGGTGGACGCATCGTTGGAAACATTGTAGACAAAATCGGGGAAATCCAGCATGGTCTGCATCAGCCCTGCCGCCACATCGGCCACATAGGTCAGGGCCAGGGTGCCGCTGCCGTCGCTGTTCATCACGATGTCCTCGCCGCGGACGGTATTGCCGATAAAATCGCCCACCACGCGGCCGTCACTGAGCACCATGCCGGGACCGAAGCAATGGGCAATGCGCGCAATGCGGCAATCAAGCCCATACTGCTCCCGATAAGCGGCGCAAAGCGTTTCTGCCATGCGCTTGCCCTCCGGATAACAGGAGCGGACAGCCGTGGGGTCCAGAGGACCGTAATCATCCTCGGTCACAAAATCAGCCACGGCTTTGCCGTAAATTTCACGGGTGGAAAGAAGCAGGAAGCCCTTTGCCTTGCAATCTGCAGCATATTTCAAAAGATTTGCACAGCCGGTCACGTTGCCCAGCGCGGTGCCCACGGGATCCTTCCGAAAGCTTTCAGGGGATGTCTGGCTGGCGGCATGGATGATGTAATCCATCCTGTCCTCCAGCATCAGGGGCTGGGAAACATCGGCTCGAAGCATGTGCACATCATCCCGCTGCAGCAGCTGGCCGAAGCGCTCCTGCAGGTGCTTTTCACTGCGGTACAGGCCGTACACCTGAATGTTTCTGTGCTCGCGGTCATTCAGCTCCAGCAGCAGCCGGACAATCCATGAGGCAATAAAGCCGCTGACGCCGCTGATGAGGACACTGCAACCGTTCAGCTTGTCCTTGTTTGCGATGCGGGCAGCAATGCTTTGCAGGTCTTCTGTGATAATCTGCTCGTTCATCCCATAATCTCCTCGGATTCGCGCATGTCATTGAGGGCGCGGAAAATGAAAAAGTCTTCGGGGGTCGTGATTTTGATATTGGAGCTGGAGCAGGGAACCATGTGGAGCGCGATGCCCAGGGTGGTCATCAGCGAGCAGGTGTCGATGGTGATTTTTGGGTCCATGGTTTCGCCTGCCTTGTGAGCCGCATAGACATCCTTAAAATAGAAGCTTTGCGGTGCCTTTGCGATAAACAATGTGTTGCGGACGATGGTCTCCGTGGTGGTTTCCCGATCCTTGCTGACGATGCCCGTCTCCGTAAAGGGCACGGCAGAAACGGCATTGCCATATTTGCGCACGCTCTCTAGATTGGCGGAAATCAGCTCCGCATCAATCACCGGGCGCACCGCATCGTGCAGCATGATGATGTCGTCATCCTTGGCGTAGGTGGCGATGTAATTGAGGGCGTTCATCTTGGATTCCTGTGTATCCTTGCCGCCGGTCACGATTTTCTTCACCTTGGTGATGTGCCAGCGAATCAGCAAATCCTCCAGATAGCTCTCCCAGCCGGCCACGCAAGGCACAATAATCTGGTCGATTTCCGGGTGGCGCTCGAACAGCTCCAGCGTGAAAATGATAATCGGCTTGCCGTGCAGCTCAAGAAACTGCTTCGGCCGGGTTTTGCTCTTCATTCTTTGTCCGGTTCCGCCTGCAAAAACGATTGCAATATTCATATGTTTTCTGTATGATAAAGGCATGAAAGCCCGCACCATACCTTCCTTTCTATAAGCTGAATCGGTGATATCCGCAGGAACTGCCGCTCCGGCGATTTTTGCGTATCAACCGGGGCAGGGAATGCGGCCGGCTTTCATCGGCAGCTGCAATGCCGACTGACAACAAAATATATCATTACATATTATAACGCACGTTTGGCGCAAAAACAAGCAAGAAAGGGCATAAAAAGCGCAATGTGTCTGTTTCGTCTGCAATAATACCGGAAATTGCTCCGTTTTCGCGGAATTAAGAGGAGGAACGCCCATGTACATTGAAAAGGCCAATCAGGTTGATATGCTGTAGACTGCCGCCCTGTTTGCGGGGGCAGTGCTGGATCCGGGCAACAAGTGGATTCTCCTCAGCCGCGAGATTCCATGGGCATAGTTTGAGTTGGATTATGCCGCCATTTTTCCCAGCCGCCGCGGGCGGAAGGCTCTCCCGGCACGGATGGCCCTGGGCGCGATGGTGGTTGCGGCCTATTATCACGGCCTGCGGGATGAAGAAATTGTTCAGCTGATTGCCGAAAACCCGTACCTTCAGTTTTTTCTGGGGATGATGGCTTATTCCACCCAGCCGCCCTTCCGCGCAGCCACCATCAAGCGGTTCCGCAAACGCGTACCTGCATAGATGCAGCAGCAGGCGGCCCGGTGGGCGGAGAGCATCAGGCCGAAAAGAAAGCGGAAGCCATCCGCCAAAAACAAAAAGCGGCAGTCCGCAAAATAAGCAAAGCCCCCGCTGCATCATCACACAGCGGGGGCAATATAACAGGATGGGAAATCAGCCGCGCAGCTTCTTGCCGGTCAGCATCTCATAAGCCTGCAGATACTTGTCGATGGTCTTGTCCACAATTTCCTGAGGCAGGGTCCAGTTGTGGTTGTCGTTGCTCTTCAGCCAGTCGCGGGCAAACTGCTTGTCGAAGGAGGGCTGGCCGTGGCCGGCTTCGTAGCCCTCGGCAGGCCAGAAGCGGGAGGAGTCGGGGGTCAGCATTTCGTCACCGATGACCATGTTGCCGTTTTCATCCAGACCGAACTCAAACTTGGTGTCGGCGATGATGATGCCCTTGGTCAGAGCGTAATCGGCGCACTTCTTGTACAGGGCGATGGTGTAGTCGCGCAGCTTGGCAGCGTACTCTTCGCCCTTGCCGGGGAAGCGCTTTTCCAGATAAGCCACAGACTGCTCGTAGGAAATGTTCTCGTCATGATCGCCGATTTCGGCCTTGGTGGAGGGGGTGTAGATGGGCTCAGGCAGCTCCTGGGATTCCTGCAGGCCCTCGGGCAGCTTGATGCCGCACACGGTGCCGTCCTTCTGGTAGCTGGCCCAGCCGCTGCCGGTGATGTAGCCGCGCACGATGCATTCCACAGGCAGCATTTCCAGCTTGCGGCACATCATGCACTTGCCGTCAAATTCGGGGGTCTGGAAGAACTCGGGCATATCCTTGTTGTCGGCGGAAATCATGTGGTTGGGCATAATATCCTGGGTCAGGTCGAACCAGAACTTACTCATCTGGGTCAGCACAGCACCCTTGTCGGTAACGGTATTATTCAGAATCACATCAAAGCAGCTGATCCGGTCGGTAGCCACCATAATCAGGCTGTCACCATTGTCGTAAATCTCGCGTACCTTACCCTCTTTGATCGGCTTCATCGTCACAATCACCTTTCAAAATACGAATTATTTGCTTGTGATGCACTGCTAATGTTCGCATCACACTCTGTACTTAACCACATTTTGCGAAAAAAATCAAGTGGAAAAAGGAAAAAACATCATTCATCCGGATATTTTTCCCGTACATGTTGCGCCGGAAGGGAAAATGGTGTATAATATGCGTATTCCTAATGAATATGGAGGAATGCAACGATGAAGCATATTGCTACGATCCAGAATCCCTGCCTGCAGCAGAGCCTTGTTCACGGTGGCTGCGGCGAGTGCCAGGCTTCCTGCCAGAGCGCTTGCAAGACCAGCTGCACTGTGGCCAATCAGTCCTGCGCTAACAAGGAAAACAATGCTGTTCTGGCTGGCAACGAAGGCAAGCTGAACCGCAGCTTCGGCAAGTAATTCTTGGCGAGGAAAAGATGGGCGGGAGTTATCCTGCCCGTTTTTCATGTCAACAATTCTTCCGGCACTGCCGGGGGAGTCAATATACATTAACGCAATATTTCAGGAGGAACCGGATTTGATTCATACATTTAAAGCAGTCGGTCAGCCCATGATGCTGGATGTGGGCAGCGGTGCCGTTCACGCACTGGATGAACTGGCCTATGATGTGCTCACCCTCTGGAACGACCACAGCGCCGAGGAAATCAAGGCAGAGCTGAAGGACAAGTATTCCCTGCAGGAGCTGGACGAGGTCATCGGCGAGCTGCATCAGCTGGAAGAGATGGGCGCCCTCAACGCGCCCGACAACTATGATGATGTCAAGCAGCTGCAGGACCCCGGCGTGGTCAAGGCCATGTGCCTGCATGCCGCCCATGACTGCAACCTGCGCTGCAAGTACTGCTTTGCCGCCACCGGCGACTTCTGCATGGGCGAGCGCAAGCTGCTGCCCTTCGAGGTGGGCAAGGCCGCGCTGGACTGGCTGGTTGAGCACAGCGGCAATCGCAAGAATCTGGAGGTCGACTTCTTCGGCGGCGAGCCCCTGATGAACTTCGATGTCATCAAGCAGCTGGTTGCCTACGGCCGCTCCATTGAAAAGGAAAAGAACAAGCACTTTAAGTTTACCACCACCACCAACTGCGTGCTGATGACCGAGGAAATCATGGACTTCCTCAACAAGGAAATGGACAACGTGGTCATTTCCATCGACGGCCGCCCCGAGGTGCATGACCGCATGCGCCCCACCGTCAACGGCAAGGGCAGCCTTGAAATCATCATGGAGAAGGCAAAGCAGTTTGCCGAAAAGCGCGGTCAGAAGCAGTACTATGTCCGCGGCACCTTCACCGGCTACAACAAGGACTTCGGCAACGATGTGCTGTATCTGGCCGATCAGGGCTTTGAGCAGCTGAGCGTGGAGCCTGTGGTCACCGACCCCGAATGCGAGTATGCCATCCGCGAGGAGGACCTGCCCGAAATCCGCGAGGAATACGAGCGTCTGGCCCAGATTTATATCGACCGCCGCGCCAATGGCAAGTGGTTCAACTTCTTCCACTTCATGGTGGATTTGTCCGGCGGCCCCTGCCTGCGCAAGCGCCTGACCGGCTGCGGTGCCGGCAACGAATATGTGGCCGTCACCCCCGATGGCGATATCTACCCCTGCCATCAGTTCGTGGGCCGGGAGGGCTACCGCATGGGCTCCGTGCTGGACGGCACCTTCAACCACGACCTGCAGCTGACCTTTGCCAACAACAACGTGCTGGCCAAGGAAAAGTGCCGCGACTGCTGGGCCCGCTTCTTCTGCTCCGGCGGCTGCGCAGCCAATGCCCAGGCCTTCCACGGCAACATCTCCGAGCCCTATGACATGGAGTGCCAGATGGAACGCAAGCGCCTGGAATGCGCCATGGCCATCTATGCCAAGGAGCACCTGGTCAATCACGAAGAATAATGTTTGCGCACCCCTCTCATCCTATTGATTGGGGTGCGTTTTCTTTTAACACAGGCTTGCTTCCATTCATTGAAAACATTTGCCGTTTGCGGTATAATATCATGAATGAGTCTGTCAGGAGGATGCACGGAACGTGAAGAATCAATTGGAAAAAATCAGGAAGGTCAGATGGTCAAGTGTACTGCTGAATGTGCTGATGCTATATTTTTTGCTGCGGCCCATGCTGCACTGGATGGTGGCTGTGCCGCAGGTGGTGTATACTGCCGCATGGAACAATCTGCTGTGGTTTGGCATGGCGGGTTATCTGCTTGGTTCCGGACGCATTGGCCGGGAACAGGGAGGCAAGCTGCTGCTTACCGGCGTAGCGTGGATGATTATTTCCGCCGCGCTCCGTGGGACCATTGTCCTGAATGATAATTTGAATTGCATTGCTGTGGCGGTGTATGCCTATGTGGTGTGCTACGGTTTTGCTTTCTGTCTGCAGGAAAACGGACTGAAGCGTTTTCTGCAGGTGCTGTGCGCCTGTTGGACTGCGATTGTTGCCGCCATGAGCGTGCTCAGCGTGATATCTGCGGTGACCGGTGTGCGCATCAACAACATGCTGTTGACCCAGTATATTGCCATTGACCCGGCTTATATGCGGCTGAATATGTTTGACTACTGCACCTTTGCGGCGGCACTGCTGTCCGCATCCATGGTATTTGCACTGCTGGGTGCGGCAATGCATCAGACAAAAATTGCCAAGCTGCTGTATATCGTTTCCCTGGTGCCCATGTATGCAGCACTTTGTCTGACCGATGGCCGTACCGCGATTATTACCTTCGGTTTGGGCCTTGGTCTGTTTGGGGCCATTGCGCTGTGGCACCTGCTGCAGGAAAAAGGAAAGAGCAGACTGCTGGCTGCAGCGACCGGATTGGTGCTGATTGTCGGCTGCATCGCTGCTGCCTATATCGGGATGCCTTTGGTGATGGATGCCGTCAACAATGCGGCACAAAAGCCTTCTGCCGTTATGACAGCGGCCGGCGCAGAGAGTGAAGCGCAGACAATCAATGCAGATAACGCTGACGAAGCTGTACAGGCAGCAGAGCCGACGACCGCTCCTGCTGCAGCTGTCAAGCACCGGAAGGCAAACGCCACGCTGTCCGGCCGCACAGCCATTTGGGAGGCCACCTTTAACCTGATGAAATCCGAGCCGGATACATTGCTGATTGGCACCACGCCCGCCAAGTTTATGGACAGAATCGCTGTGTACAATCACAGCAATCAGGTATACGGTCATTCCCATTGCATGTATCTGCAGATTCTGGCAGAACTGGGCATTCCGGGCTTTATCCTCTGCTTGCTGTTCCTGTGGCAGTTTGCAAAAGCAGCGTGGAAGCTTGTTTTCGGCAAGGGAATTGTATTCTGGAAGCGTTATCTGGCGGTGCTTCCCGTTACGATTCTGGTATCGGAGCTGATTGAGTGCGTCACGCTGGTGCGCGAAAACAAACCCACCCTGGGGCTTCTGCTGCTGTCCATGGGCGCAGTGATTGCCCTTGCCCGCATGGAAAAACTCAAGGCGAATTCGTCAGCCGTTTGACGCAAAGCAAATCCCTGAGCGAAACCGCAACATCATCCATATACAATACCTGATCAATCACAGACAGCCGGCGAAAGATGCCGGCTGTTTTTGTATACCCGTGATCCTGATAATACACCGCCTCGATTCTGTCGCCCGGGGAAAAGCTGCGCAGGATTGTATCCAGCTCCTCGGCGGCATCCTGCGCCAGCTCCACCCTGGGGGAGACCATCAGCTGCTTCAGTGCCAGGGCATCATCGTAGCCCTTCATGGCGGAAAAGGGAAGGAAAATCTTTGCTCTGTCAGCCCGCTTCACCGCTTCTGTGTCCTCCAATCTGTGTGTTGCGTTCCCGGGTGGTGGCGCCATCCAGCAAATCCATGCCGCGGAACAGGGCGTTTTTGCCATAGCGCAGGCGCACATCATTCACCGCGCTTTGAAGCTCGCCCGTGCGCGGATTGTCATACTGCAGCAGAGACAGCTGCTGGCGCTCCCGGGGCGACAAATCGCAGTAGGCAATGGCCAGCCGCTTGACGGGTGTCAGCCGGTCGGCAAGGAGCCGGAACAAATCGGCCATGGTGCTCATCAGCAGATGGCAGTCGCAGGTGGGCTGCTCCAGCCGGTGGGAGGCAGCCGCCGGGGGCAGTGCGGCCC
>JAUNDF010000015.1:10347-33168 GCA_030526225.1 Clostridia bacterium
ATTTGCGAGGTCATCAGCCCCTGTGCCACCAAATCCAGCGTCAGCTGGTCGGTCATTTCCTTTACAATCACCAGCGCCTCCATGAAGCTGTAGCCGCGGGCCAGCACCTGTCCTGCGGAAATGCTTTTGGTCTGCGATTTGTATGCCTTGATATCAGCCATGGTCACCGGCTCACGGCCCCATGCGTGGTCGATGAGAATCTCCGCATCGATGCCGAACTCCTTGTACAGCAGCTTTTCCGGCGCGTGAGCAATCTGCTCCATGGTGGTCAGTCCGTAGCGGGCCAGCCGTGCCGCCGTGCCCGGACCGACACGCCAGAAGTCCGTCAGCGGCCGATGCTGCCACAGTGTCTCCCGGTAGCTTTCCTCGGAGAGAATCCCCATAAAATCGGGGCTGTGCTTGGCGGTGATGTCCAGGGCTATCTTGGCCAGATACAGGTTGTCACCCACGCCGCAGCTGGCCGGGATGCCCGTTCGTGCCAGCACCGCCTGCCGGATGCGGTTGCCCAGCGCCGGTGCATCCATCCCATACATGGACAGGTACGGGGTTACATCCAGAAAAGCCTCGTCAATGGAGTACACATGGATGTCCTCCGGGGCGATAAAGCGCAGGTACACGCCGTAGACCTCCGCGGCATAATCAATGTACTTTTGCATCCGCGGCGGCGCGGTGATATACTGCAGATGGGTGGGGATATCAAATACCCGGCACCTGTTTTTTACGCCCAGCTTTTTCATCGCCGGGGAAACCGCCAGGCAGATGGTGGTATTGGTGCGGCTGGCATCAGCCACCACCAGCCGCGCCGTCATGGGGTTCAGTCCGCGCTCCACGCACTCCACCGAGGCGTAAAAGCTTTTTAAATCAATACACAGGTATTGGCGGCAGGTCATAACGCTCGCTCCTTCAAAAAGAGAACAAATGTTCCTGTTTTCAAAACCATTATAGCACAGAAATGCGAACAAATGAACCCCTAAATTTTCGAGGCCAAAAAGCTTTTATGTGGCTTTGGTGACGACATACAAAAGACCTCCTGCCGCAGTCTTGTTCTGCAGCAGGAGGTCTATGATATTGTTCGTTTCCGTTGGGAAAATCAAACAATCTTATTTCTTCAAAAAGGTTCTCTTTTTCATCGGGACAAAGCTCATCCGGAGCACACAGGCAAGCTTTTCGCCGATTTCCAGCTGGCGCACCACGGCCTTCCAGGTTTCCTGCGCGGTGAAGAGCATATCGCTGTCCGGTTCGGCCTTGCCGTAGAAGGTCAGGGACAGCGCCTGTCCCAGCGGCAGCAGGGTGATTTCCATGGCGTGGGTGTCATCCACGCGGCGGAAGAACATCAGGGGTGTTTCGGCGTTTTGGGGCTTGATTTTCATCACGGCCAGCGCATCGTATACGCCCTGCGCCCATACGGTCAGCTGCTGCTCAGCGGTGCGGCAGCGGCGGATGCACACCGGCGGCATGCACCAAGCGATGCGGCCTGCCAGCGCGGCCATCATCAGCAGTGCCAGCAGCCACCACAGCCAGTCCATGGAAGGCGGCGTGTCATCCTCGGGGGGATTGTCTTCCGGCGGATTTTCCTCCGGCGGGGTATCCTCCGGGATGTCCTCGCTGCGGGGGTCCTGCTCCGGCTCGGGAGAGGGCTCCGGCTCATCCTGCGGGGGAGGCGGCGTGGGGGTGGCATCGGGGGAATCCTGCTTGTCATCCTCCGGCGGATTTTCATTGCCGGAGGGCGGCTGTTCATTGCTCTGCCCGGGGGTGGCGTCAAAGGTCAGCCAGCCGAAGCCGGAGAAGTATACCTCCGTCCAGGCGTGGCCCTGCAGACCCGTGACCACAGCCTGCCCCTGCTCATCCGGCACGGCCAGATAGCCCTCCACATACCGGGCGGGGAGGCCCACCATGCGGCACAGCACGGTCATGGCGGAGGCGTAATAGGTGCAGTAGCCTTCCTTGGTGTTGAACAGGAAGTTGGTCACAAAGTCGATTTCCGCCGGCTGGGGGGCCACATCCAGCGCGTAGCGGTAGTTGCGGCTCAGGTGATTCTGAATGGCAAAGGCCTTCTCATAGGGGGTGGAGGCGGTGCGGGTGATGTCCCGGGCCAGGTCGTATACCATGGCCTGCAGGTGATCGGGCAGACGGGTATACTCTGCGGCGATGGCGGCATAGGCCGGGTCATCGTTTTTGGCGCATGCCTCAATAATGGTGGAAATGCCCGCATCACCGGCCAGCATCAGCGGCGCGGAAACGGTGTACAGGTCACCGGGCTGAAGGTCACGGGTGGCAAAAATCTCGCTGGCGTTGTTGAAATACGGCACCAGCTCGCCGCCGGGGTTCAGGCTGCGCACCCGCTGGGGGACAAACATGCTGGATGCATTTTCGGAGAGAATCTGCACCGTCACTGTCTGCTCCTTCAGCAGGCTGTTGCCGTTTTCCAGCTGACCGCCGGGCAAAAGCGCATCGAAGGCGGCATCGCGGCGGTCGGTCCAGCGGGGATCAATCCACAGGTAGCGCCGTCCGCCGGTGGAATCCCGCCACATGCGGCCGGTGTATTCATTCTTCACGGTGCCGCGCAGGTACACCTTCCGCGGCGTGGAGACCTGCATCACCGTGTGCTCGTTGGGCTCTGCCTTGCCGCCCAGCTGGGCCGGGCCTTCGGGATAGTAGCCCTCGGCAGACAGGCTGAACACATTCCGGGGCTCGGTATAAAACAGGTATTCCATCACTGTCTGGCGCAGCCTGTCAGCCGCATCCTTCAGGGACGGCACAGCCGCACCGGACAGGGGCGTCAAAAGGCTTGCGGCCAGCACCGGCACAGTCAGCACCGGAAGCACGCGGCGCAGGGAAATATCCCGGTGACGGAAGCGCACCAGCATGGTCAGGGAAGCAAGCAGTGCGGGAATCAGCCAGTACAGGCCCGATTCCTGCTGGGTCATCCACAGCCCGGCGGCCGCCGCAATCACAGGCAGCGGGGACAGACAGCCGACAGCCGGAGCGGACAGCAGCCAGGACAGCAGACCCAGCACAGCGCCCAGCAGCAGCGCCGCATCCCGGCCATACATGTGCATCACGGCGCTTTGGCCGGAAAGGTGCAGTGTCAGCGCCGTCATCAGCTGGGCAACGGTGTAGCCGCCGCCTAAAATCAGCCACAGGGCGACCGCTGCCGCCATCACGCTATAGCCGATGATGCGGCCGGTCCTGTTTACGGAAAACGCCGCCGGGATGGCAATGGCCGCCAGCGCGGCCAGCATGCCCACGGGCAGCTGCGGCAGCTGGCCCAGCATTACCAGCATGGCTGCCAGCAGGCCGAAGCAAAGCAGAGCGGCCATGGCGGCGCGGGAAAGCTGCTGCTTGAGTTGTTCGGTCACCACGGTCACCTCTCTTTCAAATCAGGGGAAAATCAGGTTAAACGGGGGCGGGCTGGATGCAGCAAACCTCGATGCCGGCCTGATGCAGCTTGCCCACCATGGGCGCAATCACCGGGTCATCGGGGACGAAGGTAATCAGGTACAGGCGCACACAGGGACCCATGCGCTTCATCTGCACCAGCATGTCCACAATGTTGCCGTTCAGCCGGGCGGATACAACGGCAGTGGCACCCACCTTGCGCATGCGGCGGGTCTCCAGCTGCAGCACCCGCTCAAAGCGGTCTGTTTCGGAAAAGTCCAGCCGGGCAAGGTTTTCCAGCAGCAGGGGCATGCCCATGTTCTTTTCAAATTCCATGGGATGGCTGCCCAGCAGCGGCAAACGCACGGGATGGTCGGCGTTCATCTGGTGGCTGACAACAGAGGCAGCCGTTTCCAGCAGTGCATCGCGCACATCGGCGGCGGCCTCCGGGTGACCCCAGGTGGGCGGCGCAGAGCAATCCATCAGCACCAGCAGTTCCGGCAGAACGGGCTGCTCAAAGCGGCGGACCATCAACTCACCCTTGCGGGCGGAAATCTTCCAGTGGATTTTCTTCAGCGCATCGCCCGGCTGATAATTCCGGATATCCGTGGGGTTGGACACATCCTCCGTGGCGCGGCCCATGCTCTCGATGGCGGAATCGCCGGGGGCGAATTCCATATCCTCCACGGAAAAGGGCTGGGGCATCACCAGCAGCTCTGTTTGCGCCGTGTCTGGGATGATGCGCCGGGAGAACATGCCGAACAGGTCCTACAAAGTAATGGCCTTGATGCCCGGTGTGCACACGCCGATGTGGGAGGCGTGGAAGGGCATGGTCAGGTATTGCTTCTTGCCGGGAGCATCCTTCAGCCGGACAGCCGTCTCCGGCATGCCGGGGGCGGCGTTGAGCTCCAGCAGAACCGGCGCAATGGGGAACAGGCCGCGGTGCTGTACGGTGATGGTCAGCGTTACATCATCGCCGCGCTTGACGGAGCTTTCCGACAGCTGTGACACGGCGGTCATGCTCCGGGCGGCCTGCCATACGCTGATGTAGCCCGTCACCACCAGCAATATCAGCAGCAGGGCTGCAAACAGCAACACCGCGCTTTTTACGGAAAGGGCGGTAAACAGCAGGACCGCGGCCGCTGTCAGGGGCAACATGATTTTTGTTTTCATAGCTTTACGGGAACAACGGTGTTTTTCAGAATGTTCACCAGCACCTGCTCGGCGGTGATGCCCTTCATGCGGGCCTCGGGGTTCAGCACCAGACGGTGCGCCCACACCGGCAGGACCATGTGCTGTACATCCTCCGGCAGGATAAAGTCACGGCCGTCCAGCAGGGCGCAGGCCTGTGCGCCGTGAATCAGTGCGATGGCGGCGCGGGTGGAGGCGCCAAGGGTCAGGGCGGGATCGCGCCGTGTTGCCGCGGCCAGCTGGGCCACGTAGCTGCGCACCTCGGGGGAGCAGTAAATGGTGGTGACCATCTGCTGCAGCTGGATGATGTCCTCCGCCGTGCAGACAGGCTCCAGGGTGGTCATGGGCTTCACCGTGCCGGAATACCGCTCCAGCACGTCCATCTCCTGCTCGATGGTGGGGTAGCCGATGGAAATCCGCAGGAAGAAGCGGTCCATCTGTGCCTCGGGCAGGGGATAGGTGCCCACGAATTCGCCGGGGTTCTGGGTAGCCAGCACGCAGAAGGGCTGGGGCAGCGGATGGGTGATGCCGTCCACCGTTACCTGATGCTCTTCCATGATTTCCAGCAGAGCCGACTGGGTTTTGGGGCTGGTTCGGTTGATTTCGTCTGCCAGCACAATCTGGCTCATGATGGCGCCTTCTTTGTATTCCATTTCACCGGTCTTGAAATTGACCAGGGTGAAGCCCGTCACGTCCGAGGGCATCAGGTCGGGGGTAAACTGAATGCGGCGGAAGGAGCATGCCAGGGACTTGGCCAGAGCGGATGCAAGGGTGGTCTTGCCCACGCCGGGGACATCCTCAATGAGTACATGACCCTTGCACAGCAGGGCAATCAGCGCATATTCAATGGCCTCCTCCTTGCCCACCACCACCTTGGCGATGTTCTGCTGGAGACCCATAATCATCTTTGCGGGCTGGAGCATAAAGATTCCTCCTGTATCACGCAGGGCACCCTGCGGGAAATGCATATAAAACCAGTATCAGTATAATGGGTTTCCAGTGCTTTTTCAACCTTTTTCCTTGCCAGAAAAGGGCTGATGCGGTACAATAGACCATACATCATTGTAACAATGCATCAAAAGGAAGTTGAAGCAATGCGTTCGATTCTGGAAATTCTGGCACAGGGCGGGCAGGTCAGCGGCGAGGAAATCAGCCGGGAGCTGGGCATCAGCCGTGCGGCCGTATGGAAAAAGATAGAGGCACTCCGGGAGGCCGGCTGGCAGATTGAAAGCGCCGGCAAGCTGGGCTATCGCCTGGAGCCCGGTGACCGCCTGGAGCCGGTGCTGTGGGAAAGCAAGCTGGAGACAAGCCGCCTCGGCCGGGGCGAAATCGCCTACCACGATACGGTGGATTCCACCAACACCCAGCTGAAAATCATGGCGGCCAAGGGCGCACCGGATGGCAGTGTGTGCCTGTGCGAGTGCCAGAACGGCGGCAAGGGACGGCTGGGCCGCAGCTGGAATTCCCCTGCAGGACAGGGCATTTGGGTGAGCTTGCTGCTTCGCCCGCAGCTGCGGCCGGAGCATGCGCCGCTGCTGACCTTGTGCACCGCCATGGCCATGAACAGAGCCATCCGGGAAACCACCGGTGCGGACAGCCGCATCAAATGGCCCAATGACATCATCTGCGGCGGCAAAAAGCTGTGCGGCATCCTGCTGGAGATTTCGGCGGATATGGACCATATCGATTATGTGGTCATCGGCACGGGTCTGAATGTGTACCCCGGCGCGTACCCCGAAGAGCTGAAGCATCAGGCCACCTCCCTGCAGGAGGTGGGCAAGGTGCAAAGCCGTGCGGAAATCCTGATTCACTACCTTCGGGCGCTGGAGGAATATGCCGCCCTGCTGGAGCAGAAGGGGTTTGCCGGCATTGCGGATGCATACCGCGCCCAAAGCTGCACCCTTGGCAGCCGGGTGAATGTCATCGGCAGCATCAACATGACAGGCACCGCTGAGGATATCGACGAAACCGGCGCACTGCTTGTGCGTGATGACAGCGGCGAGCTGCATCGGGTGCTGGCAGGCGATGTATCGGTCAGGGGCGTGATGGGCTATGTCTGATATCCGCGGAATCGGGCTCGACCTTTGTGACACAGAGCGCATGGAAGCATTGCTTCAAAAGGAGCATTTCATGAGCCGCTGCTACACATAGCAGGAACGCGCCTATATAATAGGAAAAGGAAAATCGTCCGCCCAGTCCATGGCCGCCATGTTTGCCGCCAAGGAGGCCTTCCTCAAGGCCGTGGGCACCGGTATCACCATTCCGCTGACGGATGTGGAAATCAGCCACACCCCCTCCGGTCAGCCGGTATACTGTCTGCACGGAAAGGCTGCGGAGCTTGTCTGCGGCGGTCAGGTGCTGCTGTCCATCACCCATGAAAAGGGTATGGCGGCGGCCATGTGCGTGTGGAGTATATGAAAAAACGCTGTCCCCTCTGTGTGATGAATCACAATGGGGGACAGCGTTTCTTATTACCGGCAAAGGGAGGCCGTTTTTGCTTTGGTGATTTTCAGCAGTGCTTCGGTGGCAAGGATGACCTGACAGCCTCTCACACCGGCGCTGACGCTGATGCGCTCCTGCTGCAGGCATGCTTCATCCACATAGGTGGGGAAGGCTTTCTTCATGCCGATGGGGGAGCAGCCGCCCCGCGGATAGCCGGTGAGGGGCAGCAGATCCTTCTGGTGCAGCATGGTGACGGATTTGTTGCCTGTGGCACGGGCCACCGCCTTCAGGTCCAGCTCCTGCTCCACGGGAATCACGCATACCAGATGGGGCTGCTGTGTGCCGCACAGCACAAGGGTTTTGAAAATCATATCTGCCGGCAGGTCCACCTTTTGAGCCACCAGCTTGCCGTCAAAATTGTCATCCTCCACGGTGTAGGTGCGGGTTTCATAAGGAATTTTTGCCGCATCCAGACTGCGGAGTACGTTCGTTTTTACCGCCTTGGCCAAGGGGCTTCGCCTCCTTTTTCTTACAGGATATTATCCTATATCACCCCGAAGGAGATGTCAAGCTTGACGGCAGCGCCGGGGAGAATTACAATGGTAGAAGAATGCACCAAAACCGGGAGGTTATGATGAAAGATACATTCCTGATTATCGACGGCAACAGCCTGCTGTACAGGGCGTTCCATGCCCTGCCCGTTATGGATTACAACGGCACCTACACCAACGCCATCCATGGCTTTCTGATGATGACCCTTAAGGCGGTGGCAGAGGAAAATGTCCGCTACATCGCCGTTTGCTTTGATGAGCATGCGCCCACCTTCCGCCATGTGATTTATCCCGAATACAAGGCCGGACGTTCGCCCACGCCGCCGGAGCTGATTCAGCAGATGGATACCATCCGCACCCTGCTGACGGACCTTGGCATCCGCTGGTACGCCATGGCCGGCTGGGAAGCAGACGATCTGCTGGGCACCCTTTCCCGCCTCGGCGAGGAAGCCGGCCTGAAGCCCGTCCTGCTCACCGGTGACCGGGATGCGCTGCAGCTGGTCAGCAACACCACGGAGCTGCTGTTTACCCGGAAGGGCATCAGCGAAACGTACCGCTTTACCCCTGTCAGCATGTATGAGGAGTACGGCTTCTATCCCGAGCAGGTCACGGACTGGAAGGGCATGGCCGGTGACAGCAGCGACAACATTCCCGGCATCCCCGGGGTGGGCGACAAGACCGCCGTGAAGCTGCTGCAGCAGTTCGGCAGTCTGGATGAAATCCTGGCCCACGCCGGCGAGGTGAAGGGCAAGCTGGGCGAAAAGCTGGTCACCTTTGCCGGGGATGCCCGCCGCTGCCGCGAGCTGGCCACCATTCGCCGGGATGCACCGGTGGCATGGAAGTCCGCAGATGTGGCCATGCCGGACCTGACGGAAAAG
This sequence comes from Clostridia bacterium, assembly GCA_030526225.1. Classification (GTDB taxonomy): domain Bacteria; phylum Bacillota; class Clostridia; order Christensenellales; family Aristaeellaceae; genus JAUNDF01. The sequence continues at coordinate 18,788 of JAUNDF010000015.1, forward strand.
GTGCCGGTATTGCAGAAGCTGGGGCTCAATCAGGTTATCCGCAAAATCACCGGCGGCAATGCCCCCGTCCCTGCGGCAGAAGAAAAGCCTGCGGTCACGGTGGAGGGCATCGATTTTGCCAAGGTAGAAGAAATCGATTCTGTCCCCGCGCTTTCCCAGTGGCTGGCCGCGGGTGATGCAAAGGCACTGCTGGCCCTGCACGTGACCGACAGCGATATGGATCTGGCTGATGAAACCGGCCGCTGCTGTCAGGTGGTGCTGGGCGGCGATCTGCTGACACCCGGTGTCGATCTCGGGGAGGTGCTGGCGCTGCTGGCACCGGAAATGACCACGCGCCGGATGGTGGTCCACAACGGCAAGCAGCTGCTGCACACGCTGAAAAAGCACGGCTTGCCCTGCCCGGAGACATTTGTATGGGATACGATGCTGGGCGCCTACCTGCTCAATCCGCAGGAAAAGAGCTATGCCCTGTCCGGCCTTGCCCAGGGGCAGAAGGACAACGCCTGTACCATGCTGTCCCTTGCGCGGCAGCAGATGGCATAGGTCAGCGCCTGCGGCATGATGGATTTGATGCAGCAGGTGGAAATGCCGCTGCAGCATGTGCTCTTCCGCATGGAGGATGCCGGCTTTACCGTGGATACCGCCTTCCTGAAGGGGCTGGGCGAGCAGTACGCGGCGGAAATTGAATCCCTGCGCAATCAGGTGTTTGCGGCCTGCGGTGTCAAGCCCTTTAACCTCAACAGCACCCAGCAGCTGGGCGAGGTGCTCTTTGGCCAGCTGCAGCTGCCCCACGGCAAAAAGACAACCAAGGGCTATTCCACCTCTGCCGAGGTGCTGGAGAATCTGCGGGACATTGCCCCGGAAATCATCGAGCCCTTGCTGCGCTACCGCCAGCTGGTGAAGCTGAACGGCACCTATGTGGAGGGTCTCCTGCGCCTGACAGACAAGGAGGGCCGGGTGCATTCCTATTTCGATCAGGTAGCCACGGCAACGGGCCGCATTTCCTCCTCCGAGCCGAATCTGCAGAATATTCCCATCCGCACGGAGGAAGGCCGGGAGATTCGCCGCGCTTTCCTGCCCAAGGCGGGATGGGTCCTGCTGGATGCCGACTACAGCCAGATTGAACTGCGGCTGATGGCGCACTTCTCCGGCGACAATGCGCTGGTGGAGGCGTTCCGGACCGGGCAGGATGTCCACGCCCGCACCGCCAGCGAAATCTTCGAGGTGCCCATTGATGAGGTCACGGGTCAGCTGCGTTCCCGGGCCAAGGCGGTGAACTTCGGCCTGATTTACGGCATCAGCGGCTTTGGTCTGGCCAAAAACACAGGCGTTACCCAAAAGGAGGCCAACGCCTTTATCAGCAAGTATTTTGCCAAGTATCCCGGGGTCAAGAACTTTATGGACCAGACCGTTGAAGACGGTCAGCGCCTGGGCTATGCGGAAACGCTCATGGGCCGCAGACGGTATCTGCCGGAGCTGAAATCCAGCAAAAACATGGTGCGGGAATTCGGCAAGCGCGCCGCCATGAACACCCCTGTTCAGGGCACCGCGGCGGATATCATCAAGCTGGCCATGGTGCGCGTGGATGAAGCACTGCGCCGTGAGGGGCTGCAGTCCCGGCTGATTCTGCAGGTGCACGACGAGCTGCTGCTGGAATGCCCGCCGGAGGAAGCCGCAAAGGCCGCGCAGCTGCTGCAGACCTCCATGGAAGAAGTCATCAAGCTGAAGGTCCCGCTGGTGGCAGAGGTGCATCAGGGCGAAAACTGGGCAGAAGCAAAATAATCCGCAATCAAAAAGGCAAGCGTGATGAAAACGCTTGCCTTTTGCTGTTTGGCAACATTACCACTCAATGCCTTCTCTGGCCTGCAGACCTTCCCGGTCATAGGGGTGGCGCTCTGCGATGATGTGGCTGACATAATCCGCATGCTCATACAGCCACTGGGGCGCGGAATAGCCCGTGACCACTGTTTCACCCACGCGCAGGGCAGACTCCAGCAGTCTGCGGGCCGCCTCGCTTGCGATGACATGCTTATCCCACGCCACGGCAAACTCATCCAGAATAATCAGCGAAGGACGGGTCTGCAGAAGGTGGTCGGCCAGCGTCAGGGCCATCTGTGTCTGGCTGGCGCGAACCTCCTTTCGCTCCTCCTCCGTCATCTGGAACAGAAAGCCTTCCACCCGGGCAGAGGGGTACACCTCCACACAGGCCAGCTGGCGCAGGGCAGACAATTCGCCGGAATCACCGCCCTTGAGGAACTGGGCGACCAGCACCTTTTTGCCGTGTCCGGCACAGCGCAGGGCAAGCCCCATGGCCGAGGTGGTCTTTCCTTTTCCGTTGCCGTAATACAAATGAAGCTTGTGCATCATAAAAAGCCTCCGATAATCTGTCTGTATACAAAAAATGAAATAATGCCGTCATTCTTGCTTCTATTGTACCGGGATTTTGGCTCTCCGTCAATAAAAATCAATCGAAAAACACCTTGAAACATCCCCCATGCAGGAAGAAGCGGCACAGCGTCGAATATAGAACCTGATGGTGTTTGTTTTACTGGATGACTTCCGGAAAAGCATCATCCAACCGACCATTTCAGAAGGGATTTTTCCCATGGAAGCAATGTACATGAAGGCCCTGGAAAACGCAGGGCGGATTATTATGGAAAACGGCGGCGAGGCCTATCGGGTGGAGGAAACCGTATCCCGCATGGGGGAGGCCTTCGGCATGGCCCATGTGGAAAGCTTCGCCATCCCCAGCGGCATTTTCATCAGCTGCAAGGACCACGCGGGGCAGGTGGAAACCATGGTGCTGCGTGTGCATCGGGGCGGCGGTGATCTGGACAAGGTGGACCGGGTCAATGCCATATCCCGGCAGGTGGTGGATGGCTCCATCTCTCCGGAGGAAGCCTGCCGCCAGCTGGAGGAGCTGCATAGCCTGCGGGAGGACAGCCGGGCGGGCAATGTGATGGCTGCGGCGGTGGCGGCCTTCGGATTTGCGTTTATGTTCCGCGGCAACCTGACGGATGCCGTCATTTCGGCAATAACCGCTGCCAGTGTGCAGCTGCTGGCCTTCCTGCCCAAGCGCATCCGCATTGCGGGGCTTTCCGGAGCGCTGGCCGGCGGCTTTATCACCGCACTGGTGCCCAATCTGCTGTTTACCCTGTGGCGCATCGGCACCACGGAAGCCATCGTATCCGGCGCGCTGATGCCTCTTGTGCCCGGTGTGGCCATGACCAATGCCGTGCGGGATACCCTTCGGGGGGATATTGTCAGCGGCGTGAGCCACGCGGCATAGGCCATCATCAAGGCGGTGCTGATTGCCGGCGGTGCGCTGCTTGCCTTTGAAATCTGCCATGTGATTGGAGGGAAGCTGCTGTGACGGACATCCTGCTCTCTCTGCTCTTCGGCATGGTGGCTACGGCAGGCTTTGCCGGGCTGACCCACGCGCCCAGGCGCACGTGGCTCCCTGCATCTGTGGTAGGCGGCATCGGCTACATGCTGTATGAAATTTTGCAGCGCGGCGGCGTGGCAGAGCCGGCATCCATGTTTGCCGGCGTGCTGTGTGCCTGCATTCTGTCGCAGATTCTGGCACGGAAAATGCGGGTTATTGCCACCATCTTCATCACCCTGTCGATCATCCCCTGTGTGCCGGGCCTCGGCCTGTACCGCACCATGGTGTTCCTCGGCCAGAGACAAGCCTACGAGGCGCTGATTTGCGGCGTGAATACCATGATTGATATCATGATGATTGCACTGGCGGCGGGCGTATCCGAATTTGCGGTGCGCTGCTTCCAAAGAAAATAACAAACAAATACGAAAGGGGTTTTACCAATGCTGGAAACCGGAATGAAAGCACCTGATTTTGAACTGATGGACAAGGACGGCAACACCCATCGCCTGAGCGATTATCTGGGCAAGCGCGTGGTGGTGTATTTCTACCCCCGCGACAATACCCCCGGCTGCACCCGTCAGGCCTGCGCCTTTGCCGCCGCCTATGAGGACTTCAAGTCCATCGATGCGGTGGTCATCGGCATCAGCAAGGATTCCGTAGCCTCCCACGAAAAGTTTGCCGCCAAGTATGAGCTGCCCTTCATTCTGCTCTCCGACCCGGAGCTGCAGGCCATTCAGGGCTTCGGCGTGTGGCAGGAGAAAAAGAACTACGGCAAGGTCAGCATGGGCGTGGTGCGCTCCACCTTCGTCATTGATGAAAACGGCAATGTGGAAAAGGTGATGCCCAAGGTCAAGCCCGATACCAACGCCGCCGAGGTGCTGGCCTACCTGAAGGGTTAAGGCCATGACCACCAGGGAATAGGTCATCCGCTTCTGCATGGGCTTTTCTACCGTGATGGAGGATTATCCCTTTGACGATCCCGATACCACGGCCATGCGGCACATCGGCAACCGCAAAATCTTTGCGCTGATTCTCCACCACGGCGGGCAGCTGATGGTCAACATCAAGCACGACCCCATGATGGGTGAAATGTGGCGCAGCAGCTTTCCGGCGGTGATTCCGGGCTATCACATGAATAAGCTCCACTGGAGCAGCATCATTCTCGATGGTTCTGTGCCGGACGAAGTGATTGCCATGATGCTGGAGCACAGCTTTGACCTGACCAAGCCAAAACAAAAGCATCGGCAGCAGCGGCTGCCCAAGGAGTAAAGTACATGGAATTGAATCCCAACCATCACCCCCTGCCGGAGGGCTATACACATACGCCCGACGGAGGCCTTTCCGCCGCAGAGGCGCAGAAGAGAAAGGAGCAGGGGCTGTCCGGCAAGGTGACTGCCGACCCCGGCAAGTCCATCTGGCAGATTCTGGCCGGCAACCTGTTTACCCTGTTCAACCTGCTCAACTTCTTTCTGGCCGCCTGCCTGATTGCCGTGGGCAGCTACCGCAATCTGCTGTTCATGGGCGTGGTGATTTCCAACACGCTCATCGGCACCGTGCAGGAAATCCGGGCCAAGCGCGCCATTGACCGCATGGAGCTGATGAATGCCCCTCAGGTGCATATCCTGCGTGACGGACAGGAAACCGAATGCCGCATGGAGGATACGGTTCAGGGCGATCTTAACATCCTCCGGGCCGGTGACCAGATTACGGCTGACGGCCTTGTGCGCTCCGGCAGCGGTACGGTGTGCGAGTCCATGCTCACCGGCGAAAGCGATGACATCGGCAAGCAGCAGGGCGATTGGCTGATGTCCGGCAGCTATGTCACCTCCGGTAAGCTTGTGTGCGAAATGATTAATGTGGGCGATGCCAGCTACGCGGCTGGGCTGTCCCACGCGGCAAAGAAAATCAGCCGCCCCAAGTCCGCCTTGATGACCGACCTGAACAAGCTGGTCCGCTTCATCAGCATGATTCTGGTGCCGCTGGGGCTGCTGCTGCTGTTCAAGCAGCTGTACATCCAACAGGTGGATGTACCCACGGCTGTGACTGCCGGTGTGGCTTCCATGCTGGGCATGATTCCCGAGGGCCTGATTCTGCTGACCAGCATGGCGCTGGCTGTGGGCGTGATTCGCCTCAGCCGCCGCAATACACTGGTGCAGGAGCTGTACGGCATTGAAACACTTGCCCGTGCAGATGTGCTTTGTCTGGACAAAACCGGCACCATTACCACCGGCAAAATGCAGCTGGAGCGTGTGCATCCCCTGCATGGCACCGAGGAAGAGGTTCGGCAGAAGCTGCGCCGCTTTATGGCCGGCTTTGACGGCCACTCCGGCACGCTGGATGCCATCCGGCAGGGTGTCGGTACCGACGAAACGGCACAGGTGCTGTCCACCAAGCCCTTCTCCTCCAAAACCAAGTCCTCTGCCGTGCTGTTTGCAGACGGCACCGAGCTGACCCTTGGCGCGGCTGAATTCCTGTTCCCCGAGGGCGTACCCGCCGACATTCGCAAGGCCATTGATGATGGTGCGGGCGAAGGTCTGCGTGTGCTGGCACTGGTGGAAACCGTGCAGGACAAGCGCACTCCTGTGGGGCTTGTGTTCCTGCGGGATGAGCTTCGTTCCGGTGCCGGTGAAACCATGGATTACTTCCGCAAGCAGGGCGTTGCCGTGAAAATCATCAGCGGTGACGATGCCCGTACCGTGTCCGTCATTGCCGGGCAGGTGGGTGTCGAGGGCTGGCAGAATGCGGTGGATGCTTCCACCCTTAAGGACGAAGCCGCGCTGGCAGAGGCCGCTGTCAGGTATACCGTATTTGGCCGCGTAACCCCCGAACAGAAGCGCGCGCTGGTGGAGGCCATGAAAAAGGCCGGGCACAGCGTGGCCATGACCGGTGACGGTGTCAACGATATTCCTGCGCTGAAGGCGGCGGATTGCTCCATCGCCATGGCCGGCGGCAGCGATGCGGCCCGTCATGCGGCGCAGATTACCCTGCTGGATGCGGACTTCACCGTGATGCCCGAAATCGTGGGCGAGGGCCGCCGCGTGGTGGGCAACATCACCCGTGCAGCATCCCTGTTTCTGGTAAAGACGCTGTATTCCTTCGCCCTCAGTGTGCTGACGCTGTTGCTGCCCCTGCAGTATCCCTTCCAGCCCATTCAGCTGACGCTCATCAGCGCCCTGACCATCGGCGCACCCTCCTTTATTCTGGCCATGGAGCCGAATCGGGAGCGCATCAAGGGACGCTTTTTGCAGAACATTCTGCTTCGTGCCGTGCCGGGTGCCGCTGCGGTCACGGTCTGCGCCGTGGGTGCCATGATGCTGACATACTATGGCTTCGCCTATGCGGAATGCTCCACAGCAGCCGCCATTGCGGCAGGCATTGTGGGCCTTGTGATGCTGGGCACGGTCTGCACGCCCTTCAATGCCTTGCGCACAGCTGTGCTGGTCGCCATGAGCATTGGCTTTATCGGTGCGCTGGTGCTGTTCGGCCATGTGTTCTACATCCATTTCTGGCAGCTGCCAAGTGCAATCTGGATGCCCATGGCAGGCGTGCTGGTGCTGGCCCTCGCAGTGATGCTGCTGGCTACCAAAGCCATGAAGGCCATCATCTGCCGCATGGAACAGAAGAAAACCGCATAATCTATTGCATACAAAATGCCGCCGGAACCAAACGGAACCGGCGGCATTTTGCATTTGATTATTTCTCGCACAGCTGGCAGAAGCGGTCGATGTCCTGACGGATAACCTCCAGACTGGAGCGCCAGAAGTTGATGTCATGCACATCGATGCCCACAGAAGCGGCCACATTGGCCACCGTATCGGAGCCGCACATGCGCAGCAGCTTGCAGTATTCCGGAATGAAGGAATCGCCCTGCTCAAGGTACCGGGCAAATACGCCCTTGCCGAACAGCAGACCGAAGGCGTAGGGGAAGTTGTAGAAATTGAGACCGGAGGAGTAATAGTGGCTCTTGCAGGCCCACATGTAGGGATGGCGGATGTCCGCATCCAGCCCGTCGCCGTAGGACTGCTCCTGAGCCTCCAGCATGGCGGCTTTCAGCTCGTCCACGCTCATGGCATGGTCGGCGCGGGTATCAATCACCTTCTGCTCAAACAGGAAGCGGCTGTAGATATCCACCACCGTTTGCGTGGCTTCCATCAGACCGGATTCAATCAGCGTCAGCTCCTCTTCGGGGGAGCAGTCCTTCAGTGCCTGATGGCTCAGCACCGTTTCATTGAAGATGGAGGCCGTTTCTGCCAGCGGCATGGGCGTATCCAGCAGCAGGAAGGGCAGACCGGCCAGACAGCGGTTGTGCCATGCATGACCCAGCTCATGGGCAAGGGTGCTGATGTCGGAGAAGCTGCCCTGGAAGTTGGTCATCACCACGCTGCGGTCATATTCCGGCATGCTCTCGCAGAAAGCGCCGCCGGCTTTGCCCTCCCGGGGATACAGGTCAATCCAGTCGGCCTTGAAGGCGTGGTCCATAAAGGCGGCCATCTCCGGGGAGAAAGCACCGAACACCTGCTGCAGCTTTTCCTGTGCCTCTTCAATGGAATATACCTTGGTGGATTCGCCCACGGGGGCAAACAGGTCATAGAAGGGCAGGCCGTTTTCGTGGCCGAGATACTTTGCCTTGGCCTTCAGGTAACGGCGGAAGTGGGGCAGGTATTCCCGAATGGCGCCCCACATGGCATCCAGCGTTTCCTTGTCCATGCGGCTTTCATCCAGCGTCATGGCCAGAACGGAATCGTAGCCCTTCAGCTTTGCAAGGGTCCGGGCTTCCTGCTTGATGCTGTTGAGGCAGTAGCTCATGGGGACTTCCATTTTGCTGTAGGAGGCGATTTCGGCCTCGTAGGCATCCTTGCGGACGGAAGCATACGGGTCATAAGCAAGGCCGCGCACGGCAGACAGGGGCAGGCTTTCCCCACGATAGGATGCTGTGTGGTTGGCATCCAGCTTGTCCCGCAGCTGGCTGAAGGCACTGCCGCCGGACAGGGACATTTCCAGCACCCAGGGCTCCAGCTCCTTCGGGATGATGTGTTTCACGGATTCCTGTGCTTCCCGCAGGGCAAAGGCAACCTTCTGCAGCTTTTCGGAGGCGGCAATGGCATCCTCCAGCCCTTCGGCGGTGCCGATGGCGCGAATCATGTCGGATACAGCCAGCTGGGCATCGTTGTCCAGCAACATCACCCGGTCAAGAATGCGGGCGGCATCGTTGTTGGCAGCATCCACCGCAAGGGTCAGCTGGCAGTAAGCACCGAGGCGGTACTGCACGGCAGACATTTCCTCAAAGGTATCCACCATCTTTTCCAAACGGGATACCGTATCGCCATCTGCGGCAACGGCCTGACGCAGTGCCTCAATCAGTGCGGTCAGCTTTTCCATATCGGCGGCGATGGCCGGATCCTGACAATTTTTGTAAATATAGGACAGGTCCCAGCGTCCGTTCATGATATCAACTCCTTAATGCATATTACAGGCTGATGGATTCCTGCAGCTCCAGCCCCGTAGCATTTACGCGGCGGATGCCTTCCTCCCACAAATCAGTGTTGGACAGGGAGGAGGGCTTGTGCGCATCCACGCCCAGAATCACCCGATTGCCGTAGGCGGATGCCTGCTGCCAGAAGGGTGTGCTGGGATAACCCCGGTCGCGGCCCTGCAGCTGAAGATCCAGCCCCAGCAGGTTGTATTCGATGGGGACATTAGCTTCCTTAGCTGCCTGACAGATAACCTTGGCGGCTTCGATGCAGGCGTTTGAATACTGGTCTGCCGTGCGGTGGCGCATAAACAGATCGGGATGGGCAACATAGCAGAAAATTCCGGTGTTCAGTGCTTCAGCCACCTGATCGGCATAGCGCTTCACGCCGTCATCAGTTTCGCATTCAAAGCCGATGTAGTCGTTTTCCTCTTCAGTGTCGTTGTAGTGCTGACCGAGGATGAAATACTGGCAGCCGCGGTCCCGCAGATAATCATAATGGTCGCGGTAGCGGGGGAAGTATTCGCTCTCCATGCCCATATACAGCTCAATCCGGTCTGCATAGCGTTCCCGAAGCTGGTTGACGGAGTTCAGATATCCATCCAGATCACTCATGGGCATCCGGATGGGACTGACAAAGCCGCTTTTGAAGGGCCAGGGGATATGGTCTGCAAAACCAAGTCCCCTGAAACCACCTTCAATCGCGGCCAATACATACTGTTCGTCTGTACCTTCTGCGTGCATACAGCGGGCTGTATGCGTATGGTAGTTCATTTTCATTTTTGAAAAGCCTTCTTATTCTTTGTTTTCTTTGTGCTGCAGGTTCAGTGCGGCCAGACAGGTTTCCTTGCTGCGCTCGATGTGATCGCGGAGCATGGTTTCCAGACCCTGCAGATCCTTCTGCTCAATCAGCTCCACCAGACGGTAGTGCTCCTGCTGGGCGGCGCGGAGATGCTCTTCCTGGCGGATGGCCATGGCGGAGAAGCGGTTGATGTATTCGTCCTGGGTCTCAATCACGCGCAGGATGCGGTGCTTGCCGGAAATCTCAATCAGAGCGCGGTGGAAGGCGCGGGTGATGGGGGACAGGGTGTCGATGTCGCCTGCCTCAATCATTTCATCCATTTCCTTCAGCCGGGCGCGCAGGTCGGCAATGTCCTCTGCGGTGGCGTTTTCAATCACGGCGGGGAGGGTCAGCATCTCCAGAGAGTTGCGGATGGTGTAAATCTCTTCCACATCCTCAACCGTGAAGGCGCGGACAATCACGCCGCGGCGCAGCATATATTCCACCAAACCGTCGCGCTCCAGCTTGCGCAGTGCTTCGCGCAGGGGGGTGCGGCTGATGTGCAGCTTTTCTGCATAATCTGTTTCAACGATGCGCTCGCCTGCGGGAATCTCGCCGGTTACAATAGCGTGCTTGAGCACCTCGTAGGCGATATCCCGGATAGGCCGGCTTTCCATCATCGGCTGAAACTGAAGGTTTGACATGATAGGCAACTCCTTTAAATATGTATAAAACCATCCCGAATCATCCGGAAGATGATCATCGGGAGAGCAAGTACGCATTGTTTTTTGTACGCACTTTGTATACAAGAATAATACAAACGCTACCGCTTGTCAATAAAAAATAAGTACAATATAAAAACAATTGACAAAAAATGTAATTAAAATATGAAAAATGCCTTTTTTATGTCTGTTTCAGATTGTTTTCGCCATCTGTATAAAATGGTTAAAATTATGTCGTAGATAAGCTGAAAAACATGCCCGAAACCCTTGAAATTCCTGAAAAAACTGAGAAAAACCCATTGACAGCAAATGCAAAGAATGTTATTATGAGTAGGTTGAAAACTATGTTTGGGGTGAAGTGCGCAAATGTGCAGAACCCCGGCGAAGGAGGTAAGGTTTGATGGAAGCTTTGAACAACAGCGAGAAGCGCATCGTTGGTACCAAACAGGTGCTGCGTGCCCTGAAGGCCGGCACTCTCAGCAAGGCATATGTGGCCAACGACGCGGATACCTTCCTTTTCCAGCGCATTGTTACGGCGGCTGAAGCTGCCGGTGTGCCGGTAAAGCGTGTAGGATCCATGAAGGAGCTCGGGCAGGCGTGCCACATAACGGTGGATACGGCTGCGGCAGGCGTGCTGAAATGAGTTTCTGCCCATTACTTAGCCTATAAGTTTCCAGAGGGTTGCTGGAATTTATATAGGATATTATTCAGGAGGTGCTTCCATGCCCACGATCAATCAGTTGGTCCGCAAGGGAAGAGAAAAGGTAACCAAGAAGTCTACTGCGCCTATTCTGCAGGGCTGCCCTCAGAAGCGCGGCGTTTGCTTGAGCGTTAAGACCACTACGCCCAAGAAGCCTAACTCTGCTCTTCGTAAGATTGCAAGAATCCGTCTGACGAACCAGATCGAAGGTACCTGCTACATCCCCGGTATCGGTCACAACCTGCAGGAGCATAGCGTTGTGCTGATCCGTGGCGGCCGTGTACGTGACCTTCCCGGTGTGCGTTATCACATCATCCGCGGTGCTCTGGATACCGCCGGTGTTGCTAAGCGCATGCAGGCTCGTTCTCTGTACGGCGCAAAGCGCCCGAAGAAGTAAGCTTTCCACCGTTCCTGATGCAGCCTGAAACGCCGAATGCTTTTGCTGCATGATACACCGGAGTGTCGGAACGAAACACACCGGAGAGAATGTCCTGCTGCAAAAGGTCGCCGGCCCTGCTGAACCGGGCAGGGGAGAGCATGAATGCTGACATGCTTTCGGATGGAGAGGGAACACAGGCTAAAGCTTCAACTCTGACAAACACAAGAACGACCAAAAATTTGAGGAGGTATACCTATGCCCCGTCGCGGTTTTGTACCCAAGCGTGAGGTGCTGCCGGATCCCGTGCTGGGAACCACGGTTGCTACCAAGCTGATTAACCAGATTATGCTGGACGGTAAGCGCGGTGTCGCGCAGGAAGTCTGCTATAATGCTTTTGAAACTGTTGCTGAGAAGACCGGCAAGGACGCTTCCGAAGTGTTCCAGGCTGCTCTGAGCAACGTTGCTCCCCAGCTGGAGGTTAAGGCTCGCCGTGTTGGCGGTGCTACCTACCAGGTCCCGATTGAAATTCGTCCCGAGCGTCGTCAGACTCTGGCTCTGCGCTGGATCGTGGACTTCGCCCGCAAGCGCGGTGAGAAGACCATGGCCGACCGTCTGGCTGGCGAAATCATGGATGCTGCCAACAACACCGGCGCAGCCGTGAAGCGTAAGGAAGAAATGCACAGAATGGCTGAGGCCAATAAGGCTTTCGCTCACTATCGTTGGTAATCATCACTTAACGACGACAACCAACATTGGAAAGGAGCTGCACTTATCATGGCAAGAAGTCATCCTTTGGACAGAATCCGCAACATCGGTATCATGGCTCATATCGACGCCGGTAAGACCACGACAACCGAGCGCATCCTGTTCTACACCGGTAAGACTCACCGCATTGGTGAAACTCATGAAGGTTCCGCTACCATGGACTGGATGGTCCAGGAGCAGGAGCGCGGCATCACCATCACGTCCGCTGCAACCACCTGCATGTGGCATGATCCCCGTGATCCCATGAACAAGAACCGGACCTATCGTATCAACATCATTGATACTCCAGGACACGTTGACTTCACTGTTGAAGTTGAACGTTCCCTGCGCGTTCTGGACGGCGCCGTTTCCGTCTTCTGCGCAAAGGGCGGCGTCGAGCCCCAGTCCGAAACCGTTTGGAAGCAGGCTGAAACCTACGGTGTTCCTCGTATGGCTTATGTCAACAAGATGGACATCATGGGCGCCAACTTCTATCGCGTTGTGGACATGATGCGTGAGCGTCTGGGTGCCAACGCTGTGCCGATTCAGCTGCCCATCGGCGCTGAAGCCACCTTCCGCGGCATCATCGACCTGATCACCATGCGCGCCGAGATCTACTACGACGATCTGGGCCAGGATGTTCGTGACGAAGAGATCCCGGAAGATATGAAGGAAGAAGCTCAGAAGTGGCATGATGAGCTGATTGAAAAGGTTGCCGAGCAGGACGATGAGCTGATGATGAAGTTCCTGGAAGGCGAAGAGCTGACCATCGACGAAATCAAGACCACCATCCGCAAGGCTACCATCGCCTGCAAGATGAACCCCGTCTGCTGCGGCACTTCCTATCGCAACAAGGGTGTTCAGCCCCTGCTGGACAACATTGTTGAGTACATGCCCAGCCCCCTGGACATCCCCTCCATCAAGGGCACCGATGTTCATGATCCCGAGGTTCAGCTGGAGCGTCATCCCAGCGATGATGAGCCTTTCTCCGCTCTGGCCTTCAAGATCATGACCGACCCCTTCATTGGCAAGCTGGCTTTCTTCCGTGTTTACTCCGGCCATCTGGCTTCCGGTAACTACGTGATGAACTCCACCAAGCAGAAGCGCGAGCGTATTTCTCGTATCGTGCTGATGCACGCCAATACCCGTGAGGAGATTGACGAGATCTACACCGGTGAAATTGCCGGTGCCGTTGGTCTGAAGGATACCACCACCGGTGATACCCTGTGCGACGAAAAGAATCAGATTATTCTGGAGTCCATGGTGTTCCCGGATCCCGTTATCGAGGTTGCTATTGAGCCCAAGACCAAGGCTGGCTGAAGAAGACCCCACCTTCAAGACCTATACCAACCAGGAGACCGGTCAGACCATTATTGCCGGCATGGGCGAGCTCCATCTGGAAATCATCGTCGACCGTCTGCTGCGTGAATTCAAGGTTGAGGCTACTGTCGGTAAGCCCCAGGTTACCTATCGTGAAACCATCCGCAAGCCTGCCAAGGCTGAAGGCCGCTTTGTTCGTCAGACTGGTGGTCACGGTCAGTATGGTCACTGCTGGATTGAAATCGAGCCCCTGGAGCCCGGTCAGGAATACACCTTCGAAAACAAGATCGTTGGCGGCGTAATTCCCAAGGAATACATCGCTCCCATCGACGCCGGTATTCAGGAAGCAGCCAAGGCTGGTCCCATGGCCGGTTTCGAAGTTGTAGGCTTCAAGGCATCTGTTGTTGATGGCTCCTACCACGACGTTGACTCCTCCGAAGCTGCTTACAAGATTGCCGGTTCTATGGCATTCAAGGAAGCTGTCAAGAAGGCAGATCCCTGCCTGATGGAGCCCGTGATGAAGGTAGAAGTTATCGTTCCCGACCAGTATCTGGGCGACGTTATGGGCAACGTTTCCAGCCGTCGCGGCCGTGTTGAAGGCACCGAGATGCGTGGTCAGGACCAGATCATCCATGCCTTTGTTCCGCTGAGCGAAATGTTCGGCTACACCACTGACCTTCGTTCCCGTACTCAGGGCCGCGGCATGTTCACCATGCAGTTCGACCACCACGAAGAAGTACCGCGTTCCGTTGCTGAAAAGGTAATCGGCGAGCGCGCCAAGATGAAGGAATAATTCCGTTTTACTGATTTAGGAGGTAATTCCAATGGCTAAGGGACATTTTGAACGTAATAAGCCCCATGTCAACATCGGCACCATCGG
>JAUNDF010000016.1 GCA_030526225.1 Clostridia bacterium
GACTCAATCGCTTTTTTGTATACCTTGCGGTCTCACATCAATTGTAAACCTACAACGAAAGTGCGCCAATTCCCCGGCGGGATGTTTGCCAATTAACCTATTTATATGTTATAATTATATTTCCGGGATTTTCCGGAAAACCATGCTTTCCCCCTTCTGCCCCCAAAGGACAGAAGCAAGATACAAGACCCCATGGAGGAGCTATGAAGCTAAAAAAACTGGAGCTGTACGGCTTTAAGTCGTTTGCCCAGCGGACGGAAATCATCTTTGAAAACGGCATCACCGGCATCGTGGGCCCCAACGGCTCTGGCAAGAGCAACATCGGTGACGCGGTGCGCTGGGTGCTGGGCGAACAGAGCGCCAAAACACTGCGCGGCGCCAGCATGTCCGACGTGATTTTCAACGGCACCCAGAAGCGCAAGCCCCTGGGCTACTGCGAGGTCAGCCTTGTGTTTGACAACGAGGACCACGCCTTGCCCATGGACTTTGCCGAGGTGATGGTCACCCGCCGGGTGTACCGCAACGGCGACAGCGAGTATTTCCTCAACCGTGCAGCCTGCCGGCTGAAGGACATCATCGACCTGTTCCGCGACACGGGCATCGGCAAGGAGGGCTATTCCATCATCGGTCAGGGCCGCATTGATGAAATTCTCTCCCGCCGCAGTGAGGACCGCCGTCAGGTCTTTGAGGAAGCTGCGGGCATTGTAAAGTTCAAGGCCCGCAAGGAAGAGGCCGACCGCAAGCTGCAGCACACGCTGGAAAATGCCGCCCGTCTGGATGACATCCTCGATGAACTCAACCGCCAGCTGGCTCCCCTGGAGGAGCAGGCCAAGGCGGCACGGGAATACATCGAGCTGTCTGCGGAGCTGAAGATTCTGGACATGAACCTGTTCCTCATCCGCTCGGATAAGGCCAAGGAGCGCCTGAACGAGCTGGACGGCGAGCTGATTAACATCCGCGCGGTGCTGGCTAACACAGAAGCGGCCCTGAAGGACAAGACCGCCGACCGTGACCGTCTGCAGGAGGAAATCACGGGGCTGGAGGAAAAAATCACCGGTGCCCGCAGCGGCCTGCAGGAATGCATGGCGCTGGTGCATCAGGCGGAAAACGAGGCCACTGCCCTGTCCAGCCGCCGGGAAACCCGCAAGGAGAACCGGGCGCGCATTGAGGAGGAGCAGGCCGAGAGTCTGCGCCGCCTTGAGGAGCTGGAACAGATTTTCCGGGAGAGCGAGGAAGCATCCCAGAATCATGAGCAGCTGACGGAAGCGGCCGAGGCTGCGCTGGAGCATGCCCGCAATGCCGCGGAGCATGCACAGGCCGAGGCCGACCGGGCAGAGGAGGAGCTGGAGAATCACAAAACCGCCCTGCTCAACGCCATGAACCGCCTCAGCGCCGTGCGCAATGACCAGACCAGACTGAAGACCATGCGCGGTCAGATGGAAAACCGCCTGACAGAAATCAGCGCCTCTGCCCAGCAGATGCAGGATGAAGAAGCGCGTCTGCAGCAGGAGCTGCAGTCGGCACGTCAGCGGCTGGAGGACGAAAAGCAGCTTCAGCAAAAACTGGAGAGCGAGCTGCAGTCCATCCGCAGTTCCTTCCAGGAGAAGGATGCCGCGCTGATTGCCCTGCGCCGCGACTATGAACAGAAGAACACCGCCCTGCAGCAGGCCGTATCCCGGCACAAGCTGCTGACGGAAATGACCCGGGAAATGGAGGGCTACAACAACTCCGTGCGCCGGGCTGTGCAGTATGCCGCCCAGCAGCGCATGCCCGGCGTTCGCAGTGTGCTGGCGCAGCTCATTGAGGTGCCCAAACAGTACGAAACAGCCATTGATATGGCACTGGGCGCCGCCATGCAGAACATCGTAACGGAAACGGAGCAGGATGCCAAGCGGCTGATTGATTACCTGCGCCAGAACCGGCTGGGCCGTGCCACCTTCCTGCCCATGAGCACCGTGCGTTCCAAGGTGCTCAACGAACGGGAGCGCAAGGCTCTCGGCATGAAGGGCTGTCTGGGCGTGGCCAGCGACCTGATTCGCTATGACGAGCAGTACCGCGGCATTGTGGAAAACCTGCTGGGCCGCACCGTCATCGCCCAAACGCTGGATGACGGCATCGCCATCACCAAGGCCTGCGGACATACCTTCCGGCTGGTAACGCTGGAGGGTGACGTGATGCACTCCGGCGGTTCCATGACCGGCGGCTCCACTCAGTCGAAGATGACCAGCCTCCTGTCCCGCGAGCGGGAACTGAAGGAGCTGACCGCAAGGCTGGAGACCGACCGCAAGGCCATGGCAGCGCTGCAGACGGAGATTGTGGACCTGCAGAAGGAAAAGGACACCCTGCGCACCCAATCCGCCGATGCGCTGGAGAATCTGCATCAGCAGGAAATTGCTGTGGCCAGAGAGCAGGAGCGCACCGACAACGCCGCCGCCGAGCTGGAAACCCACACCATGCGCCGGGAGCAGACCATGCAGGCCAGCGTGCAGCTGCAGGAATCCATTGAAGAGATTGACCGCCAGCTGAACGACACCCTGCTGCAATCCGGCGAGGAGGAAGCCAGCCGGGAGAGCATGGAGGAAAAGACCGAGCAGCTGCAGCAGAAGCTGTCCAAGGCCCGTCAGGAGGCGGCAAGCACCGGCGATGCGCTGATGAACTGCACGTTGAAGCTGGCTGACCTTCGCCACGAGATTGACAGCCTGCGCCGGGACAAGACCCGCTTTGAGCAGGATAAGCAGAAGGCCGAGGCGGACCGCATCCGCCGGGAACAGCAGCTGCGTGAAATGGATGAGCAGGACGAGCGCGATGCCGCCGAGGAAGCCGCTTTGATGGCTCAGGCGGAAATGCGCCGGATTGAGCAGCTGCGGCAGGAGAAAATCATCGCCTCCCTGGAGGATGACCGCAACACCCGCCAGAAGAAGCTGGGCGAGACCCTGAAGGAAATGGAAGGCCTGCACAGTGCCTTCAGCCGTGATACCGACCATGTGCACCGCGTGGAAATGAGCCGCGCCCGTGTGGAGAGCGATCTGAAGCAGATGCAGGACCGCATCTGGAACACCTACGAGGTGACCTATGCCGGGGCTGAGGAATTCCGCGTGCCGGCTGAGGAGTTCGACCCCGTGGCCTCCGACCGCCGTGCCGCACAGCTGATGAGCCAGATTCGCGCCCTGGGCTCGGTGAACGTGAACGCGGTGGAGGAGTATGCCGCCACCAAGGAGCGCGCCGATGAACTGACCGCCCAGCAGAACGACCTGAAGAAGGCCGAGAAGGATTTGCGCGAGCTGATTGAAATGCTGCTGCAGCAGATGGAGGTCACCTTTGTGGAGAACTTCACCAAGATGCAGGGCTACTTCTCCGAGACCTTTGAGCGGCTGTTCGGCGGCGGCCATGCGGAGCTTCAGCTGATGGACCCCTCCGATCCGCTGAACTGCGGCATCGAGGTCAACGCCCAGCCCCCGGGAAAGAAGCTGCAGCTGCTGTCGCTGCTTTCCGGCGGCGAGCGCGCCCTGACGGCCATCGCCATCCTCTTTGCCATGCTGAAGCTGAAGCCCACCCCCTTCTGTATTCTGGACGAAATCGAGGCCGCGCTGGACGATGCCAACATCGGCTACTACGCTGATTATCTGAAGGAGTACAGCAAGGACACCCAGTTCATCGTCGTGACCCACCGCAAGGGCACCATGGAGCGCTGCAATTCCCTGTACGGCGTGGCCATGGAGGAGCAGGGCGTGAGCAAGATGGTGAGCGTGAGCCTGCAGGACTACAAGGAATAATCCCCCGCAAAATCCCCCATTGTGTTGGACAAGCAGGGGGAATTGTGGTACACTAACTTCCGGCAAGGGTGTCCCTCGGGATGTTCTTTAATCAAGCCGACACACGGATACCCGTTGTGCATAGAATGATTTTAAGGAGATATTGCGTTATGTCTGATTGCAATCACGATTGCTCCAATTGCGCAAGCAAGTGCGGCAGTGCGCAGCCTGAAAGCCTGCTGGCACCCAGCAATGCCTTCAGCAATGTGAAGAAAGTAATCGGCGTTGTCAGCGGCAAGGGCGGCGTGGGCAAGAGCCTGGTCACCGGTTTGATGGCAACCCTGATGCAGCGCCGCGGCCACAAGGCAGCCATTCTGGATGCCGATATCACCGGCCCTTCCATCCCCAAGATGTTTGGCGTAAACGAAAAGGCCATGGGCTGCGATGACGGCATCCTGCCCGCGGAAACCAAGACCGGCGTGAAGCTGATGTCCATCAACCTCCTGCTGGAGCACGATACCGACCCCGTCATCTGGCGCGGCAGCCTGATTGCCGGCACCGTGAAGCAGTTCTGGAGCGATGTGCTGTGGGGTGATGTGGACTACATGTTCGTCGATATGCCTCCGGGAACGGGCGATGTGCCCCTGACCGTGTTCCAGTCCCTGCCTGTGGACGGCATCATCATCGTCACCAGCCCTCAGGAGCTGGTGGGCATGATTGTGGAAAAGGCTGTGAACATGGCCAGGATGATGAACGTGCCCGTGCTGGGTCTGGTGGAAAACATGGCTTACATCCAGTGCCCCGACTGCAGCAAAAAGCTGTATCCCTTCGGCGAGGGCAAGACCATGGAGGTTGCTCAGGCACACTCTCTGGCCTTCCTGGGTCAGATTCCCATCGACCCCGCCATCGCCAAGGCCTGCGACAGCGGTCTGGTGGAGCTGTTTAACGAAAATTATCTGGACGGCGCAGTCACCGTGGCCGAGAATATCTGAATATAACAGAAAGCAAGCCCCTCTGTCGGCGTGATGACCGGCAGAGGGGTTTGTTTGGCAATAAATATAGAATGTTTCCGTTTTCATGAACAAAAAAGAGAACCGCGGGCAGTCCGCGGCTCTCATGGGTATGGGGTTGATTACTTCTTCTCCGCAAAGCCGAAGTAGTTCTTGGCATTCTGATAGCTGATGCCGCGGACGATTTCGGTCAGGGCCTTTTCGTCATCGGGATAGAAGCCGTCTTCCACCCACTGGCCGATGAGGCGGCACAGGATGCGGCGGAAGTACTCGTGGCGGGGATAGGAGAGGAAGGAACGGCTGTCGGTGAGCATGCCCACGAAGCCGGCCAGATAGCCCAGGTTGCCCAGGCTGGTCAGCTGGTTGGTCATGCCGGTGAAGTTGTCATTGAACCACCATGCAGAGCCGTGCTGAACCTTGCTGACGGCCTCGCTGGACTGGAAGCAGCCGCAAATGGTGTCGATGGCCTGATCATCACCGGGGTTGAGGCTGTAGATGATGGTCTTGGGCAGATTGCCGTTCTTGGCCAGGGCATTCAGGTAGCCGGCCAGCTGATCGACGGGAGCGAAGTTGTTGATGCAGTCATAGCCGGTATCCGGGCCCAGCTTGCCGTACATGATTTCGTTGTTGTCGCGGCGGCAGCCGTAGTGCAGCTGCATGGTCCAGTTGCACTTGGCGTACTCGGCACCGATGAACACCATGAACTGGGTTTTGAACAGCTCTACCTCCAGGGCATCCACATCGCCGCCGGCCAGACGCTTGCGCAGGATTTCGTCAGCCTTTTCATCGGTGGCGGCGGGGTTGTAGGTCACATAGTTCACACCGTGGTCGCTCAGGCAGCAGCCGTTGGCGGTGAAGTAATCCATGCGGTTGACCAGGGCGGCCTTCAGGTCTTCCCAGGTGTTGATGGCAATGCCGGAAACAGCGGCCAGCTTGGCGATGTAATCGGCAAAGTCAGGCTTTTCGATGTTCATGGCCTTGTCGGGGCGCCATGCGGGCAGCACCTGAGTCTTGATGGTCTTGTCGGCGGCCAGCTTCTGATGCCATTCCAGGGTATCGATGGGGTCGTCGGTGGTGCAGATGAGCTCCACGTTGCTCTGCTCAATCAGGCCGCGGACGGACATGTTGGCTTCCTGCAGCTTGGCGTTGCACAGGTTCCACACTTCCTCGGCGGTGTCCTTGTTCAGCAGACCCTGATAGCCGAAGAAATTGCGCAGCTCCAGATGGGTCCAGTGATACAGGGGGTTGCCGATGCCCTTGCCGATAACCTCGGCCCACTTGAGGAACTTGTCATGCTCGGGTGCATCGCCGGTGATGTACTTTTCGTCCACGCCGGCACAGCGCATCAGGCGCCACTTGTAGTGGTCGCCGCCCAGCCATACCTGGAAGATGTTGTCATAGCGGCGGTCCTCGTAGATTTCACGGGGGTTGATGTGGCAGTGATAGTCGATGATGGGGCAGGCTGCGGCCACCTCGTGGTACAGCTTGCGGGCGGTGGGGGTGTTGAGCAGGAAGTCCTTGTCCATGAAAGCCATTGGAATGATCTCCTTTCGGTTGCAGGTCATGGTGTTTTATGATGCAAGAAAGGCTGCCCGTGGGCAAAGCCTTTGCTATCGGGAAGGGAATGATACGGGGGTTACCGGGTGCTGCCCCGGCGGATGAGGGAACCGGCAAACACGGTGGTCTGCGGTGCCTCCTGCCCGTTCAGGACAGACAGAAGCACGCGGACGGATTCCCGGCAGATGCTTTGCAGCTTCACATCCACGCTGCTCAGCTCCGGCTCGGTAAACAGGCAGCTGGGGGTGTTGTTGTAGCCGATGATGCTGATGTCTTCGGGGATTTTCAGCCCGCGGCTGTTGGCAAACTTGATGGCACCGGCGGCTAATTCATCCTCGGAGGTGAACACGGCATCGAACCGGAGCCCACCGCTGTACAGCTCCTCCAGCGTATCCCGCACCGCAGGGACGGATACGGCATCCTCGGGGATGAAGCGGATGAGCGCCTCATCGATGGCGATGCCGGCGCGGGTCAGGGCATCCCTGTAGCCGGCCAGCTTTTTGCGGCCGTTGTGGTTCTGGGAGTGGTACAGGTACAGGATGCGTTGGCAGCCGCTGTCAATCAGTGCCTTCACGGCCTCGGCGCTGGTGCGCTCCTGATCGCCGATGACGCCGTACACATTCTCCGCAGCCAGCGTGGCATTGAGTATTACAATAGGAAGCTTTTCCGCCGCCTGACGGATGTAGGCGTTGTCCTCGTCATTTTCCTCCACAAAGGTGGAGCCCATGAGGATGATGCCGTCCACCTTGCGGCTGACCAGCTGCTCCAGCCCTTCCGCGCGGCCTGCCAAGGTGCGGCCGCAGCAGGTGAGGAGGCAGTTGTAGTTCTCCGCCCGAAGCTATGACTCCAGAAAGGACAGCGCCCGGGACTGGAAGCTGTCGGCGGCGTTGGGGCAAAGCAGGCCGATGGTCTGCATGCTGTTCAGACCAAGGCCGCGGGCGAAGGCGTTGGGCACATAGCCGCATTCCTTCATTACCGCCAGCACACGCTCCCGGGTTTCCTTGCCCACCCGGGGAGAGTTGTTGAGGATGCGGGAAACGGTGGCAATGGAGACGCCGGCTTTTTCGGAAATGTCGTAGATGTTCATGGGCTGGCGGCGGCTCCTTTCGACTGCTTTATCATTGTTTGATAATTGACAGATAAATGTAAACACTTACATATCCGCATTTATTATACACGATAAGCGGGTGCGATGCAAGATGAAAACAGAAAACTTTGGAAAATACGGCAAAAATTTTCCGGAAATCAACAATGGTGATTGACAAACAAACCGGGGGAGAGTACAATGAAAATGTGTGTGGTAAAGCACTTACACACCATGAAATTCAAAGCTTCCAACCATATTTTAGGAGGATGACCATGGAAAAGATCAACGAAGGCGGCCGCGCCATTGTCAAGCGCCCGGTCAAGGTACTGCAGTTCGGCGAGGGCAACTTCCTTCGCGCATTTGTCGATTACATGATTGACATTGCCAACGAGAAGACCGATCTGGATGCCGGCATCGTGCTGGTCAAGCCCATCACCTTCGGCAGCCTGGAGGGCTTCCGCAAGCAGGACAATCTGTATACCGTGATGCTCCGCGGTCTGGTAGACGGTGTGGCCACCGAGCAGAGCCGCATGATCACCTCCGTGCAGGATACCGTTGATGCCTATGCCGAGTACGAAAAGTACAGCGACTACGCCAAGCTGGATACCCTGCGCTATATCGTTTCCAACACCACCGAGGCCGGCATTGTGCTGGATGAATCCGACAAGCTGGAGCTGTGCCCGCCCAACACCTACCCCGGCAAGCTGTGCAAGTTCCTGTATGAGCGCGCCGAGGCCTTCGACTATGCCGAGGACAAGGGCCTGATTATGCTGCCCGTGGAGCTGATTGACGACAACGGCATCAAGCTGAAGGAATGCGTGCTGGCTCTGGCCAAGCTGTGGAACCTGGGCGACAAGTTCATCAACTGGCTCAACACCGCCTGCGTATTCACCTCCACACTGGTGGACCGCATCGTGACCGGCGCCATCCGCGACGAGAATGAGCGTCAGGCTGCATGGGAAAAGATTGGCTACGAGGACCAGATGCTGGTCACCGGCGAGCCCTTCGCCCTGTGGGTCATCGAATCTCCCCGCGACCTGTCCGACGAGCTGCCCCTGCCCCAGTGCGGCCTGCCCGTCATCTACACCGACAACCAGAAGCCCTACAAGCAGCGCAAGGTGCGCATCCTCAACGGTGCCCACACCTCCTTCGTGCCCGCTGCCTTCCAGTGCGGCTATGACATCGTGCTCGATGCCATGCATGACGACCTGATCAAGAACTTCATGCAGAAGACCCTGTATGATGAAGTCATTCCCACCTTGGCCCTGCCCAAGGAAGACCTGATGAGCTTCGCCGAGGCTGTGACCGGCCGCTTTGAGAATCCCTTCATCAAGCACCGTCTGCTGGATATCTGCCTCAACTCCGTCAGCAAGTGGCGCGCCCGCTGCATGCCCAGCCTGCTGGGTTATGTGGAAAAGACCGGTGAGCTGCCCGCCCGCCTGACCTTCTCCCTGGCCAGCCTGATGGCCCTGTACCACGGCGGCGAGCTGAAGGACGGCGTGCTGGTGTGCAGCCGCAACGGCGAAGCCTACACCCTGAAGGATGATGCCGATGTGCTGGCCTTCTTCGCCGAGGGCAACAGCAAGCCCGCCGACGAGCTGGTGCATGCCTTCCTGTCCTCCGAGCATTTCTTCGGCCAGGACCTGACCGCCATCCCCGGTCTGGAGGCTTCCGTGCTGGCCAGCTACAAGGACATCCTCGCCCGCGGTATGAAGGCCGTGATGACCGAAAAGTTCGGAGGCTGATATGCGCGACGTGCTGAAAATCAATCCGGCGGATAACGTGGCGGTTTGCCTGCGTGCCGTATCTGCCGGTGAGGTCCTGACCGTGGACGGCTGCGACATCACTGCCGTGACCGATGTGCCTGCAGGCCACAAGCTGGCTTTGCAGGACATCGCCGCCGGCGGCCATGTCGTCAAGTACGGCTATCCCATCGGTGAGGCCAAGTGTGACATTGCCAAAGGCAGCCACATCCATGTGCACAACCTGCACACCCTGCTCTCCGGCGAACTGAGCTACGAATACAACCCCACCGGCGTGGATGTGGATGCCATGCCCCACGCCACCTTCATGGGCTATCCCCGCAAGGATGGCCGGGTGGGTGTGCGCAACGAGCTGTGGATTATGCCCACGGTGGGCTGCGTCAACGACATCGCTCTGGAGCTGGAAAAGGCCGCGCAGGAGCTGGTGGGCGGCGGCGTGGAGGCCGTGCTTTCCTTCCGCCATCCCTATGGCTGCTCCCAGATGAGCGAGGATCAGGAGAACACCCGCACCATTCTGGGCGACCTGATCAGCCACCCCAATGCCGGCGCTGTGCTGGTGCTGGGCCTTGGCTGTGAAAACAGCGGCGTGGACATCCTGAAAAACTACATTGCCGAGCCCGACAGCCCCCGCATCCGCTATCTGGTATGTCAGGATGTGGAGGATGAAATGGAAGCCGGCATGCAGCTGCTGCGCGAGCTGAAGGCCGAGATGGACGGCGATGTCCGCGTTCCCTGCGATGCGGATAAGCTGGTCATCGGTCTGAAGTGCGGCGGCAGTGACGGCTTCTCCGGCATCACCGCCAACCCGGTCATCGGTGCATTCTCCGATATGCTGGTGGCACAGGGCGGCAGCACCATCCTCACCGAGGTGCCCGAGATGTTCGGTGCTGAAACCATCCTGATGGAGCGCTGCAAGGACGAGGAGACCTTCCGCAAAACGGTTGCCCTCATCAATGACTTCAAGCAGTATTTCGAGAGCCATCATCAGACGATTTATGAAAATCCCTCTCCCGGCAACAAGGCCGGCGGCATCTCCACCCTGGAGGACAAGGCGCTGGGCTGCACCCAGAAGAGCGGCAAGGCCAAGGTCATGGACGTGTTGGCATATGGTCAGCGGGTCACCTGTCCCGGCCTGAACCTGCTCTCCGCCCCCGGCAACGATCTGGTCGCCTCCACGGCGCTGGCAGCTGCCGGTGCGCAGATTGTGCTCTTCTCCACCGGCCGCGGTACGCCCTTTGCGTCCCCCGTGCCCACGGTGAAGATTGCCAGCAACACCCCGCTGGCAAAGAAAAAGAGCAACTGGATTGATTTCAATGCCGGCCGTCTGCTGGAGGACCTGCCCATGGAAGAGGTTGCACAGGGTCTGATGGATCTGGTGCTGGCCGTGGCTTCCGGTGAAGAAGTTTGCTCCGAAAGACGCGGATTCCACGATTTGGCTATTTTCAAATCCGGTGTTACGCTGTAAAATAGAGGTATCAAAACAAGGAGGTACAATCCAATGAACGCTGTTCTTGAGCAACTGTCTTTGGCCGGTCTGGTTCCGGTCATTGCCGTAAATGATGCAAACGATGCTGTGCCGCTGTGCAAGGCTCTGGCCGACGGCGGCCTGCCCGTGGCTGAAATCACCTTCCGCACCGCCGCTGCCGAGGAGGCCATCCGCCGCGTGCACGAGGAGCTGCCCCATGTGATTCTGGCTGCCGGTACCGTGCTGACCACCGAGCAGGTGGACCGCGCTGTGGCTGCCGGTGCAGCTGCCATCGTTTCCCCCGGCCTGAACCCCACCGTGGTGAAGTACTGCGTGGAAAAGGGCATCCCCGTATGCCCCGGCACCGCAAACCCCTCCGACGTGGAAGTGGCCCTGTCCTATGGTCTGGATGCGGTGAAGTTCTTCCCCGCAGAGCAGGCCGGCGGTCTGAAGATGATCAAGGCCATGTGCGGCCCCTACACCAGCATGAAGTTCATGCCCACCGGCGGCATTAACGAGAACAACATGCTCGAGTATCTGGCCTTCGACAAGATTCTGTGCTGCGGCGGCTCCTGGATGGTTCCCAAGGATGCTGTGGAAGCCAAGGACTGGGATCGCATTACCGCCATCACCCGCTCCGCTGTTGCCAAGATGCTGGGCTTTGAGCTGCGCCATGTGGGCATCAACTCCGCAAACGCTGAGGAGTCCCTGGCCACTGCCAAGCTGCTGGCCAAGCTGATGGGCTGCGAGGTGAAGGAAGGCAATTCCTCCAACTTCGCCGGCACCGGCTTTGAAGTGATGAAGAGCATTGGCCGCGGCACCCACGGCCACATCGCCATCGCCACCAACTCCGTCAAGCGCGCCAAGTGGCACCTGGAAAATCAGGGCTACAAGTTCATCGAGGACAGCGCTGTGGTGAAGAACGGCAAGCTGATTGCCATCTATCTGGAAGGCGAAATCGGCGGCTTTGCTATCCATCTGGTCCAGAAGTAAGCTCACTATTCCGGAGACATTCTTCATAAGAATGTTTCCGCGAAGGTTTCCAAAGGGCGAGGGACTTCGTCCCGCTAAACAGCCCTTTGGTCGCTCCGCAGAGCGAAACCCTGAAAACATTGCGACCAATCCACAATTTTTAATAAAGAGAGGATGTTTACCAATGGGTAAGATTGTTACTTTCGGTGAAATCATGCTGCGCCTGAAGAGCCCCGCTTTCGAGCGCTTCTTCCAGTCCCCCTCCCTTGAAGCCACCTTCGGCGGCGGCGAGGCCAATGTGAGCGTTTCTCTGGCCAACTACGGTCTGGATACCGCTTTCGTCACCGTGCTGCCCAAGAACGATGTGGGCGAGGCCTGCCTGCGTGAGCTGCGCGGCTTCGGCGTGGATGTTTCCAACATCGTGCGCAAGGACGGCCGTATGGGCATCTACTTCCTGGAGACCGGTGCTGTGCAGCGCCCCTCCAAGGTCATCTACGACCGTGCCGGCTCTGCCATCTGCGAAGCCAAGCCCGGCGACATTGACTGGGACAAGGTGTTCGAGGGCGCTACCTGGTTCCACCTGACCGGCATCACCCCTGCCATCAGCCAGGGCGCTGCCGACCTGAGCCTGGAAGCTGTGAAGAAGGCCAAGGAAAAGGGCATCCATGTGTCCTGCGACCTGAACTACCGCAAGAACCTGTGGAAGTACGGCAAGACCGCCGATCAGGTGATGACCGAGCTGGTGAAGTACGTTGATACCGTTATCGCCAACGAGGAAGACTTCCAGAAGTCCCTGCTGCTGAAGGCCGAAAGCACCTCCGACGTGGAAGCCGGCGAGCTGAACGTGGAGCAGTACAAGGCCATCGCCAGCCTGGCCATGGAGACCTATCCCAACATCAAGCGCGTGGCCATCACCCTGCGCGAGAGCAAGAGCGCTACCCACAACGACTGGCGCGCCTGCCTGTACAACGGCAAGGATTTCTTCCTGTCCCGCAAGTACTCCATCACCGACATCGTTGACCGCGTTGGCGGCGGCGACTCCTTCGGCGGCGGCCTGATCTACGGCCTGAACACCTACGACGATGAGCAGACCGCTCTGGAGTTCGCCGTGGCTGCTTCCTGCCTGAAGCACACCATCATCGGTGACTACAACCGCGTGACCGTATCCGAGGTCGAGAGCCTGATGAAGGGCTCCGGCAACGGCCGTGTGCAGCGCTGATCTGCCAATTGCACAGCACCCCTTCCGCAGCGATGCGGGAGGGGTGCTTTTTGCTTTGTATGCTTTTTGCACAAATATCCACAGACTGCATAAACATAAAAACGAATGAAAAGTTATCCTTGCAGGGGAAATCCAGCTGAAATGCATGAGAATTACCAATCGGGTAAATTATGGGCAAGAAAATCACAAATTTGAAAGAGATTATGCAGCAAACCATCAAATCAGCCGAAAATGAACTGAAAATGAACCGTAAATGAACAAAAATTCACAAAAATGAAGGAATCAAAAACAAAATCACAGATTTTGCATGGAAATAATTGTTTTTTAAGTGTTTTTTGAATCGAAATTGCATTATTTGTCAAAAAATATTCAATTTCAGGGTTGACATATACCATAAGGCTGGTATAATGATATACATAAACAAACAATTCACCGCAGCAAAGCGGCGGAAAAAGGAGGAACCCATCTTATGAAGAAGCTTATCGCGCTCGTTCTTGCCCTCACTCTGTGCCTTGGTGCAGCATCCGCACTGGCTGCAGATTATGTCATCGGTACCGACAACCCCTTTGTTCCCTTTGAGTGGATTGATGCCGACGGCAATCTGGTCGGTATTGATATCGAACTGATGGAAGCCATCGCTGCCGATCAGGGCTTTACCGTTGAATGGCAGCCCGTTGGCTGGGACAGCGCCATCGCAGGCTGCCAGGCTGGTCAGTTTGACGCCATGATCGCCGGTGCCTCCATCAAGCAGGAGCGCATTGACAACGGCTGGCACTTCTCCGACGGCTACTACAACGCAGGCCAGTCCATGGCTGTTGCCGCTGATTCCGCCATCGCTTCTCTGGACGATATGGCCGGCAAGATGGCCGTGGCCAAGATCGGCACCGAGAGCGCCGCTTATGCTGACGAGCTGTCCGCCACCTACGGCTTCACCGTAACCAAGGTGGAAGACGATGCCACCATGTACCAGTATGTGCTGGGCGGTCAGGCTGACGCTGTGTTCAACGACACCCCCATCCTCAACGCCAACATCACCAACGGTGTGGCCCTGAAGGTTGTGGAAGGCACCGCCAACGCCGGCGCTGACTACGGCTTCGCCATCTTCACCGCTCCCGGTGAGGACCTGAGCGATGCTCAGCAGGCTCTGATGGACAAGTTCAACGCCGGTCTGGCCAACGTAAAGGCCAACGGCACCTACGATGCCATCCTGGCCAAGTACCTGAACTGATAACCGCATAACAAACATCGCGGGGCACTCGCCGTGAGTGCCCCGGTTTTTCGCACTCTCTGGATTGGAGGATTTGGACTTGGTTAAGATTATTACAAACTACGGACCGCTGCTGATTACAGCCATGGGGCAAACGCTGCTGCTTGCCTTGCTTGGCCTGTTTTTCGCGTGCATTCTGGGCGTTGTGTTCGGCCTGATGCGCGTGGTGAAAAACAAGCTGTGCAGGGCCGTTGCCGCTGTGTTTGTCAATGTGATTCGCGGCGTGCCGATGATTGTGCTGGCCTACTTCGTGTTCTTCGGCATCCCCTATATGTGGAACAGCATCCTGAAGATGCCCAACCGCATCACGCTGACGGCCCTGACTGCCGGCACCATCTGTCTGGCGCTGAACTGCGGTGCCTACATGGCGGAAATCATCCGCGCAGGCATTGAATCCGTGGACAAGGGCCAGATGGAAGCAGCCCGCTCTCTGGGTCTGCCCTGGTGGAAGTCCATGCAGCGCGTGGTGATGCCTCAGGCCATCAAGACCATGATCCCCTCCATCATCAACCAGTTTATCATCACCCTGAAGGATACATCCATCCTGTCTGTCATCGGCTTCCCGGAACTGGTGAACACAGCCAAAAACGTGGTGGCAACCACCTTTATGTCCACCCAGACCTATGCCATCGTGGGCGTGATGTACCTGATTGTCATTCTCGCCCTGCAGCAGGTTGCTAAGATTCTTGAAAGGAGGCTGAAGTATGAATCAAAATGAGGTGAAGATTCATGTCGGTCACCTGAAAAAGAACTTCGGCAAGCTGGAGGTTCTTCGGGACATCAATCTGGATATTTACGCCGGCGAGGTGGTGGTCATCATCGGCCCCTCCGGCAGCGGCAAGAGTACCTTCCTGCGGTGCATCAACGGCCTTGAGGAGGTCAACGGCGGCGAGCTGCTGGTGGATGGCGTTGATGTGGTCAATCCCAAAACGGATATGAACAAGGTCCGCGAGCATGTTGGCATGGTGTTCCAGCATTTCAACCTGTTCAAAAACATGAATGTCATGCGCAACCTGACCCTGGCCCCTGTGGACCTGAAGAAGGCCACCAAAAAGGAAGCCGAGGACCGCGCCATGCAGATGCTCAAGCGTGTGGGTCTGGAGGACAAGTCCCACTACTATCCCGGGCAGCTGTCCGGCGGACAGAAGCAGCGCGTGGCCATTGCCCGTGCGCTGTGCATGGTCCCCGACATCATGCTCTTTGACGAGCCCACCTCCGCCCTTGACCCCGAAATGGTGGGCGAGGTGCTGGAGGTCATGAAGTCCCTTGCTGTGGGCGGCATGACCATGGTGGTGGTAACCCACGAAATGGGCTTTGCCCGTGAGGTGGCCGACCGCGTCATCTTTATGGATGAGGGCTACATCCTTGAGCAGGGCACCCCTGAGGAGATTTTCACCAATCCCCAGCACCCCCGCACCAAGGATTTCCTGAATAAGGTTTTGTAAAATAAAAGCCGCGAACCGGATATGGTTCGCGGCTTTTCCATATGATGTTACCACCCAATCTCCACCGCTTCCGCAGGGACATACCCGCGGAGGGTGCCGGATTGAACGAGGATTTTGTCGGGGTAAATCAGCTGCATGCCGTTTTCGGTGTAGCGCCAGCTGCTGCGGGGGCGGCTGCCGATGACCTCGGGCTTGTCACCGGGGTACAGACTGCCGATGATGTTGCCCTCGCCGTCGGTTACGGTGCAGGCGGTTCTGATGGAGCGCTCGCTCAGGTCGGAAAACTGCGGCTCACCGCCCAGTCCCTCCAAAAGCATGTAGCCGTACTGGCCGTCTTTGGCGGCCACATGAGCCCACATGCCGGTGGTGCCGAGGATTTCCACGCCGTCACCGGGATTGTATTGTCCCACCAGCTGGGAGGTCTTGTCAGGCAGCTGCCGCAGATTCAGGGGAGACCGCAGTGCGGCGGCCGGAGGCCATGCCTCGAAAATATCGGTGTCATCTGCCGGGACAAGGTACTCGGTTTTCATGTAGCCTGCCACGCCGCCGATGACCACATGGGTCCATTCGCCGTGGCCGGTGCCGCAGAAAAGCCGGTTGGCGACTGCGCCGCTGTAATACCGACCCAGCACGGTGCTGTCCTTGGTGGGGGCGGCGCGCAGGTTCAGCCGGAGAGTTGTGTTGCTGCCCATCACATACATCTGCCAGTCCTTTTCCCTGCGCAGGGCGGTGACAGGCACAAAGCCGGTGGTGCTGTCGGGCAGGAGCACCAGCAGCCAGGCATCATCCTCTGTCATGGCCAGCACACGCAGCGCAAGCCCTGCTTCAAGAGAGGCAAAGGGGGCATCATCCGAAGTAGCGCGGTATACCGGCTGATACCGCACAGCCCCTACATCCCACACTCGGGCAGGGGTGCCGGTTTCGTCATAGGCGAAGGCACCGTCGTTTTCAGCCAGCAAATCGGTTTCCTTCAGCCAGCCCTGAAGCCCGCCGCAATCCGCCAGCACATAGCCGCTGCCCCGGTCCAGCACCGACAGGGACACATGGCCGAAGAACCGGGCGATGACAGGGGAGCCGTCCGAGGGGGCGGTGTACATGTCAATGGCGGGAGCTTCCTCCGTGCAGGCAATGGTGACGCAAAGGCTGTCCTCTGCCAAAGATGCGGGCATCAGGCACAAAAGGAGCAGCAGAACCAACAGCAATCGCTTCATGCATTCCCTCCCGTTAATCATCCAGAATCAGGGTGCCGTCCTGCTGTGCTTCGGAAAGGGCGGCGGACAAATCAGCCATCAGCTCCTCGCGGCTCAGGGGCGGCTGATGCCCGGGGACGACCACGTCAAAATCCAGCAGACGAAGCTCTGCCAGCAGTGCTTCAAACCGGCGGCGATGGTAGCATTCGGGCTTGTGGTGCAGATCCTCGTAGGTGATGTCACCCAGATACAGCACCCTTTCCTCGGGGATGTACACCACGGTGCAGTCATCCGCGTGGCTGTTTTCCAGGTGCATCAGCTCCGCGTGAACGCCGCCCAGGTCCAGCGTCAGGGAGCCGCTGAACACCACATCGCAGGGCCGCACCCGGATGGCCTGCGGATCGGGGTATTCCGCCAGAATATGCTCGTGGCAGAAGAGGATATCCTCGCCGGATACCACCCGCTGCTCCATGGCGGGCAAATCCCAGTGCCAGCGGCTCATGGCCTGAAGGTGTCGCTGTGTGTTTTCACAGCAGACGGCAGGGATATCCGCCGCGCACAGACCATAGGTGTGGTCCCAGTGGCTGTGGGTGATGGCCACCATCCCCGGCGCGAGCAGGCTGCCCAGCGAATCGCGGAAGGCCGCCAAATGCGCCGGGCTGTTGCCGGCATCGATTTGCAGGGACATTCTGTCGCCGCGCACATAGCCAAGGGCGGGGCGGTCGGTTGCCTGCTATGGCAGGGCGGCGTAGCAGCGGCCGGTCAGCTGATGCAGCTTCATCATGTACCTCCTATGAAAAAAGCCGTCTTCCACAAGACGGCTGAAAGAATCAACATCAATAATTCACAACGGCGTTGGGCGTGGTGAAGGGCTGGTCCATGGTATTGGAGGACACGGTGCGGGCCACGGCGGCATCGAAGGTGAAGCCGTAGGGGGTCAGGGTCAGGCCCTGCATCTTCAGCAGCTCTGCGATATCCTCCAGCAGCATGCACAGCCGCCGGGCACAGCGGCCCATCTCATCCCCGAAGGGTGCCTTGGTCAGGTGGGCGATATCGTCGCAGAAAATCAGCGGATAGCCGTCCAGCCCGATTTGGGAACGGAAGCGGGTGACATACTGGGGCGGCAATGTCATCTGCTGGGGCACACTGCCAAGCCAGCGGTCGGCCAGCTTCAGCTCCTCCAGATAGCGCACCCGGAAGGAATCCGTCAGCTGGTACAAATCCTGCTTGATGACATGCTCGCGGCCGTTGAACAGGCTGAAATAAGCCCGCCCGTCTTCAAACACGGTCAGGGCAAAGCCGTTGTCATCCGGGTTTTCTCGCCATTCAGGGGTCAGGGGCTGATAGCGGTAATAAAATATGGTGCGGGGGTTTTGATTGTAAATCATCCCGATACCCCTCCCGTCATCATCGATATATGATTTATGATACTATCAAAACAAACAATCGTCAAGGGCATGGGCGAAATCATTCGGAAATCATGTGGATTTTGCTTGACATTGTGACCGTATCGTTATAAAATTATCAGCAGTACAGAAAAGAGAGGGGGAGACTGCTGCATGCTGCGCAAACATACACGGCGGCAGAATAAAGCAGTTTCTTTCGCGACCCTTTTATGACAGCATATGACCGACCGCCCCTGTATGAGGCAGCCGGTCTTTTTTTAGGAGGCATGCATGATGGATTGGCAGAATGTGATGATTAGCCCCGAATTTTGCGATCAGGGCGTGGATTGCTACCGGCTGACCGGCGCGGATTTTATCAACCGCTACTACATCGTATCCGAGGCGGAGACCCGCAAGCTGATGAACTTCCCCGAGGTGGTGGGCTATGAGGTATACACCTCCCTGATTAACGCCACCTCCCAGATGATGTATCACCTCAAGGAGCAGGGGGAGATTACCAACGCCAACATCCTGTCCATCCTGCGGGGTGCGCTGAACTATCCCCTGGAGGAGAGCTGCTACCGGGAGCATATCCGGGTGCATGACATCAGCTTCCTGTCCAGCGAGCGCGTGTTTGATGACAAGGGCACCATGACGGGGCTTGAAATCAAGTACAGCAAGCTGGCGGTGGTCAACAACAGCACATTGCTCATCGGCGACATCATCGCCTCCGGCGAAACGCTGGTAAAGTGCCTGCAGTATGTGATTGATTATTACAAGGCCAAGAACGCCCGGCTGCGGAACATCGTGTTCTTCACCATCGGTGCGCGCAAGGGCATTGATCTGCTGGAGAAGCTCACCGAGGACATCCGCAAAGAATGGCCGGAGTTTGAGGGCTTCATCACCGTGTTCTACGAGGGCATCTTCTCCTGCTATGAGGAGGGCAACAAGGGCGTATCCGGCATCAACCGCGCCAATGTGGACTTCTACTGGAAGGGCGGCATCGTGGCCCCTGCCTTCCGCCGCCAGACGCTGTCCATGCAGAACCCCCTGTTTGAAAAGTGCACCATCTATGACGGCGGTGCACGGCGCTATGAAATCCACGAGCATATTAATGAGGTGCTGGAGTTCTGGATGGGCATTGCCGAGCGCAGCCATCAAATCGACAAAAATGCATTGCTGGAGGAAAAGCTGGGCCATCCCGCGGATATCTCCTATGAGGACTGGCTGAAGGACTGCCACTACGGTCTGCTGGACCCCCGGAAGACCCGCTGGCTGTACCAGCAGGAGCGCGGCTTTGTGGCCAGCCTGCAGGATGTATCCCTGGAGGAAATCGCCCGCCAGCGCATCAACGAATTCAAAAACACCCTGCGCAAGTACATTGTGTAAGGCTTGAGCAAACGCGAGTGCAAAACAATTCTCTGAATCAAAAACAGAAAAGGACAGGTGATTCCCGATGGAAAAGCAAACAACCGTCACCGCGGACATTGACTTTGCGGAGGCCGCGGTCCCGCAGTCAAGCCGGCGCAGCGTACTGACCATGTTCATGATTATGCTGGGCTTTACCTTCTTCTCCGCCAGCATGTGGACCGGCCAGCAGCTGGCTGATAGCCTTGACTTCGGCGGCTTTGTGAAGGCGCTGCTGCTGGGCGGCCTGATTCTGGGCGCATACACCGGCGCCCTGGGCTATGTGGGCGCCCGCACCGGCATGAGCCTTGATCTGCTGTCCCGCAAGGCATTCGGCAGCAAGGGCTCCTATCTGCCCTCTGCCATGATCAGCTTTACGCAGATTGGCTGGTTCGGCGTTGGTCTGGCCATGTTCGCCATCCCCATTGCCGATGAACTGCTGGGCGGCAACCCCGTGGCCAAGTGGGGCCTGATTATCATAGCCGGTGTGCTGATGACCGCCTCCGCCTACTTCGGCATCAAATCCCTGACCATCATCAGTTATATCGCCGTGCCCTGTGTGGCCATTCTGGGCGTGGTGGCTGTGGTGCTGGCTGTGCAGCGCGGTGACGGCACCTTTTTGGAAAACTTCTCCCGTGCCAGCGGCGGTCTGACGGTCATCGGCGGTGCCGGTCTGGTTGTGGGCTCCTTCGTATCCGGCGGCACGGCAACCCCCAACTTTACCCGCTTTGCCAAGAACGGTGCCGTGGGTGCCATCACCACCGTGGTGGCCTTCTTCATTGGTAACTCCCTGATGTTCCTGTTCGGCGCCATTGCCTCCATCTATGTACCCGAAGGCGCCCGCAATGACATCTTTGAGGTGATGATTCGTCTGGGCATGTTCGTCCCCGCCATCATCGTGCTGGGCCTGAACATCTGGACCACCAATGACAACGCCTTGTATTCCGCAGGCCTTGGTCTGGCCAACATCTTCTCCCAGAAGAAAAAGCCCATGGTGCTGATTTCCGGCATCATCGGCACAGCACTGGCCGACTGGCTGTACTGGAACTTCTGCGGCTGGCTGAACATCCTCAACTGCACCCTGCCGCCCGTGGGCATCATTCTGGTGCTGGGCTACTTCCTCAACAAAAAGGATTACGACACCGTGAAGACCGCCCGCACGGTCAACTGGTTTGCCGTCATCGGTGTGGTGCTGGGCGCTGTGGTGGCCAATGTGGTCGCCTGGGGCATCCCCTCCATCAACGGCATGGCGGTGGCCGCCGTGTGCTACCTCATCGGCTACGCAGCGGAAAAGAAGTAATATGAATAAATCCGCAGACAACGATTGTGCTGTCTGCGGATTATTTTTTATTCCTTCGGGAGCATTTCACTGCCCTTGATGGGTCTGCCCACGTTCTGCTGTACGTAATCCTTCAGCAGGGTGAAGGGGGCGTATTGCTCCGGGGTGTTGACCCAGCCGGAGGCAGGGGAGGTGAGGGCATGGCGCATCCATTTGGCCTGCTCTGCCGCCAGGGGAACGCTGCCGGGTCGGCGGCAGGCTTTGCAGGCAAGGCCGCCCTCCTGCAAATCAAAGGAGACGGGCTCGTCCTCCGTCAGGCGTTTGCCGCAGGAAACGCAGTGGTTCAGCCGGGGCTTGAAGCCCTCGATGGCGGCAAAGTTGAGCAGGAACCCGGCCAGCAGGGGCTTCCATTCCTGGGGGGAAAAGGTCAGGCGGCTGAGGGTGTGCAGCAGCAGCATAAACAGCTGCTGGGCCGGTTCGCCGGGCTGAATCACCGCCTCACAGCAGCCGAGCAGATACACCCCGCAGGTCAGGCGGTCATAATCACTGCGCAGGGGATAAAAGGTCTCGATGGGGTGGGCGGCGGTCAGGGTCAGGCGGCCGGATTTTTCATACACCTCAAAATCCGCCAGGGCAAACAGGTCGCTGACGCTCAAAAGCGGCGACTTGGGTCTGCGGCATCCACGGGCCAGCACCTCCATGCGCCCGCGGGTGGGGCTGAGGAGTGTCAGCATGCGGTCGTTGTCCCGGTAGTTGGCATAGCGCAGCACAATGGCGGTTTGCTCGGTTTGCTGCATGGCAATCAACCTCCCGTGATGGTCTTCACCACATCCGAGGCGATGATCAGCCCCATGACCGAGGGCACGAAGGAGGTGCTTCCGGGGATGCCCCGGCGCTTGGCGCGCTCCTCCTCGGTCAGGCAGCGGAGGATGTCCTCCTCTGCGGCGCGGACAGCCGGCTCGGTGGAATACGCCACCCGCAGATGCTTCACGCCCCGCTTGCGAAGCTCTGTGCGCATCACCTTGGCAAGGGGACAGATCTCCGTCTTGTAGATGTCCGTCAGCACGATTTTCGTCGGGTCCAGCTTGTTGCCGGCACCCATGGCGCTGATGAGCGGCACGCCCAGCGCTTCGCACCGCACAGCCAGATTGATTTTGGCCGATACGGTGTCAATGGCATCCACCACAAAATCATACCGGGACAGGTCCACGGAATCGGCGTTTTCGGGCAGATAGAACATCTCATGGGGGATGATGTTCGCTTCGGGGTTGATATCCAGCAGGCGGTCACGCATCACCTGCACCTTGCTTTGCCCAAGGGTGGAGTGCAGGGCGATAATCTGCCGGTTCAGGTTGGTCAGGGAAACGGTGTCGTTGTCAAACAAATCCATGCTGCCGACACCTGCGCGGATGAGTGCCTCGGCGGTAAAGCCGCCCACACCGCCCACGCCGAACACGGCCACGCGGGCCTTGTACAGCCTGTCCATGGCGGCTTCGCCCAGCAGAAGCTCGGTTCTGGAAAACTGATGAATCATGTGTATCCCTCAATCCAATGTTTTCTTGTAGTAAATGCGGTCGCGGCCGTCATAGGCGGGCTTGATGCACACCCGCTTGTACCCGGCCTTTTCCACGGCGGCATAGCTGGGCACGTTCTCGGGGTCCACGGTGCAGTACAGGGCGGTGCAGCCGTTTTGGCGGGCAACCTCATCCCAGTGGCGCAGGAAGAAGGACTGAATGCCACGGCGGCGGTAGTCGGGGCCTACCATCACATCACGGTAATCCAGCGTATGGGCAGGGTCTTCGCCCAGCTTGGCGGCATAGCTGATGTCCGGGGCCTGTTCGCCGAAGCTGGCTAAGGCAAAGGCGGCCAGGGTATCGCCGTCAAAGGCGCCGATGGACAGATGATTTTCGATATCATGGCGGAATTCATCCTCCGTACTGCCGAAGTACCAGCGGGGGTTGGGCAGGTGGGCAAAGATGCATGTCTGCATGGCCATCACGGCGGGCAGGTCGGCTGTGGTCAGGGGACGGAAGGTCAGGCTGTTCATGGCAAAACACCTCGTGTTCGTTGAATTTGTTTCTTGACAACCCGTGCGGGGAACAGGTACAATCCTGATTACATCATCACCGGGGAGGAATAATGAAGATGACCACCGTATTGTGGGACTGGAACGGAACACTGCTGGAGGATACGGAGCTGTCCGTATCACTGCTGAACGATTCGCTGGTGCAGTATGGCTATCCCACCGTCACGGTGGAGGAATACCGGAAGGTTTTCGGCTTTCCCATCCGGAAATATTATGAAGCGTTGGGCGTGACCGATGAGGACTTTGACCCCATGGCGGTCATGTGGGCTGACGGCTACGCCGAGGGCTGGCATGACTGTGAACTGCAGCATCAGGCGGCGGAAACGGTCCGGCGCTTCCGGGAGGCGGGGCTGAAGCAGGTCATCATCAGCGCCTCCAAGCTGGAGGTGCTGAAGGCGCAGGTGGCGGCCTATCCCGCGCTGGACGGCATGTTTGACGACATCCTCGGGCTCAACGACATCTACGCTCACAGCAAGGTGCAGCTGGGGCTGGACTATCTGCACCAGTCCGGCATCGACCCGAAGGACTGTGTGTTCCTTGGGGACACCACCCATGATGCCGAGGTGGCTGCGGCCATCGGCTGCCGGTGCATCCTCGTTTCCGGCGGTCATCAGGCGGATGAGGTGCTGCGCTCCGCCGGGGTGGAGGTTGCATCCAGCCTGCGCCATGCCGCAGAAATGATGGGGATTGCATAAAGCCTCCGGATGAAAACCGATTGTATTGCTGCGTGTACTCCTTCCGTCGGCTTCGCCGATAGCTCCCTCCCCGAGGGAGCTGTCAGCTTTAGCTGACTGAGGGAGTTTTATTTCTGATGACGGCTGCGCCAGCACTTGAGCGCCCATTCGGCCAGGGCCACGGCGATGACGTAGAGGGGAATCATCAGGTAGGGGTTCATGTTTTTGCCGCCGAAAACCAGCATCTGCAGGGCAAAGGCAATGCCCACAAACAGCAGGGTGAAAACAATGCGCATAGGCTTCTTCCTTCTTTATTAATCATATTCAGCGTGCGGCGAAACGGCAGGGAATCAGGCCTGCGTCTGTTCGGCCAGCTGCCGCAGGAGATCGATGATTTCGTGCATCACCGGGGTCAGGTAGTGGCTTTTGCGCCACACGATATACGTATCCCGCACAAAGCCGGGCGCATCAATGGGCCGGGTGGCTACCATGCCCTGCGCGGCCTCCACACTCACCACGCGCTCCGGCAGAATGGAAGCACCCGCCTGCCGGGCCACGGCATGGATGATGTAATGCACGCTGGTGCTTTCCACCAGCGGGGTGATGTCAACCCCGGCCAGCGCCAGGGCATCATCCACAATCATCCGGTTGGCAGAGCCGGGCTCCCGGGCAAAAAAGGGCATGGCGGTCAGGTCCTGCAGGGAGACCTGCTCCTTTTCCGTCAGGGGATGCTTGGGCGGCAGCACGGCCACGAACCGGTCACTGCCCAGATGGCGGCAGGAGAACAGCTCATGCTCCGGCGCGCTGCCCATGAGAGCGATGTCCAGCTCGTTGTCCATCAGCATTCTGTTCAGCTGATTGGAGGGCGCAACCCGCGCCAGAATGTTCATCTCGGGATAGCGGGCCTTCAGCTGGGCGATGAGGGAGGGCAGCACCTGCTCGCTGTTGGAGTAGTTGGTGCCGATGACCAGCCGGTGGTGGTCATTCCAGCGGTGCATGTCCCGCTATAGCAGGTCAAATTCCGAAACAAGCCGCGCGGCGCGCTCGGAGAAGATGTGCCCGCATTCGGTCAGCTTCAGCCGCTGATTATCCCGCTCGAACAGGCGCAGGTGGTAATAATCCTCCATCTCCCGGATGGCCCGGGATACGGCAGGCTGGGTCATGTGCAGCGCTTCGGCCGCCCGGGTGGCACTGCCCTGGCGGCATACCTCGGTGAATATCCGCAAATGCTTGATGGTCATGGGCTTCCTCACAGGTTATACCAGATTTGTTATGAACAAGTCTATTATAGCATTTTACAGACAGGATATCAATTGTTAATATAATAACAACAACTTCGTTGTGAATTCATAAAAATGTGAGGTATGTTTGTTATGAATATGGATCGCAGACTGTTCCTGAAGAATTCCGCCAAGCTGGCTGCCGCTGCCGCCGCTGTTGGCTCCGCTGTGATGGCCGTTCCCGCCATTGCCGAAACCGCCGAGGAGACCAAGGCTCCCGTGTATCCCTTCCCCTATGTGGAGGTTGACCCCGACGAAGTGATGCAGGCCGCATATGACGGCTACTTCGAAAACGGCTGCTGCTACGGCGCTGCCAAGGCTCTGCTGGGCGTGATGCGGGAGAAGGTCGGCTTCCCCTACAACATGATTCCCGCTGAAATGTTCGCCAACGGCAAGGAAGGCTACACCTGCGGCACCCTGTGCGGCGCACTGGGCGGCGCTGTGGGCTTCATCGGCCTGGTTTGCGAGCCCGAAGCTTCCCGCGAAATCGTAAAGAAGCTGTTTGCATGGTACTGCTCCACCGAGCTGCCCATCTACCAGCCCGAAGGCGAAGCTCCCTGCAAGACCGTTGCTCCCAGCGTAAACTGCGTGGACTCCGTTTCCACCTTCATGACCGCTGCCAACGTGGAGCGCAAGGACCCCATCCGCAAGCGTCGCTGCGGCGGCCTGACTGCAGACGTGGCCCGCAAGACCATCGAGCTGCTGAACATCCACTTCGGCTATGCTGAAGAGCCCGTTGAGGTTCCCGTGGAAGAGACTCTGGCTGCCAATGAATACATCGGTGTTGCTCAGGGCTTTGGCGGCGAGACCAAGGTGAAGGTGACCATGGACGGCGACAAGATTGCCAAGATCGAGGTGCTCAGCCACAATGACACCCCCGGTGTATGCGATCCCGCCTACAAGACCATCCCCGATGCCATCATTGCTGCCCAGTCCACCAAGGTGGATGTGGCCAGCGGTGCTACCGTCTCCAGCAACGGCATTATGGCCGCTGTGGAAGACGCCCTGAGCAAGGTCGGCAAGTAATTCAGCATCAGAAAAACTTCATCCATCCAGAGGCTGTGAGAAGCGTTCCGGCGCTTCCCGCGGCCTCTTTTTTCTTGATTTACTTTTTACCCATCTTTCACAAACGCATCATTTGTTTGATACATGGCCGGTGTATGCTTGTCCCGTACCCAAAAGAAACGGAAAGAAGAAAGGAAATGAAAACTATGCGTATTGTGAAGAAGATTGCCGCTCTTGTAATGGCCCTGAGCCTGACTGCCACCGGCTTTGCCATGGCTGATGAAATCCACGTGTTCTCCCGTGAGGATGGCTCCGGCACCCGCGGCGCATTCATCGAGCTGTTCGGCATCGAGCAGAAGAACGCCGAGGGCAAGAAGGTTGACTACACCACCGACGACTGCGACATCACCAACTCCACCTCCGTCATGATGACCAGCGTGGCCGGCGATAACGCCGCCATCGGCTACATCTCCCTGGGCAGCCTGAACGACACCGTCAAGGCCGTGGCCATCGACGGCGTAAACCCCGGCGTTGATACCATCAAGGAAGGCAGCTACAAGATTGCCCGCCCCTTCAATATCGCCGTCAAGGGCGAAGTAAGCCCCGCCGCACAGGACTTCATCGACTTCATCATGAGCGCCGAGGGTCAGGCTGTGGTTGAAAAGAACGGCTACATCACCGTCAACGAAACGGCTGCTGCCTTTGCCGGCGGCACGGCTGAGGGCAAGGTGGTCATCGCCGGTTCCTCCTCTGTCACCCCTGTGATGGAAAAGCTGAAGGAAGCCTATGAAGCCATCAACCCCGCTGTAACCCTGGAGCTGCAGCAGAGCGACTCCACCTCCGGCATGACCTCTGTCAAGGACGGCGTATGCGACATCGGCATGGCCAGCCGCGACCTGAAGGACTCCGAAAAGGAAGCCGGTCTGGAGCCCCTGACCATCGCAATGGACGGCATTGCTGTCATCGTCAGCCTGGATAACCCCACCGACAACCTGACCGCTGAAAATGTGAAGAGCATCTATGTGGGCGATGTGACCGACTGGACTGAGCTTGGTGAATAAAATGCAGCGCTTCAATGCCCAGACCGTGAAGGAGAATGCGGCGAAAGCCGTGTTCACCCTCACGGCCCTGGTTTCGATTCTGGCCGTGGTGCTCATCTGCGTGTTCCTGCTGCTGGGCGGCTTGCCCGGCCTTGAGAAAATCGGGCTTCTGCCCTTCCTGACCGGACAGAAATGGAAGCCCGGGCAGGAGATTTTCGGCATCCTGCCCTTCATTCTCGGCTCCGTGTATGTAACCGGCGGCGCACTGATCATCGGCGTTCCCGCAGGACTGATGACGGCGCTGTTCCTGTCCCGCTTTGCATCCAAACGGATGGTCAAGCTGCTTCGCCCGGCGGTGCAGCTGCTGGCGGGCATCCCCTCGGTGGTGTACGGCTTTTTCGGGCTGGTGGTCATCGTGCCGCTGGTTCGGGACTGCTTCGGCGGCACAGGCCTGAGCCTTTTGACAGCCAGCCTGCTGCTGGGCATCATGATTCTGCCCACCATCATCACCGTGGCGGAATCGGCGCTGAACGCCGTGCCGTCCTCCTACTACGAGGGTGCGCTGGCCCTGGGGGCAACCCATGAGCGGGCCGTGTTCCGGGTGATGCTGCCCGCGGCCAAATCCGGCGTGATGGCCGGCATCATTCTGGGCATCGGCCGCGCCATCGGCGAAGCCACCGCCGTAATGATGGTGGCCGGCAACCGGACCGCCATGCCCAAGGGCCTGCTGGCGGGCATCCGCACCATGACCAGCAACATCGTTATCGAGATGGGCTATGCGGCGGATTTGCACCGGGAGGCACTGATTGCCACGGCCGTGGTGCTGTTTGTGTTCATCCTGATGATTAACGTGCTGGCAAGCATTCTGAAAAGGAGGCGCAGCTGATGGGTGCAAAACAGAAGGCCGCAATCTGCCGCATCTGTGTATACCTGGGTGCCGCCTTTACAGTGGGTGTGCTGGTGCTGGTGGTGGGGTACATCCTCATCAAGGGAATACCCCATCTTTCGCCGGAGCTGTTCGCGTGGAAGTACAATTCCGAAAATGTATCCATGATGCCTGCCATCATCAACACGCTGCTGATGACGGTGCTGTCCCTGCTGGTGTGTGTGCCTTTGGGCATCGGCGCGGCCATCTGGCTGACGGAATACGCACCCCGGGGCAGCCGTCTGGTAAAGGCTGTGCGGATGACGGCGGAGACCCTCTCCGGCATTCCGTCCATCATTTACGGTCTGTTCGGTGCCTCCTTCTTTGTGGTGGCGCTGAAGATGGGCCTGTCCCTGCTTTCCGGTGCGCTGACGCTGTCCATCATGGTGCTGCCCACCATCATGCGCACCACGGAGGAAGCGCTGCTGGCCGTGCCGGATGGCTACCGTGAAGGCAGCTTCGGCCTTGGCGCAGGGCGGCTGCGCACCACCATGAAGGTGGTATTGCCCAGCGCCATGCCGGGCGTATTGTCCGGCGTTATTCTGGCCATCGGCCGGATTGTGGGCGAAACGGCAGCCCTGATTTACACCGCAGGCACGGTGGCACAGGTACCCTCCACGGTGTTCGGCTCTGCCAGAACGCTGGCGGTGCACATGTTCACCATTTCCACCGAGGGTCTGTACATGAACCAGAGCTATGCTACGGCGGTGGTCCTGCTGGCCATGGTGCTTGTCATCAACAGCCTGTCCGCCGTCATTGCCAAAAAGCTGGGAGGAAAGAACCGATGAAGCTTGATATCCGAAACCTGAATCTGCACTATGGCAGCTTTCACGCGCTGAAGGATGTTTCCCTGGGCATTGAGGAAAAGGAGATCACCGCCTTTATCGGCCCCAGCGGCTGCGGCAAATCCACGCTGCTCAAATCCATCAACCGCATGAACGATCTGGTGGCCGGCTGCCGCATTGACGGCGACATCCTGCTGGATGGGAAAAACGTCTACCGCGAGCTGGATACCACCGAGCTGCGCCGCCGGGTGGGCATGGTGTTCCAAAAGCCCAACCCCTTTCCCATGTCCATTTACGACAACATCGCCTTCGGTCCCCGCACCCACGGCATCCGCAGCAAGGCAAAGCTGGATGAAATCGTGGAGCGCAGCCTGCAGGGCGCGGCCATCTGGGATGAGGTAAAGGACCGGCTGAAGAAGGACGCGCTGGGCATGTCCGGCGGTCAGCAGCAGCGGCTGTGCATCGCCCGTGCACTGGCGGTAGAGCCGGAGGTATTGCTGATGGACGAGCCCACCTCCGCCCTGGACCCCATTTCCACCAGCAAAATCGAGGAGCTCTGCCTGCAGCTGAAGGAAAAGTACACCATCGTCATGGTGACCCACAACATGCAGCAGGCTGCCCGCATCTCGGATAAAACCGCCTTCTTCCTGCTGGGTGAGGTGGTGGAATACGGCCAGACGGCCAAGCTGTTTTCTGTACCGAAGGATGCCCGTACTGAGGCATACATCACCGGCCGGTTTGGCTGATGGGAGGGAAAAAACGCAATGCGAACCCAATATGACGAACAGCTCCGCGCCCTTGGTCAAAGCCTGCTGGACATGGGCAGCGGCATCGAGCAGGCCATCCGCCACGCCACCAACGCGCTGGAGAAAAAGGATGCATCGGAGGCCGTGCAGGCCATCGAGGCGGATATGGTCATCGATCAGGCAGAGCGGGATATTGAGGCCATGTGCCTGAAGCTGCTGCTGCACCAGCAGCCGGTGGCTTCCGATCTGCGGTTTGTCTCTGCGGCGCTGAAGATGATTACCGACATGGAGCGCATCGGCGATCAGGCGGCGGATATCGGCGAGCTGGTCAGCTACCTGTGCCGGCAGGACAAGGTG
Organism: Clostridia bacterium; assembly: GCA_030526225.1. Taxonomy (GTDB): domain Bacteria; phylum Bacillota; class Clostridia; order Christensenellales; family Aristaeellaceae; genus JAUNDF01. The sequence goes on from JAUNDF010000016.1 coordinate 29,697, forward strand.
CCGGAGCTGCCGAACCTGATGCAGATGGCGGAAAAGGCCATCGTGATGGTCAACGGCGCGCTGGATGCCTATGTGGACAAGGACCTGTATCTGGCCCGGAAAATCATCGGCATGGATGATGAGGTGGATGATCTGTTCGCGGCGGTCAAGGGCGAACTGATTGAGGTCATCCGCAGTGACCACGAGGCGGCCCATCAGGCGCTGGACCTGATGATGATTGCCAAGTATTACGAGCGCATCGGCGACCACGCGCAGAACATTGCCGAATGGGTGGAATACGCCATGACCGGCAAGCACAAGGGCGTGTATCTGACATAAAAAACAGGGGATGTGAACAAACAGCGTTCACATCCCCTGATAATTTTCCGGGAAAAGACAATTGCTTGCTGTACGATGTTACAGCGGCTTGATTGCCTTCAATTCGATATAGCCTCTTTCGCCCCGGGGCTCCAGCTGAATGCGGGGATTGGCATCATCCCACGCATAGCCGATGACTGCGGGGGTGTACCGCGCCATGGAGGCCTGCACCGCTTCAATTGCCTCACAGTAGTCCTCCTCCCGGAAGGGCTCGCCCTGAAACATCAGGTATTTGGCGGCAGGCAATTCGATGATGTCAAACCCATCGGGGATGATGTCGGCGTAATCTGCAGCCACCTCCACACCCTGCACATACTCGGAGGTGTCCGGCTGCCGGTATTGTTCGGGCAGCCAAAGGCACACCGGCTCGCCGCACAGGGACTTCATGCTGGTCAGCACGCCCCAGACATCACAGCCCACTTCTTTGCAATAGGTCCAGTATTCCTTTGCTGTTTTGCCGCGTTTGATGATGACCTTTCGCGCCGGCTTATCAATGATTTGGAGAAACACATTCGCCACATGATTCATTGTTTTCCGCTCCTTCCACAGTGTTCTGAACTTTACGCCATAGGGAATGAAAAGCGGGAGCGGGACCGGTGATCTGGCATATTCACAGGGGTTGCAGCCAAATGCATGGTGAAACGCCCGCTGATAGCCGTCCACGCTGTTGTAGCCGGTATCATATGCTGCATCAATCACCCTGCAGCCTTCATCCCGCAACCGCAGTGCAGAACGGGACAGACGAAGCCTTCTGATGTACTCTGCAGGGGCAAGCCCGGTCAACTCCTTAAAAATCCGCGCGCAATAAAAAGGAGAATAACCGGCTGCATCGGCGAGGTCACACAGCGTGATTCGCTGTGAAAGATGGGCTGCAATGCAGTCCTGCATTCGTTGAACGGCCAGAATCTTTTCGTCCACTTTGCCTTCCTCCCTTCGGACAAGCCCAGTATAGCAGAAAATGCCGGGAGTACGCTCGACTTTTCTTGCGCTCTTTCCGGATTTGAACGATTTAACAGATTTGGTGTGATTGTTTCCGTGGCATCCTTGAAATAGAAGGTGATGACCATCTTATCATCATACAGGAAGATGGCATTGGCAAAGATTTGATAAAAAGAAAAAATCCGAACCAACCGGTTCGGATTTTTCTGGTGCACCCAACCAATTCATATCCGAACTTTTTTGCGCCTTTTCGGGACATGAACAATTTAACAAATCCAGCGTGATGGTTTCTGTACCATCCTTGAAATTAAAGGTGATGACCATCTTATCATCATACAGGAAAATGGCGTTGACAAAGGTGTCAATCAGCATTTTTCGATGGGCTTGCAGTTTTACATCGAGTTTTCTGAACCGATGCAGCCAGAATCGCATGAATTCCTCGCTGATGCGGGGCTTTTCCAGTTTCTACAGTTCTTTCTTCTTCAGATTATGCATTGAGTAAATCTATTTAGCATTTATTATTCAACCTGAATGGTGATAGTTGATTGTTCTGCTATTGCAAGCTATAACAAACTTACAATTGATTTGAACACCTATTTCGTTTCCGGATAGTCAAAGTTGCGTTCCTTGTATTGCAGTAAATCTTCAAGGTATTCCTGTGTGCTATAAACTCTGCACATATCAGTTTTTGTCGAAAAGGCACCTTCCAACTGATGATAATCCCTTGTAAATCCATTCCACCCAATACCGGAAAGGTCAGGGTTGTTCAAAATATCATCCAAATACCCAATCCATAAATGAATATTGAATAAAGGATTGGAATCCAAGGAAATAATAACCTCTTCCTCTCCTTCGCAGCCATGATAGTAATCTTTGCTGAATCTCAGGTCGTCAATCATGATTTATTCCTTACAGTTTGTTCGCATAATCCTCCAGTTCACTGAAGAACCGTTCCACATATACAGTATCGTCCACAATGCGATAAATCATCAGGTATCGCATAAAGGTCGCTTTTCTATGGCCTTTCAGCAGTGGATGTGCACATTCAGCATAGGCCACTGGCGTTTCTGCCAGAACAGCGTAGATTTTCTCAACTTCTCTCAGTACATGCCGGGCCGCCTGTGAATTGCGCAGCTTTGTCATGATATAGCCGATGATATCGTCCAAATCCTGCTCAGCATGGGCGGTCACTTTCACCTTATAAGCCATACTTGCTCCTGAT
>JAUNDF010000104.1 GCA_030526225.1 Clostridia bacterium
GTGCCCCGAAGGGGCGGAAGAGGTCAAAAAAGGAGCTGTGAAGTTCACAGCTCCTTTTGCGTTGCAGGGAATTATTCCTTGGACAGGCACTTCCAGATGCCGGCGGCCAGGGCGGCACCCACCAGCGGGCCAACGATGAACACCCATACGCAGCTCAGGGGTGCGGCATTGCCGGTGATGGCAGCCACCACAGCGGGGCCGACACTGCGGGCGGGGTTGACAGAGGTGCCGGTGAGGCCGATGCCCAGAATGTGCACCAGCACCAGCGTCCAGCCGATAATCAGGCCGCCGAAGGAGCCGTGACCGGCCTTTTTGCTGGTAACGCCCAGAATGACCAGCACGAAGAAGAAGGTCAGCACGATTTCAACCAGCAGACCGGCAACTGCGCTGCCGCCCACACCGGCCAGACCGTTGCTGCCAAAGCCGCCGGTCTTGTCGGCCACACTGCCGGTCTTGAAAATCAGGGCCAGCAGGCCGGAGCCGGCCAGGGCACCCAGACACTGGGATACCACATAGCCGATGAAGTCCTTCACGGAGATGCCGCCGGTGAGCAGCACACCCAGAGAAACGGCGGGGTTGATGTGGCAGCCGGAGACATTGCCCACGCAGTAGGCCATGCCCACGATAGTCAGGCCGAAGGCCAGGGCAGTGAGCAGGTAGCCGGAGCCGGAGGCGGCATCACAGCCGACCAGCATGGCAGTGCCGCAGCCCAGCACAACCAGAGCCAGCGTACCGATGAATTCCGCGATGTAAGTCTTTTTCATGGTAATTTCCTTTCTGTTGCTTGTTGCAATTTATCTCACCCGGCATGGTGCCGGACAAGCATCGGAATGGGGGAGCATCAGCCGGGCTCGGAGGGATGCTCCTGCAGCTTTTCCTTCTGATCGGCCACAAAGGCAGCGGCGGCATGCTTTTCGGCAGGGGTTGCCTCTGCGCGGGGGGTGGGCTGATTGATAACAATCTGCGGGAAGGGGATGCCCACATCGTTGCGGTCGAAAATCAGCTTGATTTCGCGGTTCAGGTCACGCTGCAGCTGGATGCGGTCCTTCTCGGCGCACTGGGCCACGATGCGGACCACCACGCTGGAGTCGCCCAGCTCGGCCACGCCCTTGTAGAAGGGGCCGTCCACAATGGCGGGCAGATGCTCCTTGATGTGGGGCAGCTCCCGCTTGAGCACGGCTTCCACGCGCTCCAAACTTTCGCCGTATTCAATGCCGCAGTCGGCCACGGCGTAAGAGAACTGGCGGGTCTGGTTGATGACACCGGAAATGGCGCTGTTGCGCACAATCTTGATATCCTGTCCGGGGGACTTGATTTTGGTGGTGCGGATGCCGATTTCTTCCACCGTGCCGCGCCAGCCGTCGATGGTGACGATGTCGCCCACCCGGAACTCGCCCTCGAACACGATGAACAGGCCCGCCATGATATCAGCCACCAGCTGCTGTGCGCCAAGGCCCACAATCAGGGTCAGGATGCCGGCACCGGCCAGCAGCGTGCCCGTATCCACGCCGAAGAACTGCAGGCTGTAGAAAATCACGCCGATGGCGGTGATGTACTTGATGAAGCTGTCCACCAGCCGGCCCACGGTTTCCGTGCGGCTGCTTTCCATGCGGGTGATGCGGCGGATGACCCAGCGCACAATGCCGGCCACGGTCAGCATCTGAATGGCGGTGATGATGACATAGGTGACGGAGAACAGGCTGGGCACCTTTTCCCAGCGGCGGGAGAAGATGAAGGAGAGGATGCCGCTCTTTTCGACCGCCCCTGTGGAGATGAACATCAGCAGCACCAGTGCCGCGCCGCTGATGAGCCAGCCCAGCATTCGCTGCAGCTTGCCGGAGGCATCCAGCTGGGAGAAGGGAATGCCGGTGCCGTCCCAGCGGCCGGCGGCGGAAACGGTCATGCGCTTGCGGCCGTCATCGGCGGTGACGGTGAACAGCCGCTTTTCGCCCTCGGCTTCGCGGGTGCTTTGCTTTTTCAGGCTGTCGGCATTGCACAGCATACCGGCCAACACCAGCAGGGCCAGCATCACCAGACCGGAAACGCCGATGAGCAATGTGACGGGCAGCACGCTTTCCGTCAAAACGGAGGTGGGCACAGCCACGCAGATGAGGTCATCGCCGTGCAGGCGGGTCATTACAAAGCAGGAGATGCCGTCGATGCGCTGCCAGCCGATGTAGTCATCCTTCAGGCAGGCCTCGGTGATGCCGTAATCAGCGGCACTGCGGCCGATGTACTTTTCCGTGGGATGGGCGGAGAAGGTGCCGTCCGCCATGGACACGGCAAACAGGAAGCCGCCGTTTTCCACGGCAATGTTGTGCAGCACATGGGCCAGCCCGGTGGTCTACAGCCTTCTTTCCAGCATGGTGGGCAGCATGGAAATCTGCACCATGCCCGGCCCGTCATCCCGGGCGACACCGATGTACTGAACCAGATCGCCGGTGCTTTCGTTGGGCATGGCGGGCTGAACCAGCAGGTGAATGTAGCCCTTGACCACCTTCCAGAAGGGGTAGGACTGGTCGTTTTCGTCCTTGCTGAGGGCGTAATCGGTATAGGGGGTGCTGGTGGCGGTGATTTTGCCCTGACCGTTGAACAGGGAAACGGAATCCAGACAGGCAACGGCGGCAAAGACGTTCAGGTTTTCGTTGGTGCACAGCTCCGGCATGGCATCCAGCGTTGCGGCAACGTTGACGGCGCGGCGGGTGTATTCATCCTCATAGGCGGCCTTGATGGCGGCGGTGCGCTCATCGTTGCGGGCGAGAATTTCATCCACATCCGTCAGCTTGCTCTCAAAAATCAGCGCCTGACGGGAAACGTTGGTCAGGCAGTTGACAAAAGCGGAGGCGGCCACCAGCACGGCCAGCGCCGCCACGGCCACCGTCCGCAGACGCTTGCCGGCGGAAAGGTTCAGGCAGATGTGCTTTGTCACCCGGCAGCAGCGGGCTTCGTCCTGACCCTCCAAATCAAGCAGGAGCATGAACACAATCAGGGCGGCGGCAGCCAGCGCGCTGATAATCATGGCCGTCCACACCACGGGCGCGGAGGAGTCGGTCAGCTCGGCCTTGGGCACCATGGCAACGAGCAGGTAATCGTTCTTGTCCGCATGGGCAGGGGCGGATTGATAATGCCACGCTTCGCCCTGCCATGTAATGTAGCCGGAAGTGCCCTGCACAAGCGCTTCATCCATACCCAGCACAGAGGCGGGCTGCCCGATGAGGGCTTCATCCGGTGCATAGGCCACGGTGCTGTCGGCGGTGTTCACAGCCAGCACAAAGCCAGCCTGACCCACCTTGATATCCCGCAGGGAATAGGCGGCGGTGTAGCGCTCGTCCTGCGCGGCAATCATTTCGGTGCAGTCGATGCCGCCCACCAGATAGGAATCATCCGCCCGGCGGCTCATGTAATGGCACACGTTGTCCAGTGTGACATAGGGGCGATCGTCTTCGCCCCGGGCAAAGGCCAGCAGACGGCCCAGACCGGCCTCCTCCAGGGTGGCGGGCCTGCCCTCGGAGGCGTAGGTGATGTTGCCCTGACTGTCTGCCAGATACACGCGGCACAAGCCCCACTGCTCGGCGGCGGCGGTCAGCACCTCCTCACCGGCAGCGGCGGCATCCAGCAGCCATGCCACGGTATCCACCTTGTCGGCAAGGAAATTGTCATAGATGGCCCAGTCCGCGTCGGCATCCGCTGCATTCTCCAGCAGGCGCTGGGCGGCAATGGCCAGCTTCGTTCCGGAATTGGCCTGCTGACGGTTCATGGCCATGGCGGACTGCAGCTGGCTGAGGAACACAAACTGCAGGCACAGGGCGATGACGGCAATCAGCACATTCCGGACAAGCCGCAGAGCAATCTTTCTGTTCATCTGATTCATGCCTTTCTGTTGATGTCTTTTCCGGCGGTAGAAGAAGTGCGGATGAGATGGCGCATCGTGCATAAAACACGATAAAACAATAATTTGAGCCGGAAAGGAGGACGGCAGACGGGAATTTCACATGGCTGTTCCTGCGCTGCCATATCAGTGTAGATTGTACAGAACATTGCAAGATATGTCAATGACAAATTATGGACAATCGTGAAACAGAATGTCTAAACACGCAAATGGCAACAAACGGCGCTTTCGGCAAGGACTGAAAACAGGCGCGATTGCCGAAAGGAGAAGGGATTGCACAGAAAAACATGATTCTTGTTGCAATTTGCCTGATGATGCTGTATAATGTGCAGGATGATGCATGAAAACATCATCGTCGAAAGAGAGGAACCACGGATGGAGAAACTGTTAAACAGACATCAGTTCACCTTTGATCAGGTGATGTATGCCACAAGAAACGGCAGAAAAACCGTGCTGCATATGGAAACCGGCGATACGCTGGAGACCTTTCTGCCCATTCGCCGGCTGATTGAACAGGCCCCCGCGAATCTGTTCGTCAGCGTGAACAAGGGCGTGGTGCTGGCCTTTGCTTATATCAGCGGCACCGAGGGCTCCGTATATATTATGAAGGACGGTGTCCGTTTTCAGGGCCGCGCACGGCAAAAGCCCATCACCCGCCCCAAGTCCATCACCGCCGCTGTGGAGAGCGGCAGCGAGTGGGACCGCTTCGCCCTGCTGGACGAGCTGCCCCTGGCCTTCTGCGTGATTGAGCTGGTGTTTGACGAGCATGGCCGCGGCATGGACTTTATCTTCCGCTACTGCAACAAGGAGATGGAGGTGCTGGAGGGCAAAAGCATTGACGAAATGCTCAACCGCTCCTTCTACGAGGTGTTTGAAAACGGCGACCGGAAGTGGCTGGTGGCCTACGCTGATGTGGCCCTTAACGGCGTGAAGCGCACCCTTGAAAGCTACAGCCCGGAAATCAACGCCAACCTGAAAATCTACTGCTATCAGCCCAAGCCCAACTTTTGCGCCTGTGTGCTGGTGAAGCTGCCGGGCAATGAAGAATAAAAGACCTCATCCGTCACGCTGCCTTCCTCTGGACTGTTCCCCAAGGAACGGACAGTGAAAAAAGAGACCTCCTGTTGTAGAA